>JBDTXR010000425.1:0-8089 GCA_040006075.1 Byssovorax sp. | reverse complement strand
GAAGTCGTCGACGTCATCACCGAGGAAGGTACGTTCGGCCTCACGGCGGATCAGACCCTCACCGGGCCCAACTTCGGCCTCACCTCCACGCGCGACGTTCTCACCGACGAGATGGCGGCCGAGATCGAGCGGCTCCGAGGGCGCGCACGAGCGAAGAAGGCCACACCCGCAGAACGCAAGAAGCTCCGATCGCTCGAAGCGGAGTATGAGCGGATCGCGCCGGCGACCCCGACCTATGAAGGAGTGGAAGCCTGGCGCGAAGACGCGGAGCGGATCCGGCTCGCGAACGACAAGGCGGCCAAAGCGGAGCGTGCCGGGCAATGATGCCGGTTGCGCCGAAGCCCGCACCCACCGATCCTGCCCTGCGGACCTGCATCGACGTCTACCGCAACCAGGCCAGGACCGAGCCGGTCCGGATCGTCTGGAAGCGGTTCCGTGACTCCGCGTGCGGAAAATCCTGGTTCGTCGAGCTGCAAAGCGCTTATGGCCATCGCTGCCTGTACTGCGACCATTCGCCCACCCGCAGCATCGACCATCGCGACGCGAAGAGCGCCGGCGTCGCCGACGCCTTCGAGTGGAAGAACTTTCGCCCGAGCTGCGGCGACTGCAACCGACTGAAAGGCACGCTCGCGACCGTCGATCCGGTGACCGCGGATCCCTTCGCCTTCCTCGAGTTCGACGTGACGACCGGCAAGCCCGCCGCTCGCTCGACCGCCACGCGCGCGCGACGAACCAAGGCCGAGACTACCCTCCGCCTGCTCAATCATCCAACCTTCAACGACGCCCGGCGAGCCAAGCGCAAAAGAGTGGTCGACGTGTTGCGTCGATTCACCGAGAACGAGAAGGGTTTCGACGCCGCGCGCGTGCTCGAAGAGCTGGCCGCGAACGAGCCGCATCGCGCCATCGTGCGCGACCTCGTGCTCGACGCCGAGGCCGACTTGCACCAGTGGTCGGCCTTGGTCCGCCTGGCGATGAAAAAGCTCCCGACCCTCAAGGCCTGGGCGGTGAAGCCAACCACGTAGTCCCTCCCGCGCGGCTCTGATCGGAGCTGTTGCCGATTGGTCCGTCTCCCGTCCTCGTCCTCGTCTTCGTCTCCCGTCCTCGTCTCCCGTCCTCGTCCTCGTGCGCGTCTATCGTGCGCGTGCGCGTGCGCGCTCCGGATCCGGAATCAGAGCGCGCACGCGCACGCGCACGGGGACGCGCACGAAGACGAGGACGAAGACGAAGACGAGGACGAGGACGGAGAAGAGGACGGAGACGAACACGATTGGAACGTTGCGGCGACTGGTGCGGTGTCGGCGATCAGGAGGCCTTGTACAGCTCGGCCTCCAGGCCGTGCACGGCGGCCAGATAAGCCCCCTTGTCGCCAAAGCGCTTCAGGATCTCCATCGGCGTCCCGAGCTTCATCATCGGCTGCACCTGCAACACCCGGATATCCTCGATGTCGTCCACGCCCTCGTCGGCGTACTTGTCGAGCAACGCCTCCAGCACCGCGCGCGCCGCCGCGCCGTATTTCGCGAAGTAGTCGCCCTTTCGCACGCGAGCCGCCCGCTCTTTGCGGCTCAAGAGCGGTCTGTCGAAGGCGATGTGGCACACGAGATCAAACGCGCCGTAGTCCTTGCCGACCTCGCGCGCCAGCTCCTCGAAGAAGACTCCTCGCTTGGCCAGCTCGTCGACAATGGCTTGCTTCCGCTCCGCCGCGGTCCAGCTTTTCAGGAAGCCGTCGAGTGACGCATACTCCTCGCGCACCGCGCTCCGCGCATAGTCTCGCAAGGACTCGGTCACGAGCTGCCCGTTCTTGCCGTAGTACTGCACGCGCTCCGACACGACATAGACCGCGACATCGGCGACAACGTACTTCACCCGGCGTCCCCCGCCCTTCTTCGGCGCATCCGGATCCCCGGGAGGCCCATCGTCCGGCGGCGGAGGCCGCTCCCCGCCTTCCGGCGTCGCGGGGGCCGGGCCCGGATCATCGGGCGGCACCGGCGACTCGCCGGGCTTCGGTACATAAATCTGGACCGGCTGCCCGTCGAAATCCGGATCGGCGAAGTGCTCGGTCGCCTTCCGGAAATCCAGGATCGTGAAGTAGAGCTTCCCGTAGTCCTCCCGAACGCGCGTCCCGCGGCCGACGATCTGCTTGAACTCGGTCATCGACCGGATGGTCTGATCGAGGACGATCACGGCGCAAGTCTGGGCGTCGACGCCGGTCGTCATCAGCTTCGAGGTGGTGACGAGCACGGGATAGCGCTCGTCCGGGTTGATGAAGTTGTCGAGCTCCGCCTTGCCCTCGGGGTTGTCGCCCGTGATCCGCATGACGTACTTCCGGTTCGCCGCCGCGAGATCCGCGTTCTCGTTCACGAGCGCCTCGCGCATCCGCTCGGCGTGATCGATGTCCTCGCAGAAGACAATGGTCTTGGAGAAGCGGTCAGTCGCCTTCAAGAATTCGGTCACCTTGCGCGCGACCAGGGCGGTGCGCTTCTCCAGGACCATCTTCCGATCGAAGTCCTTCTGCGTATAAACGCGGTCTTCGATCTCCTGGCCGTGCTTGTCGAGCTTGCCCGCTCCTGGCGCGTAGCCGTCTTGATCCTTGTCGAGATCGATGCGAACCACCTTGTACGGCGCGAGAAACCCGTCCTCGATCCCCTGCTTCAAGCTGTAGGTGTAGACGGGCTCGCCGAAGTAATTCGTCGTCGAGACGTCGTGGGTCTCCTTCGGCGTCGCCGTCAGACCGATCTGCGTCGCGGTCGCGAAGTAATCGAGGATCCGGCGCCAGGCCGAGTTGTCGGCCGCGCTCCCACGGTGGCACTCGTCGATGACGATGAGATCGAAGAACGTGGGCGAGAACTGCTTGAAAATGTCGTCGGCGTCGTCCGTGCCGCTCACGGCCTGGTAGAGCGCGAGATAGATCTCGTACGATTTATCGACCGTACGGTTCTCGATCTTGGTCATCTTCCCGAGGAACGGTTTGAAGTCGTTGGTCTTGGTCTGATCGACGAGGATGTTCCGATCGGCCAGGAACAGGATCCGCTTCTTCACCCCCGCCTTCCAGAGCCGCCAGATGATCTGGAACGCGGTGAACGTCTTCCCGGTCCCGGTGGCCATCACCAGCAGCGCCCGCGTCTGGCCCCTGGCCACGGCCTCGACCGTTCGATTGATGGCCTTGGTCTGGTAATACCGAGGCGTCTTGTCGCTCCCGTCGCTCCAGTAGCTCTGGGTCACGACCGGCTCGACCGCCGGGCCAATCCCCTTCCACCCGCAGTACCGCCGCCACAGCTCTTCGGGCGACGGGAACGCGTCGAGATCGAGATACCGCTCCACCACGGCGCCTTTGCCCGTCCGATCGTGCTCCAGGAACCCATCCCCGTTGGAGCTGTAGGCGAAGGGGACGTCGAGCATCTCGGCATAGACCAGGGCCTGCTGCATCCCGCCCCCGATCGGGTACGAGCTGTCTTTGGCCTCGATGATCGCCAGCGGCAGATTCGGTTTGTGAAAGAGCACGTAGTCCGCGCGCTTCGACTCCCCGCGCGTCGTCATCCGCCCGCGGACGATGATCTGCCCCCTGGTGATCGGGACCTCGATCCCCACCTGGGCCTCGAAATCCCAGCGGGCCCGGACGATGGCCTTGTCGATGTGCTCCTCCCGGATCTGCTGCTCCGTGAGGCCCTTCTTGCTCGCACCGGCCATTCCGCCCTCCTCGTAAGCGACCGAGGGTAGCCGCTTCGCGGGTGCAACCGAATGAAATAGGGTGCCGGATCGCCGAGCGGCGCCGCCCGCGCGGATTTTCGGCAGCCGAACACTCCGCGCCCGGCTTCGCTGACGCCGGATCCCCTCCTGGGGCGCTCCGTACGCCATCCTCGAGATCCAACGGCTCCCCCGAGCGCTTCAGCCTGCGCTCGTCATCCGCCGACGCGCGATCCGCCCCGTTCGGCACCGGATCCGCGAGCGCGATCCCCCGCTCGGAGCGCTCCGGAAGCCGATCCACACCCGCAGCGCCGCGCTTCGACCGCTCCAGATCCCGTCCGCCAATCCGAAACTCTCGATCCGACGCTGTCCTGCCGCGCCGCGTTACGCACACGTACTTCCGAGAGCTTCGCCGCCCCGTCCCCTCCCGCTTCGTAAAGCTCTGTTCACTCTTGAAATTCGTTTCAACCGTCCGTTACGTTCGCCGGACCACGAAAGGGGTACTTCATGGCCGATGTTTCCAAGATGGTTTCCGACCGCACCGCCATCGCGCGAACGGTGCTCACCTCGCTCAGCGTTCACGGCGCGGAGGTGAGCGATGAGCTCGAGAAAATCCTCTTCCCCGCCGGCCCGCCGGTGCACCTGACGGTGGCCCATGTGCTCACGGCGCTGGGCGCGACGATCGAGCGGGCGACCAGGACGCTCACCGAGGCAGATCTCGCCAACGCGGCCGAGCTGGCGGACGACGAGGCTCCTCGCACCGCCCGCGATCAAGGGATCATCGACCTGCGGTCGCGGCTCATCACCATTCGCGGCGCGCTCTCTTCGGCCTTCGGCAATGGCATCCTCGGCGCCTACGGCCTTTCGGGCGAGACGCCGGAAGACGCGGATCTCCTCGTGCACCGCGCCCGGAGCGTCGCCGATCTCCTCGCGACACGGGCGCTCGTCGAGAAGCCCAGGCAAGAGGGGATCACGGTGGACGCCGTCGTGCTCGGGCTCTCTCTCGCGAAGCCCATCGCCCACCTCGACGCCGCGCTCGCCGACGTGAAGCGCGAAGAGCGCGAGGCCCAGCTCACGTTGAAGGCCCGCAACGAGGCCGCCCTGGTGTGGAATACGCGCTACCAGGGCGTGGCCGACGCGGTGACAGGCATCTTCGAGATGGTCGGTCACACCGATCTGGCCGAGCGCGTGCGCCCGACGGCGCGGCGCAGGGCAGGAGTCGCCGAGCCCGTCGATCTGCCGGCGACGCCGCACGCCGATCCTGCGCCGAAGGGCTGAGGCCCTCACTCGAGACCACCCGAAATCGGAGACCGCAAGGGCGCCAGATGCGCGAGGGCGAGAAAAAAGATTTCTCCAGCGCCCTTGCGACCCTTGCGACCTTGCGGTCCATCTCTTTCTGTTCCGATCTCCTCCGAGCTCCGGGGTATTCCGGATCTCCCTCCGACTCTCTCTGCTCCGGGTGTCGAAGTGGAGATCGCCGAAGCAGGGTGACGCCTCCGCCGCCATCTGCGCCAGATGATTCCGATCCCTCTTCCCCTCTCCCTTCTCCCCTCTCCTGCTCTCACCGCTCGTCAACGTGCTTTGGCCGCGTGGCTTCGCCCTCGGCGTCGAGCTCGAAGATCTCCTGCTCGAAGTCGGCGACGCGGTAGCCCTGGCCCTGGGCCACGATGCGCACGAGGACCTTGCCCTCGTCGAGGGCGTCGACGCGGTAGCCGGGGATTTTGCCGGCTTCGGTGTCGGCGATGAAGGTGCGGCGGCGCGCGGCGCGGGCCTGGGCGAGGCTCGCGGCGGCGAGGCCGAGGGTGAGGCCGAGGCTCGCGAGGACGCGGTGCATTTCCGGCCAGGCGCCACCGTCGAGGGCGGGGCTCGGGGCGGCCTGGTACGAGATCCCGAGGGCGATGAGGCTCATCACGATGCAGACCAGGCCGACGATCCACTCGCCGCGCTCCTCGCCGGCGAGGCCCCTCTTCGCGAGGCGCTGGGCCGAGGCGATCGGGAGGCCGAAGCAGGCCAGCGTGGCCAGGAGCGCGGGGATCCAGACCATGGCGCCGAAGGTCGCGCCGAGCAGGATGGCGAGGAAGAACCTGCCCGGATCGAAGGTGGTGGAGAACGAGATCATGACGGCGAGGGTGAGGCCGGCGTTGATCATCGCGAGCGGGATCGAGCCCACCCAGCCCCAGCGGATCGAGGTCTTTCCCACGGTCGCGGGGCGCCGCAGCATCCAGGCCCAGAGGAGGCCGCAGAGCAGCGTGGGCAGGCTGGCGCACGCGGCGACGAGGGGGTGGACGCTCGCCTGGTGAAAGAAGAGCGCGAGCACCGCGCCGACGACCCCCGCGAGCGCGAGGCCGACGGCGCCGATGTTGAGCACCTTGAGGGCCCGAAGCGTCTGGAACGAGGTCGGGATCACCCGGCGAGGGTACACGGAGGCGCTCGTAACGTGCGCCGCATCGTCGCGGAGCCCGGCGGCGGCCGCGACGTAGTACGTTCGCCGCGGAGGTCCCTCGCGCCATGTCTCGCAGAGTCCACACAGCCACGGTCGCCGCGCTCTCGCTCGCGATCACGCTCGGCGCCGCGGTGTCCGGCGGCGGATGCGCGCTGATGTTCGACTACAGCGACTACACCGCGGCGGGGACGGGCGGCGCGGGGGGCGGCGACGCGACGACGAGCAGCAGTGGGACCACGGGCGCGGGTGGGGGCACCCAGCCGGATCACCTGTGGTCGAAGCGGTTCGGGGACACCGATCTCGACGTCGTGGGCTACCCCGGCCTCGATCTCGACCCGACCGGAGACGCGGTGTTCATCACCGGCGCCTTCGGCGGCAAGATCGATCTGGGCAACAACACCGACCCGCTCACGTCATCGAAATTCGGCTTCTTTCTGGCCAGGCTCGACGCCAAAACCGGACTGCCCTCCTGGAGCAGGTCAGTCGCCAACACCACCAGCACCGTCCCCTCCCTCGCCGCCACCGCGGACGGCGGCGTGGTCGTCGCCGGGAGCTTCGATATCACAGCCACCATCGCCGGCGCGACGGCCGCCTCGGCGGGCCTGCACGACGTCTTCGTGGCGCGGTACGACGGCGGCGGGGCGCAGCAGTGGGCGCACCGGTTCGGTGATCCGAGCGACCAGCTCGTCAGCGCGGTGGCCGTCGATCCGAGCGGCAACGTGTACCTCACGGGCGAGTTCCAGGGCCAGCTCGATCTCGGCCCCGGCTGCTCGAGCATGAGCGCCGTGATGAGCGGCTTCAACAACGGCTTCGTCGCGCGGCTGAGCAGCGCGGGAGACTGCCTGTGGCTCGAGAAGTTCGGCGACCACGCCTACGGGAGCTCTCTCTCGGCCGACGCCGACGGCGTCACCCTCGGCGGCGCGATCACCGGTCCGACGACGTTTGGCGGGACCACGATCGGCTCGGCCACCAAAGGTTCGTTCGTCGCCCGCTACAACCTCATGGGCGTGTCGACGTTCGCCACGATCGTCCCGGGACAGGAGGTCCAGGTGGTGAACGATCCGGTGTCCCATCAGGTCTTCTTCGGGACCACGGCGCCGGGCATGGGCGTCGGCGACGTGAAGGTAGGCGAGCTCGACCCGCAGGGCGACCCCCTCTGGTTGAAGAGCTACAGCGGCACCGGCTCGATCCATCTGGCGTCGATCACCCGCACCGTCGGCGGAGATCTCGTGATCTCGGGCGACGCCACCGGCGATATCGATTTCGGGGCGCCCCTCGCCGTCAACCACGGATTTCAGGACATGTTCGTCGCCCGGTTGAGCGCCGCCGGAGCCACGCTCGGCTGCGTGGAGCTCGGCGACGCGAAGCCGCAGTTCGGGCGCAACGTCCGCGTCGACAAGCAGGGATATGCCTACCTTTACGGCGACTTCCAGGGCTCGATCGATTTCGGCGCCGGGAACCTGACGACGGCCGGCAACTTCGACGTCGCCGTCGCCCGGCTCAAGCTGCCGTGAGGCGCGGATCGCCGCGCGGGCGGTCGATCCGAGCTGCTCCGCGAAGTCCCCGGGCGTGGTCATCCGCCCCAGGAGGGACTCAAAAGCTCCCGCCCAGCAGCAGGCCACTGCCGCCCGGGAGCGCCAGCGGAGCCACCGTCGTCGGGGCGCGCCGCCGGCCGCTCACGAGGATCAGCGTCACGCCCGCGGCGAGCGCGGCGCCGCCGACGAGGAAGGTGAGCGTGCTGATCGTCGAGAGGCCTTTGCCCGCCGACTCGGCGTCGAAGCCGACCCGATCGCAGGCGGTCGCGGTGCAGTGCGCGGTGACCGTGCTCTTCTTGCCGAGCGTGAGGATCCCGGTGACGGCGCCGACCGCGACGCCCGCGACGCCGACGCCGCCGAGGACGAAGCCGGCCGTCTTGAGCCCGTTACCCGCCTCGCTCGCGGGCGCGATCGCTCGCGGCGCGCCGCC
>JBDTXR010000424.1:0-8104 GCA_040006075.1 Byssovorax sp. | reverse complement strand
CATTCCTCCCCTCCTCCAACTCCCCCTCCGGCAAGCAACGCAACGCCGGAGACCGACGGAGCGGCCTCGGAGGAGGCCTCGGCCGCGCCCGAGCCCAAGCGCGCTCCTGCGCGCAAGCTCGGTCGCGGCCAGGCCGACGGAGAGGCCGCTCCGTCGGCCTCCCCACCGGCGACCGCAGCCTCAGCTTCAGCCCCCGACGCTCGTCTCCCCGCCGTCGCTGTAGGGCGGATCCGGCGGATGCACCCGATCCTCCTCGCCCCCCGTCGGCTCGTCATCAATGCTGCTCCCCGACGAGATCTGCAGCCGATTGAACACCGCATCGGCGCGCGAGCTCATCGCTTCCGCTTCTCTCAACGCCGCATGATCATCGGCCGTCTCATCCATCGTCATCAGGAACCGCGAGTAGACCTTGAAGGTCCGCGCCAGCTCCAGCTCGTTCCCGGTCTGCTCGAAGATGCTCACCGCGCGCGCAAAGTACTCTCGCGCGCTCCCGGTGTGCGCGCTCCCCCAGCCGCCCGCCGCCGTGATCTCGCCGAGCGTCCGCAGCGCCATCCCGAGGTGCACCTTGCTTCGCACCGCGGCGAACAGATCCACCGCGCGCCCGATGCAATCGCGGGCGCGCGTGAGATCGCCCTGCAGCAGATACGCTTTGCCCAGGCCGCGCAGCGTCTCCGCCAACCCCAGCTTGTCGCCGAGCTCGTCGCAGAGATCCTCCGCCTGCTCCAGCACCTCGATCGCCTGCGTCGGCGATCCGTTGCGATAGTGCACCTCGCCGATGTTGGTGAGCACGAGAGCCGTCTTGTTGCGATCCCCGATCTGCTTCGCCACCTCCAGAGCCTCGTTGAAGAGCTTCAAGGCGCCCGTGAAATCCCGCTGATCTTGCAGGATGGTCCCGAGGTTGTTCAGCGTCGTCACCACGCCGACCAGATCGCCGATGTCGCGCCGGATCGAGAGCGACTGCTCGAAGGCGTCGAGCGCCGCCTTGAACTTGCCCGAGTCCTGCAGCACCAGGCCCATGTTGTTGAGCGAGAGCGCGATCGAGCGCCGATCCGCCAATCGCCGCCGCCGCGAAAGGCCGTCGCGCAGCGCCACGAGAGCCAGCTCGTACTCGCCCTTGAGCCAGTGGAGCTTGCCGAGATCATCGATGCTCGACGCCACCCCGCGCTCGTCGCCCTCCGACGAGAACAGCGCCATCGCCGTCTGCAGGTGCCGTTGCGCGTCTTCGAGCGAGCCAATGTCGCGGTAGACGCGGCCAATCCGGTTGTGCGCCGCGCCGCCCTTGCGCCGCAGATCGAGCCGGTACGCGAGGGTGAGCATCTCGCGGAACGCCGCGAGCGCGTCGTCGATCCGCCCCACGAGCTGGAGCGTGTCCCCGTAGTTGTGGAGCGCGTCGATCCGCCGCGCGACGTACCCTTCGCCCAGCAAATCGAGCCCCGTTTGATAGTACTCCGACGCTCGCGCCGCCGCGTAGCGCGCCCGCGCGAAGTCGCCGGCCTCGAGGTACGCGAGCCCCGCGCGCACGGCGTCGCCGGCCTTCTCGCGGTGATCGGCGAGCATCGCCAGGTACTCTTCCCCGCTGCGGACCGCCTCCTGCTGATCCATCCAGTCGGCGATCCCCTGGTGCGCGCGCCGCAGCGCCGCCTTCGGCGTCCGCTTCTGGATCGTCTCGCGCTCGCGGTTGTGCTTGAAGACGTACTCTTCCGAGCCGGGAAACGTCGAGTCCGAGAGCTTGAGGATGTAGTCGCGCTCGACCAGCTCCGAGAGCGTCGCCGAGATGGCGATGGCGTCGTCGCCGGCCTGCTCGCCCCAGATCTCCGGCGCCTCGCGCCCCATCCGCGCCAGGGCCACGAAGGCCCCGCTCCAGAACACGCTCCCCATCGCCGCGGCCTGCTCCAGCAGCACGCGCTCCGGCGGATCGAGGGCCGCGAGGCGGGCGTTGACGGCGTCGTCGATCGTCAACGGGAGGTCGACCGAGGCCAGCTTCTCGACGTTGACCCGCCACTCCGGGTCCTCCGAGAGGGCCGTGACCTCTTCGAGGACGCCCTTGTCGTGGTAGATGCGCACCATCTGCTCGAGCAAGAGCGGGTTGCCCGAGGCGAACGCGCAGGCGCTGGCCACGAGCTGCGGAGGCGCGCCGCCCTGGCAGGGCGCGAGCAGGGCCGTCATCAAGGCCGCAGCGTCGCTGTCGCGGAGCGTCGGCAGCTCGATCAGCGTGTGCCGCGCGTCGCCCTCGCGGACCCAGTCCTCGTGCCGCGTGAGCAGCTCGGGACGGGCCACGCAGATCACCAGGATCGCCCCCGAGAGGTATTGAAGGAGGTAGCGCACGAGGGCGAGCGAGTCGTCGTGCGCGGCGTGGAGATCTTCGAGGACCAGGCACGTCGGCGTGTGATCGGCGTCGGCCTCGAGGAAGGCCTTGAACACCGCGCGACGGATGAGATCGAGCTCGTGCGGATCCTCGCTCACGGCGCGGGTGAGCGGGCTCTCCTCGAACGGCAAGCCCAGGAACTGGCCGAGGAAGTAGATCACGTCGCCGACCTTGCGATCCTCGAGCACCGCGGCGACCTGGCTCCGCACCTGCGCTTTGGCGGCCTCGGGATCCATGCCCTCGACCAGGCCAAAGCGCGCCCGCAAGAGCCGCGCGAAGAGGCCAAACGAAGGCCCGCTGTCGCGCGCGCTGCCGCGGTAAACCCGGGGCACGAGCGAGCTGCCCAGGGCCCTGTGGCGAATGACGAGGTCCTGAACGAGGCGGCTCTTGCCGATCCCCGCTGGACCCACGAGAGTGACAATCCGCGTCTTCTTCTCGGATTTGATGGCCTCGACGGCCTCGTCCAGCGCCTTCATCTCGGCGTCGCGACCAAAGAGGGGAGCGCGCGCGTCGCGGACCAGCCCCCACGTATTCGAATCCCTGCTCATCGTGGGCGACATGTCGCCCGGGGGCGCGACCAGCGCAACCCCTGCGCGGAAAAATGCGACGCGATCGGGACGCGAGCCGGACGCCTGGGGTAAGCTCGCCCGCGTGAACGCCCCGGCGGATCCTCTCGTCCCGATGGAGCCCGCCGCGGCGCCCGAGCGCGAGCCCGTCCCGGCCGCCGCCGAGGGCTACGATCCGGTCGAGCTGCGGCGCCGCATGGCCGTGTGCTTCAGCGGACCGGAGCTGCGCGAGCTGGCCGAGTCGCTCGGTGTCACCGGGCAAGTATCCTGGGATCGCGGCCCGAGCGAGTCGTCGCGCGATCTGATCAAGCAGTTCGAAAAATACTACGGCCTCGGCATCCTGGTCGCGAAGCTGCGCGAGCTGCGCCCGCTGGTCGAGTGGCCCGAGCCGGCCGATCCTGCCCTCGCGCTCGGCGCCTTGCCGGCGCAGATCCCCGTCGCCGCGGCGCCGCTCTCGACGCCGACGTTCGATCGCCGCGAGGCGGCCGAGAGCGGCGCGCCGCTCGCGGATCCGCACGCGCCGTCCTCGAGCGCGGCGCCCCGGAGCACGGTCGCCGCCGCCTGGCCGGGGACCACCGGGCCCACGCCCGCCGCGCCCGCCGCGCAGAAAGGCATCGATCCACGGGTGCTCGTCGTCGTCGCCGGCCTCACGGTGCTGGCCGCGCTGATCGCCTACGCCGCGGGCCGCGCCTCGCGTCCGCCGGACGCCGCGCCCGACGCCGCCGGGAGCGCCGCGCCCGCGAAGCCCGCGAAGCCCGCCGGCCCGGCGATGCGCGCCGCCGGCGTCTTCCGTCGAAGCCTCGATCGCGTGGTGCGGAGCTGCGATTTGCCCACCGGCGAAGAGCGCGACGCGTCGATCCTCGGCCTCGCCCTCGCGCACTGCGGCCTCACGCTCCGCGCGCCGTCCTCCGCGCTCACGGCGCCGCCGCTCGATCCGATCATCCCGAACGATCGGCCCCCGACGACGACCAAGCCGAAGTCGACGAAGACCTCGAAGGATCCCGCCCAGGCCGCGGTCGCGGTCACCACGAAGGGCGATAGCTGCATCGCCGCCTGCGAGACCGATCGCCGCTCGTGCAACGATCACTGCGGCTCCGAGCCCACCGAGAGCAGCCTCTACGACGGCTACATGCGCTGCCGCTCCCGCTGCCTGAGCGCGACCTCGCACTGCCGTCTCGCGTGCCCACAATAATTTACTGACCGCGGAACTTTCCAGGGACACGCTCCTCAGTGGAGCGATGAACCTCCACGCCCAGCCCTCGAGTCGACCCGGGCAGATGACTGCCGTCATGAGGGCGATTGCGCCCACCACCGGCCCCCGGGTCCTCCGCGTCGCTCTGGTGCAGAGCGGGCGAGTGATCGAGGAGCGGATCGTTCCGCGCGGCGCGCCGGTGACGATTGGCCCGAACGAGCGCAGCACCTTCGTGATCTCGGCGCCCGGCATGAGTGGCAGTCGCGCGATCCTGGCCTACCGCAGCGACGCCTACATGATCGAGGTCTTTCCGGGGATGAGCGGCCGGATCGCCCTCGCTTCAGGCATGCTGGACATCGCCTCTCGCACCGAGGCCATCCGCCTCGACGAGGAGGCGCGCGGGAAGATCACCCTGGGCGACGCGACGTTTCTCTTCCACTTCATCGCGGTTCCCATCGCCGTGAGCAAGCCGCGACTGCCACTCTCGGTGGAGCGGAGCCTGCTCGACAACCTCGACTGGAAGACGACCTTCATCGCGGCCTTCTCGTTCCTGTTCCACTTCGGCGCGATTGGCTCCATCTACTCGGACTGGAGCGATCCGGTGATCGACGACGAGGTGCGGGTGGCGCAGCTGATCCAGAGCCTCTCGGCGCTCCCGGGGATGCCCGCGGTGGAGCAGACCCTGGAGCCCGACTCGTCGAAATCGGCGGCGCCGCAGGACGCCGGGCCGAAGTCGACGGCTCCGGCGCCGAAGAGCAACGGCGGCCCCCCGACCAGGGTGTCCGGCGCCGACAAGGGGGGTACTCCAGGTGCGGTGTCCGACGTCCGCGCTCGCCAGATCTCCGACCAGATCGCCGCGCTCGACGGCCTGATGACGCTGGGCCTCAACGCCCCTGGCCGCGCCGTCGACGGCGTGCTCCGCGACGGCAACATGCCCGTCGCGATGCTCGACGGCGTGGCCGGAAACGCGGCCGGCGTGCGGCCCGGCGACGGGATTGGCCTCCACATGAACAACGGGCCGGCAGGCATCGTGAGGCCCGGTCTGATCGGCGGCGACGGCCTCCCGGGGAACCTCATCGCCTCCAATCAGCCCGTGAAATCGGGCACATCCATCGATGTGAAGAAGCCTGTCGGCCACATCAGCGTGTCTCCGCCGACCACCGGTGGAGGCGATCTCCCCGACGCCGGCGGCGTGGTCGCCGCGATGCGCGGCGGGTTCCGCGCCTGCTACAACCGCGGCCTCGCCGACGATCCCACGATGAAGGGCTCGGTGCGGATCACCGCCTCGGTCGGCCCGAACGGAGAGGTCAAGTCGGCGAGCCCCTCGGTCGGTGGCGGATCCCTGAGCTCGTCGGTGGTCTCGTGCCTGGCCGCGCGGGTTCGAAGCGCCCAGTTCAGCCCCCCGAGCGGCGGCGGCGCCACCGTGGTGATCCCGATCATCTTCGACGTGCAGTGAGATAGAGCAAGGGAAGAAAGAATGCCCCCGGAGGTCGATCCTCCGAGGGCATCTCTCGTTCAGCCTGTCGCGTGGAGCGGCAGAGTGCCTGTCAGCTGCAACCCATGGAGTTGCCGCAGTTCAAGCACTTGTAGCAAGCGCCGTTGCGAACAGTGATGTGGCCGCAGCCGTCGCACACCGGGGCGTCGCCCATCATGTCTTCGAGCTGGGCGTCGAGGGCGCTGGCGTGGCGCTCTGGATTTGTCGCGTGATGGGCCTCGGGGAGGCTGAGCAGCGAGTCCGTCGCGGGGGCGGCCGCGGCCGGGCGGGCGCTAGACTCGATCGGGCCCTGGGTTCCCGGCTCGGTCGGCGGGACGTGGGCGAGCTCGTAGCGGTGCAGGTACTCGATCCCGAGCACGCGGAAGAGGTAGTCGACGATCGAGGTCGCGATCTTCACGTTGTCGTGGCCCTCGACGGTGCCCGACGGCTCGAAGCGGGTGAACGTGTACTGATCGACGAAGGTCTCGAGCGGGACGCCGTACTGGAGGCCGATCGACACCGCCATCGCGAAGCAGTTCATGATCGACCGGAAGGCGGCGCCCTCCTTGTGCAGATCGATGAAGATCTCGCCGAGCGTGCCGTCGACGTACTCGCCGGTGCGCAGGTAGATCTTGTGGCCGCCGACGCGGGCCTCTTGCGTGAAACCCTTGCGTTTGCGGGGCAGGCGGTCGCGCTGGCCCTCGGGGCGCACCGTCATGCGGGTCTGCTTGCGCGGCTCGACCACCGGCGCGGCGGTGACGACGGGCTCGTCCTTGGACTTGCCCTCGCTCGAGGTCGACGAGAGCGGCTGCGAGGCCTTGCAGCCGTCGCGGTAGAGCGCGACCGCCTTGAGGCCGAGGCGCCAGCCCTCTTCATAGATCCGCTGCACGTCGTCGACCGTGGCGTCGCTGGGCAGGTTCACCGTCTTGGAGATCGCGCCCGAGAGGAAGGGCTGCGCCGCCGCCATCATCCGCACGTGCGACATGGGGGCGAGGAAGCGACGGCCCGTCTTGCCGCAGCGGTTGGCGCAGTCGAACACCGCGTAGTGCTCGAGGCGGAGGTGCGGTGCGCCCTCGACCGTCATCCGGCCGATGATCGTCTCGTTGGCTTCCTCGATCTCGGCGGGCGTGAAGGCCAGGTGCTTGAGGAGCGAGAAGCCGTAGCGGCCGCGCGCCTCCTTCGAGACACCGAGGCGATCGTAGGCCTCGTCGCCGAGGACCCACGGCCCGAAGGCCAGCTCGAGATTGAAGACGCCGGGGATGGCGGCCTCGACCTTGGCGAGGTCTTCGACCGAGAGGCCGCGCTGCTTGAGCGTGGCGCGGTTGACGTTCGGCGCGGCGAGGAGCGTGTTGGTCCCGCTCACGTAGGCGACGATCTCCAGCATGTCGGCCTCGGCGTAGCCGAGGCGACGCAGGGCCTCGGGCACCGACTGGTTGACGATCTTGAAGTAGCCGCCGCCGGCGAGCTTCTTGAACTTCACCAGCGAGAAATCGGGCTCGATCCCGGTGGTGTCGCAGTCCATGAGCAGGCCGATCGTGCCCGTGGGCGCGAGGACCGTGGCCTGCGCGTTGCGGTAGCCGTGCTCGGCGCCGAGGCGCACGACCTCGTCCCAGTCTTCGGCGGCGGCGCGCCAGAGGTTCTCGGGGCAGCGCTCGCGATCGATGGCGTACGCGGCGTCGCGGTGCATGCCCATGACCCGGAGCATGGGCTCGCGGTTCTTCGCGTAGCCGGCGAACGGCGTCTTGGCGGCGGCCATCTCGGCCGAGACCTTGTACGCGTGGCCGCAGAGGATCGCGGTGAGCGCGCCGGCCGTCGCGCGGCCCTGCTCCGAGTCGTAGGGGATGCCCGAGAGCATCAGCAGCGTGCCGAGGTTGGCGTAGCCGAGGCCGAGCGGCCGGTAGTCGTGCGAGTTCTTGGCGATGGTCTTCGTGGGGTACGAAGAGAAGTCGACGAGGATGTCCTGCGCGACGAAGAACACCTTGACGGCGTGGCGGTACCCCTCGACGTCGAAAGAGCCATCTTTGCCGAGGAATTTCGTCAAATTCAGGCTCGACAGGTTACACGCCGAGTCGTCGAGGAACATGTACTCGGAGCAGGGGTTGCTGGCGTTGATCCGCGCGGTGTTCGGGCAGGTGTGCCAGCGGTTGATCGTGCTGTCGTACTGCACGCCGGGATCGGCGCAGCCCCACGCGGCCTCGGCGAGCTGACGCCACAGGTCGCGCGCGCTGAAGGTCTCGACCACCTCGCCCGTGGTCCGCGCGTGCGTGTCCCAGGTGCTGTTGGTCGACTGCGCGCGCATGAACGCGTCGTTGATGCGGATGGAGTTGTTGGAGTTCTGCCCGCTGATGGTGTGGTAGGCCTCGCCGTTGAAGTCGGACGAGTAGCCGCCGGCGATGAGGGCGTGGGCCTTCTTCTCCTCGCGCATCTTCCAGCTGATGAAGTCGGCGATCTCCGGGTGGTCCATGTCGAGGCAGACCATCTTCGCGGCGCGCCGCGTGGTGCCGCCG
>JBDTXR010000423.1:0-8105 GCA_040006075.1 Byssovorax sp. | reverse complement strand
TGGTGACGCTGCGCGGAGCCAAGCTGCTCGAGACCGAGGTCGACGCCGGGCAGCCGGTGAAGATCCGCCTCGATCTGGAGCCCTATCAGGGCAAGATCGAGCAGAAGGTGATCGAGGTCGACCTGCCCAAGGGGTTGATTGGCCGCGCCGACATCGAGCTCGCTCCCGGCTACGAGATCGTCCGCCCGCAGCCCCAGCCCACCAGCCTCGCCGAGCTGATTGCCAATCTCCCGAACCAGACGTTCGACGCGCAAAGCATCGTCGCCACGGTGCGCCTCGTGGGGATGAAAGAGGTCGGCGTGGCCTACGAGGGCAAGATCGCCGGGCGCCTGCCGCAAGGCGCGGCCGAGGTGCTGCGCCCCGCCTCGGAGACCAACGCCCCCGAGACGTTCGAGGCCGTGATCCAGACGGCGATCCCGCTCAAGAGCTTCCTCGTGGGCCGCGACCTGGCCCGCGTGACGATGCGCCGCGTTTTGCGCTGATTTCCTCGCCCCGTTATCCCTCCCTCGAACCCCTCGAAGAACGATGAACCACTCTGCTCGCCTCGCCCTCGGTGCGGTCGTCCTCGCCGCATCGCTCTCCGCCGCGCCCGCTGGGGCCGTGGGGACGCGGACCTTCCAGCTCGACTCCTTTTCGGACTTCAAAGGCGGGGACCTCACCGGAGTCAGCGTCGATTCGAGCGGCCATGTCCGCGCGGGCCTGAACCTGGGATCGGTACCCATCGCCGATGCCTCGTCGGTGTGGTGCGCGGCCTTGCTCCCCGACGGCGCGGCGCTGCTCGGGACTGCCAATCACGGCAAGGTCTACCGGGTCAGCGGCGGTCACCTGGATCTGGCCGCTAGCACCGGGCAAATGGCCGTGAGCTCGATGGCCATCGCCTGGAACGGTGAGGTGATCCTCGGCACATTCCCTGAAGGAAAGCTCTACAAAATCGCGGCGAACGCCGCGGGCGTGACTGCCACGCTCTTCGCGACGCTGCCCGGCGCCGAGGACGTGTGGGGCCTCTCGTTCGATCCCAAGGCCAAGGCCCTTTACGCGGCGACGGGCCCCGAAGGGAAGCTGTTTCGCGTCGATCAGAGCGGCAAAGATCAGGTGTTCTTCGACAGCGAAGAGTCGCATTTGATGTCGGTCGCGGTCGACGACGCGGGCACCGTCTACACGGGGTCGAGCGGCAAAGGCCTGCTCTACAAGGTGACGGGCCCGGGCCGCGCGAGCGTGCTTTACGACTTCGACGCCGACGAGGTGCGGGCGATCGTCCCCGGCAAGAACGGCTCGATTTACGCCATCGCCAACAAGTACACCGAGATGGCGCCGATGCCGAAGAAGGCCGCGGGGAGCGCGCCGCCGCCGCCGCAGACGCTGAAGCCGCAGCACCCCGGCGAGGGCATGTTGATGCGCTTCGACAAGGACGGTACCGCCGAGCCGATGCTCGATGACAGCGACACCCACTATATCTCGCTCGCGCTCGGCGACGACGGGCTGCCCTTCGTCGGGACCGGGGCCGAGGGGCGCGTCTACAGCGTCGACGACAACCACCTCGCGCGGATCGTGGCCGACACCGCCGAGCGCCAGGTCGGAGCGATGGTGATGACCGGTAACCACCGCTTCATCGCCACCTCGGATCCGGTGGTGTTCCACGAGATCAAGGGCGCCGGCGGCGCCGACGCGGTGTGGACGAGCAAGACGCTGGACGCCGGCCTCCGCGCGAGCTGGGGCCGCCTCTCGTGGCGATCCGAGGGCGCGGTCGAGCTGTCGACGCGCTCCGGCAACACGCAACTGCCCGACGCCACCTGGAGCGAGTGGTCGCCCGGCCTCAACGCGGCTGCTGTCGTGAAGAGCCCCGCCGCGCGCTTCGTGCAGATCCGCGCGCGCTGGAACCGCGACGCGGCCGCCGTGCTGCGCGAGGTCTCGCTCGCCTTCGTCACCGACAACGCGCGGGCGATCGTCACCTCGGTCGACGCCGGGCAGAAGACGCTCGCGCGCTCCCTCCGCACCGGCGTCGTGGCCTCGGGCGGCGACGTGACCAAGCCCTCGGGCACCGTGAAGATCACCTGGAAGGTCGATAACCCGGATCAGGACGAGCTGCGCTATCGCGTCTCGTACCGGCTCGACAACCAATCCACGTGGCGCAGCGCGCTCAAGCCCGGCGAGAAGCTCACGCGCACCGACTACGAGTGGGACACGACCACGCTGCCCGAGGGGCTCTATCGGATCATGGTCGAGGCCACCGACGAGCTGGCGAACCCGCCGGATCGCGTGACGCGGCACTCGCTCGAGTCGGGGACCATCCTCGTCGACAACACGCCGCCGGTGTTCACCAAGCCGCCGACGATGAACGGTCGCAAGCTCAGCGGCACGGTCACCGACGGCGTCGGCCCCATCGCGCGGATCGAGGTCTCGATCGCCGGGACCGACGAGTGGCGCCCGCTCTTCCCGACCGACGGCATCTTCGACGAGGCCACCGAATCGTTCGACGCCAACATCGCCGCGCTCGTCCCGCCCGGCTCGCACATCCTCGCGGTGCGCGCCTACGACACCGCGGGAAACATGGTCAGCCGCGACGTCGAAGCGCGGTAGCGTTGATCAGGCAGCATCCCGTCGGCTCAGCATCGCCGACCACGACAAGCGCGCCATGGCCGCGTCCGGCTGGCCGGGACGGCCTTCGTGAGCCTCGGCGCGGCGCGCCTCGCTGCGGCACATCCAGAAAAGCCTGTAAAATGCGCTCGCCTCGAGGCCGGCACATTCTGTGTATCGAGGGGCAGAGAATGCTAAGCTGAGAGCGCTTTTCCGCGCTCCCCGTGGGCCTTGACCATGCGCCGTCTTTCTTTTCGATCTTCGGGCCTTTCCCTCGCCGCGCTGCTCGCGGCGGCGGTGAGCAGCGTCGCCGGCTGCGCAGCGCTCTCGCTGGGAAGCTCGGGCAGCGGAGAATCGAGCGCGACGGGCGCGGGCGGCGGGCTGATCCTCCCCGGCGCCACGGGCGCGGGCGGCTCCACCATGGTCAGCGGGACGTCGGGCGCCGGCGGCTCGTTCACGCCGCCCTACCTCATGGGCTCGTACACTTACCTGTGCGGCGGCGACACGGCGAGCTGCATCCCCGGAAACGCGGTGTGCAGCCTCATCGATCCCGGCAAGAACGACGGCGGAATCGGCGGAAACACCACGACGACCACCAGCGGGAGCGGCGGTGGCAGCGCGAGCAGCAGCAGCAGCGGGGCGGGCGGCGCGCCTCCCGACAAGAGCACCAGCAGCGCGACGGGCGGCGAGAGCGACGCCGGCGTCCTGCCTCCCACGCTCACGTGCAAGCTCGCTCCGATCAGCGGCGCGGCCGTCGCGGGCTGCGTCCCCGCGGGCGACCTCGTGGTCGGCAATCCGTGCCAAACGGCGGGCGATTGCGGGGTTGGCCTCGCGTGCGTCGCCACCCCGAGCGGTGGAGTCTGCCGGCCGTACTGCTGCGGTGAGGTCGAGGAGTGCCCGCTCGACACCTACTGCGCGCCGGTGCCCATGGCCGAAGCGGCGGTGAAGATCCCGGTCTGCCTCCCGGCCTACAAGTGCAAGCCGCTCGACGACTCCACCTGCATGAACGGCCAGACGTGCACCATCGTTCGCGACGACGGGACCACGAGCTGCGTCGATCCGGGCGATGGCTCGCGCGGCGACCACTGCCCGTGCGGGGCAGGGCAGGTGTGCTCGAAGATCACCAATACGTGCCTCAAGCTGTGCCACATCGGGAGCGACACGGCCGATTGCGGCGCCGGCACCTGCCAGGGCGGGGTCATGGGCTACCCCGACGGGATTGGCATCTGTGTCGGATATCCGTGAGTTGATGAAGTAATGTGAAGCGGGCGCGCGCCGGCGACGGATCGTGCGAAGCTTGCGGCCGTGCATCGATCCGGCCTGAGCATGCTCCTCTTCTTCTCGGTGATAACCCTCGTCGTCGGGGGGATTCATTACTACCTCTGGAGCCGCCTCATCCGCGCGCCCGAGCTCGGCGCCGTCTGGCAGCGACGCGGGGCGTTCCTCTTCTTGGGGCTGGCGTTGCTGATCCCGCTGGCCATGGGCGCGAGCCGGTTCCTCCCACCCCGGCTGGCCTCGCTCGCGAGCTGGACGGCCTATGGATGGATGGGCGTCTCCGTCCTCCTGCTCTTCCTGCTCCTGGGATCCGAGCTGGTCCGCGCGGTGATTCACGGCTACAGCGCGGTCTCGTCCGCGCCGGCCGATCCCGAGCGGCGACTCGCCATCTCCCGCGGCATCGCCGGGATTGTCTCGCTCGCGGCGCTCGGCGCGGCTGCGACTGGCACCGTGAGCGCCCTCGGCCAGGTGGCCTGGCGCAACGTCAAGGTCCCGCTGCGGCGGCTCTCGCCCTCGATGTCCGGGTTTCGCATTGCCCAGCTCACCGATCTGCACGTCGGCCCGACCCTGCGCAAAGACTGGCTGCGCGGCGTCGTCGATCACACCAACGCGGCCAACCCTGACCTCATCGTCATCACCGGCGATCTCGTCGACGGCTCGGTCGAGGACCTGCGCGAGCAGACGGCCCCGCTGGCCGACCTGAAGGCCAAGCACGGAGTCTTCTTCGTGACTGGCAATCACGAGTATTACTCCGGAGCCGACGAGTGGATCGCCGAGCTCACGCGGCTCGGGATCCGGGTGCTCCGCAACGAGCGCGTGGCCATCGGCGGGGACGACGGCTTCGATCTCGCGGGCGTGGACGACTGGAGCTCGAAGCGCTTCGGCAACGGCCACGGGCCCGATCTCGAGCGCGCCCTCGCCGGCCGCGACCCCTCGCGCGAGCTGGTGTTGCTCGCCCATCAGCCCAAGCAGATCCACGAGGCCGCCGCCAAGGGCGTTGGCCTCCAGCTCAGCGGGCACACCCACGGCGGCCAGATCTTCCCGTGGGGCCTCTTCGTGCGGCTCGATCAGCCCTTCATCGCCGGCCTCGATCGGCTGGGAGACACGCTGATCTACGTCAGCCGCGGGACCGGCTTCTGGGGCCCGCCGATGCGCGTGGGCGCCCCGAGCGAGATCTCGCTGCTCGAGCTGGTCCGGGCGTAGATCGGCTATCTGGAGAGAGGCCATGCAGGGCAGGCAACGAGACCCGCCCTGCATGGATCGACTTCAGATCTTGAACTCGCCGGCCCACACGGCGGCGAGCTGCGCCAGCACGTGATCGCGGCGGGCCTCGTCGATGCCGGCCTTGGCGAAATCGGTCCGCTCCCAGTAAGGATAGTTGGCGAACATGGCCGCGTGCTGGGCCATGGCCTCGGCGCTGAAGGTCTTGCGATCCGCGTCGAGCAGGCCGTGCATGGCCTCCATTTGCTCGAAGGCGCTCTTGCCGGCCAGGGTGCCCTTCGCCGGGATGGAGCCCTTGAACTCGTCGCCGAAATAGGCGTCGACCAGCTCGATCGCGCCCTGGATGTGCTGATTGAACTCGTCGAGCGCCTCGGCCGGGACCCAGAGCTCCAGGTGCTCGGCGCCGCCGACCTGTTTTTGCGGGAACTGCTTCGCGTGGGCGTCGTCGACGGTGAACCGCGTCACGTAGCCTCCGAACGTGCCCGAGCGCGTGTTCCAGTCGCGGGCGATTTGCTGGGCGTAGGCCAGGTTGAGCACAGGATAGAAGATCGGTTGAGCCGGGAGGCGCGGCGGGAAGGCCCGCATCCCCGAGGTGTAGATCAACAGCAGCTCTTCGAGTCCGACGGGACGGTATAGACGCATTAAATTTGACCCAGAGAAGCGCGGGCCCGCCGCAGCAGGCTGAAGATCCGCGCTCCGAGCTCCGGCGCGCGGAATGGTTTCACCACGTAGTCGTCACCCCCGCACGCAAACGCTTCGACCATGTCTTGCGAAGAGGCGTTGGCCGTGAGGAAGAGAACGGGCAAAGAGGCGTGTTCCGGCTCCTTCCGCAGGATGCGGCAGAGGTCGAGACCCGTCATCTTGGGGAGGTTCCAGTCGAGCACCAGGAGGTCGAAGACCTCGACTCGGACCCGGTCGAGGGCCTCTTCGGCGCTCCCGGCCGCCGTGACCACCAGGCCCACCGCTTCGAGCATGGCCGCGACCACCTCGCGAATGTCCGGATCGTCGTCGACGATGAGGACCCGCGAGCCGGTGCCCGAGATGCGGGGGCTCGACACCCGCGCGCTGCCCGGCGATCGCGCCGTCGTGGGCGGTCGGTCGGGCAGGCCGCTGATCGGCGCGGGCTCGGTGGGCGGAGGCATCGTCGGGGCGCGAAGCACCGCTTTTCGGGCGAATTCAACGAGGCGTTGCCAGTCGCGCGGCTCGAAGATCAGGTGCGACTCGTCGGGCGTCACCACCGCGCGGCCGGCTGCCGACGTGGCGCGGCGGATGGATCCGAGCTCGAAAATAGCCAGGATCCACTCGCCATCCTCGGCGATTTCTCCGGAGGGCAGGCCGAGCTCGCACTCGCTGTCGCCGGAGCTTCCCATGGTGCGCTCGAACTCGCCGAGGTCGGGGAAGCGGTAAAGGATGCTGCGCACGCGTGCACGCTACACCCCACGCTAGCGCCCCGCAATTTGTCCGACTAGGCTTCGCCCGCCATGCCCTCCCTCCGCGCCCTGCCCCTGCTGCTCGCCGCCTTGATGGGCGTCGCCGCGTGCAGCAAAGCCGACCCCGGCGAGAGCAAGCCCCCGATCACCGCCGCCCCGGAGACCACGGTGAAAGGGATCGACACCTCGACCCTGACCCCGCGCGAGCGTCGGGAGTGGTCGTCCGAGCTGACGGCGCTGCTCGCCCCCTGCCCCGACGTCCCGGTGAGCCTCGCGCAATGCATCTCGGAGAGCCGCGCGTGCAAGAGCTGCCTCCCGGCGGCGAAGCTGCTGCTGAAGCAGGTGCAAGCGGGCAAGACCCAGAGCGAGCGCGAGGCCGCGTTTCACGCGCGCTTCGACGTCAACAAGGTGAAGCAGCTCCCGATCGACGGGGCGCCCGAGGTCGGCTCGCCCGACGCCATCGTCACCATCGTGGAGTGGGCGGACTTCGAGTGCCCCTTCTGCCGCCTGGTCTCGCCGCTGCTCGACGATCTGGTGAAGCATTTCCCCGGGCAAGTGCGGCTCCTCTACAAGTTCTATCCGCTCGGCGCGCACCCTCACGGGGAGATCGCCGCGCGCGCCGCGATCTCGGCGCTGAACCAGAACAAGTTCTGGGAAATGCACCACATGCTCTTCGACAACCAGGAGCACCTGGAGCAGGCCGACCTCGATCGCTACGCCAGGCAGATCGGCCTCGATTTACCGAAATTTCGCGCCGATCTCACCTCGAAAGAGACCGGCGAGCGCATCGACAAAGAGAAGAAGCAGGCCGACGAGGTCGGGCTCGAGGGCACGCCCTTCATCTTCATCAACGGCCGCTACGTCGATCTCCAGCTCGTGACGAACCCGTACGACGACTTGATCGACTGGGTGAAGCTCGACATCGAGCTCGCGGGCAAGGTGCCGAGCATCGCGCCTTCGGGCAGCGCCTCGGCCGGATCCGCTCCCAAGGCTCCTCCCGCGCCGTCCGCGTCAGCGGCGCCGACCGCTGGTAAGCCCGGTAAATAAAGGATGAAGCTCGCCGATCCGTGCGGGTGTTTCCCGACCGGCCGCCACTATCCCGGCATCGCGCATCTCATGAAGGTGCGCGCCGTGGGCATCGCCTCGGAGTTCGACGGGAACGGCGACTGGGTCGACTACCCGATTGCCTTCCTCGACACCGAGACCACCGGACGTGACGCGCAGGCCGATCGCCTCGTCGAGGTCGGCATCGTCCTCGGCCACGCGGGGCAAGTGACGGATCGCTTCAGCTGGCTCATCAACCCGGGCCGCCCGATCCCCAAAGAGACGTCGGCCATCCACGGCATCACCGACGAAGACGTGGTCGGAAAGCCTTCCTTTGCCGAGGTCGCCGAGGAGATCGTCGCCACGCTGAAGAACCGGATCCCCGCGGCCTACAACGCCGCCTTCGATCGCGGCTTCCTGCTCGCCGAGCTCGAGCGCGCCGGCGTTCGCCCCGCCGACGCGCCGCCGGCGATGCGCCGCGACGTCGACTGGATCGATCCGCTCACCTTCGCGCGCGAGCTCTACAAAGATCAGCAGAGCCGCTCGCTCGGCGACATGGCC
>JBDTXR010000422.1:0-8170 GCA_040006075.1 Byssovorax sp. | reverse complement strand
CTGAGCGAGCACGGGCGCGAGGCCCTCAACCGCGAGTACCTGATCACCAGGATCGAGCACCAGGGCGCCGAGCCGGCGATGGCCGAGGCCGGCAGCGAGCAGCCGCGCTACGAGAACCGCTTCGAGGTCATCCCTTCGGACGTGCCCTTCCGCCCCGCGCTCATCACCGCGCGACCGACGGTGAAGGGCGTGCAGAGCGCCGTCGTCGTCGGCCCTGCCGGCGAGGAGATCTACACCGACGAGCACGGCCGGGTGAAGGTCCAGTTCTTCTGGGATCGCCTCGGAAAGAAGGACGAGAAGAGCTCGTGCTGGATCCGGGTGAGCCAGGTCTGGGCCGGGGAGGGCTGGGGCGCGATGCACATCCCGCGCATCAATCAAGAGGTCCTGGTCGACTTCTTCGAGGGCGATCCCGACCGGCCGATCATCGTCGGTCGCGTCTACCACGGCACCAACGTGCCTCCCTACGGGCTCCCCGCGAGCAAGACGCGGAGCACCATCAAGTCCAATTCCACGCCGGGTGGCAACGGCTCCAACGAGCTTCGCTTCGAGGACAAGGCGGGGAGCGAGGAGATCTACCTCCATGGCCAGAAAGACTGGACCATCGCCATCGAGCACGACAAGAACCAGACTGTCGGCCACGACGAGACTCTGAATGTCGCCCACGACCGCTCGGCCGAGGTCGGCCACGATCAGAAAGAGACCATCGGCAACGACGAGTCCTTCAGCGTCGGCCACGATCGGGCCAAGACGGTCGGCCACGACGAGACCGAGTCGATTGGCCACGATCGGACGATCGAGGTCGCCCACGATCACACCGAGTCCATCGGCAACAACCTCACCCTCTCGGTCGCCAAGGCCAAGACGGAAGAGGTCGGCGACGACAGCACCGAGAGCGTGGGCAAGACCCGCTCGCTCAGCGCGGGCAAGGACTACGCGATCGACGTCACCTCGAACATGACCACCGGGGTGGGCTCCAACCAGACCACCGACGTCAAGCTCAACAAGACCCTCACCGTGGGCGAGAAGCTGACGATCACCTGCGGAGACGCGACGATCACCGTCGAGAAGGGCGGGGCGATCACCATTGATGGCAAGGACCTCACCGTCAAGGCCTCGGGCAAGGTGAACGTGGAGGCGACCGGCGACGTGTCGGTGAAATCGTCGGGCGCGGTGAAGGTGGAGGCCACGGGCAAGGTCGAGGTCAAGGGCTCCGGCCCGATGGAGCTCAACGCCTCGGGGGCCGTCAAGGTCAAGGGCGCCAACGTCGGAATCAACTGACGCTCACGATGCTGGAGATCAAGAACCGTACGCCGTTCGCTGCGGCCCTTTTGCCTGGCCTCGATCGCGAGGGGCGCGACACGGCCACGGTGATCGTCAAAGGCACCTTCGACGTCGGCGCCCGCACCGCGCTCGCCCCGTCGGCGACGCAGGTCCCCATCGCCCACGGCGAGACGTTCCACGGCGAGCCCGGCGTCTCCAGCATCAAGTACGAGGCCGACGCCTGCCCCGCGAAGAAGGGGACCGACGTGGTCCTGGTCGGTCATGCCTGCTCGATTCGCCCGGTCCC
Source organism: Byssovorax sp. (assembly GCA_040006075.1). Taxonomy (GTDB): domain Bacteria; phylum Myxococcota_A; class Polyangia; order Polyangiales; family Polyangiaceae; genus JANYGI01. The sequence goes on along the minus strand of JBDTXR010000422.1, from coordinate 6,603 downwards.
CACGCTCGATGTCAGCCTCTCGGTGGGCCCGGTCCGCAAGATCGTGCGCGTCAGCGGAGATCGGGTGTGGTTCCGCTCGCTCGGGCGAATCGCCCTCTCCGATCCGGTCGCCTTCACCAGGATGCCTCTGGTCTACGAGCGTTCGTTCGGCGGCAGCGACTGCGCCGTCGACGACGAGGCGGCGCGCCCGCGGGATCCACGGAACCCGATCGGCGTGGGCTTCACCAGCGCCGCCGAGCCCGAGCGGATCGAGGGAGTCCGCCTCCCCAACCTCGAGGATCCCGAGAGCCGGATAGTAACGCCGGCCGATCGCCCGCCGGTGGCCGGATTTGGCTTCATCGGCCGCGACTGGCTCCCTCGTCGGGCCTTTGCCGGGACCTACGATGACGCCTGGCAAGCCGAGCGATCCCCGTTCTTGCCAGCCGATTTCGACGATCGCTTCTTCAACGGCGCCCACCCCGCGCTGGTGTCGGCGCGCCCGTTCAAGGGCGGCGAGGCCGTGCACGTCACCAACGTCACCGACGCGGGCGAGCTGGGATTTCGCCTCCCCTCGGCGGCTCCGCGGGTCGCCGTGTCCATCCGAGGCACGGTCACCGAGCACCTCTCCACGCTCGACACCGTGCTGATCGAGCCGGATCACCGGCGCGTCGTCCTCACGTGGCGGGTGACGGTGCTCTGCCCGAAGCTGTTTCTCTATATCGACCACGTGGCGATCAGCGAAAAGAGGGCGGCGTGACCGCGCCTTTTCGCCCGGTGACGCTCACCGCCACCGCCGCTCTCACCGCCGTCGGCGGCGGCGCCGCGCAGACCGCGACCTCGATCCGCGCTGGACTGGCACGCTTCGGGGCCCACCCCACCTACGAAGCCCTGAGGCGTGATCCCGAGCGGGAAGATCCGGAGCCCCTGAACGTCGCGGCCACGGCCTTCGTCGATCCCGCGCTCCGCGGGGCCGAGCGGCTCCACGCCCTCCTGATCCCCGTGCTCACCAGCCTGGTCAAGACAGCCAGTCTCCAGCGGCGCGATCTCGGCCAGTGCGCGCTGCTCCTCGCGCTCCCCGCGCCGGACGAGGCCGTGACGTCGTGGCGCCTCGCCGAGACCTTCGTCGCCCAGCTCTCGCGGCGGACAGGCCTCGTGCTCAAGACCACCCGACAGAGCCTCTCCGGCCACGCGGCCGGCGTCGAGCTCCTCGCCGAAGCCAGCGCGCTCCTGGCCTCCGGAGAGGTCCAGTCGTGCGTCGTGGCCGGCGTCGACTCGTACCTCGACCGCGATCGAATGGCCCTCCTCGACGGCGCCTATCGCCTCAAGAGCCCGCGCAACGTCGACGGCTTCTGCCCGGGCGAGGCGGCCGCCGCGGTGCTCCTCGAAGATCCGCGACACCGACGCTCCGGCGCGCCGCGGGCCACGATCTCGGCGATCGGCCTCGGCCTCGAGCCCGAGCCGATGCGATCCGACAAGGTCAGCACCGGCAAGGGCCTCGTCGCGGCGCTGCGCGGCGCTCTCCCGGCCGAGAAATCCCCTGATTTCCTGCTCTGCGACCTCAACGGCGAGAGCTGCCGGGCCTTCGAGTGGGGCGTGGCGCAGGCGCGCCTCGGGGCTCGCCTCGAAGGCCTGGGTCGCGCGGTGATGCCAGCGCGGAGCCTGGGAGACGTCGGCGCCGCCACGACCCCGCTCCTGCTCACCCTCGCCGTCGAGGCCTTCGAGCGCGGCTGGGCGCCCGGCGCCGAGGCGATGATCTTCACGGCCTCGGAGGGCCCTTTGCGCGGCGCGGCCCGCGTCACCCGGCCCGCGGGCGGAGAGCGACGATGAGCACGATCCGGAGGGACTCATGGCTGCGACGGTGAACGTCAATTTCCGTACGGTCGTCCACGCGGGGAGCAGCGGCGTGGCCACGGCCTTCCCCGACGTGTGCAAGACGCCGGCGCCGCCCGCCCCGCCGATCCCCATCCCCTATCCCAACGTGGCCCTGTCGGCCGACACCGCGCAAGGCAGCTCCGACGTGAAGTGTGACGGCAACCCGATCATGCTCCAGGGCTCGAATTTCAGCAAGAGCACCGGCGACGAGGCCGGCTCGGTCGGCGGCGTGGTCAGCGGGCAAATCAAGGCCAAGGCCGAGTTCATCAACTTCTCCTTCGACGTCATGGTCGAGGGCAAGCCCGTCCCGCGCCTCGGCGACATGATGGTGCAGAACAAGGGCGGAGCGCCCAACACCCCTCCCATGCCCGAGGTCCAGCCGCCCACCGTGGTGGTGGTCTTGCCGGGAGCGCCCGGATCGGATCCGGCCGCCGAGGAAGACGAAGAGGTCAAGCTCGATAGCCTGGCCGAGAACGACGAATAAGGGGACGAGCGATGGCGATCATCCGGCAGTATGTCAATCTCGACCCTACCCAGAGCCCCCAGCTCGACGGCCTCGACAAGGCCCGCGCCGGGACCAAGGTGCCGCTCGTCGCGCAGATCAACCCCGCGAAGGCGGGCGTCAACGTCACCTTCGAGATCACCCGCGGGGCGGAGAACGTGGTCCGACCGCGCGAGATGAAGAGCTTCGTCGCCACCACCGCCAAGGACGGCAAGGCCAAGCTCGACTTCGTCGTCACCGAGCACGGCGGCGACGAGTTCCTGGTCAAGGCCTGGGTCCTGTCCGGACCCAAGAGCGCCCGGGTCAAGCACGAGCTGAGCTCCAACACCTACGTCGTCTGGCGGCGCATTTACTACCAGATGAGCCGCTTCAAGGCGGGTAACCCCGGACACGGCCAGCCGCGGGGCTCGCTGCCCGAGATCCCCGCGCTCGACCTCACCGACGCGATCACCGAGATCGCGGCCCGGAGCCACAACATCGAGCTCGTCGACAAGACCACTCGAGAGCTGATCAAGCACCAGGGCACCTTGATCACCAGCGAGAGCTCGTCGCTCAGCTACAAGCTGGCGGCCGAAGAGGGGTACAACGCCGCTCTCGAGCCGGTCACCGTCCGGATCGTCCTCATCGATCGCCTGGGCGAGAAGAGGACCGAATCCCACACCGAGCCAGACATTCCCACCGACGCCAAGGGGTCTTTCGAGGTCGCGGCGACGCTGTTCAAGGATCCGACCCTGGCCAAGGACAAGGACTGGCTGGTCGAGGTCGCGTGGCGCTTCACCGGCACCGACGCGTTCGCGCCGCTCGACCCCCGCTTCATCACCAGCACCGACGACGACCGGATGGTCGAGGTCGACTTCCCCGGCGCCGCGCTCGCGACCGGCGGCAACGCCGGACGGCACGTCGACGTCCGCGTCACCTACCGTGTCGTCGCCAGCGCCTCCAACGGATCGAGCTGGTACAACGTGGTCTGTCTCGCGACGCGGGAGCAAAACGACAACATCCGCTCGGCGGCCGACCTGACCAAGACCGTGACCCACGAGCTCGGCCACTTCCTCAACATGGTCCCTGTCGGTCAGACCACGCACTACATCGATCATGGACACCAGGGCCGACACTGCTTCACCGGCCTGTCCGAGGGGCAGATCGAGGGGGCCCTCTACACCGGGAGGCCGGGCACCTGCGTCATGTACGGCGAGGCCGGCGCGCGGCGGCTGCCGGCGTTCTGCGAGGCCTGCGATCCCTCGCTCCGGGCCTCCACGGCGCAGCGCGAAGGCATGCCCAAGAAGAAGTCGGACTGGGTATGATCCCGGGGCGGGACTGGAGCGGACGATGGCGATGATCCCGAGCCGATTCGAGCGCGTCCGCTGGGACGTGTTCGAGCAGAACGAGTGCTCTCCCCCGCTGCCACCGGCCTTCCGCGGGATCCTCCTCGCGGCTCCTGCGCGGGTGATCGCCGAGGGTAGGGCCGTGTTGCCGGTGGCCGGCGCGTACCAGGTCAGCGGGCGCTTTCTCAATCGCTTCACCTCGATGGTCAACGAGATCACCCTCGTCGCGGTCGACGCCGCCACGCACGTGCCGCGCTCCGCCAACCTCCTTCGCCCCGACCAAAAGGCCACGCCCACCGGCTTTCGCCCCTCGAATCCCCGGCTCGACCAGATCGTCGTCGGCGGGTGGTTCAACCTCGATCTCTATTGCTGGATCAAGGATCTCCCCCGCGATCCGGCGCGCTATCACGTCTTTGCCACCGTGGGCGACGTCGTCTCCAACGTGGTCACCGTCGAGGTCGGCGGGTCATGAGCGGCCCCCTCGTCGACTTCACCGCCGGCCCGCAGACTCCCGCGGTCGAGCTGAATTTCCTCGGGATCGCCCTGCAAATCGAGGCCCGCTCCTCGCATGGCGACCTCACCGCGCTCCGCCTCCACGGGCTCTACAGAGTGTCAATCGACGACGCCCGCGCCGTCGGCGCCATCCCGCTCCAGAAGGCTCTGGTGGTCACCGCGACCTCGGGCCTCCGTCACCGGAGCTGGAACCTCGTCGGCCAGACAGTCACCTTCGACGACGACGAGCAGTCGGGCGCCGGCGTGGTGCGCGGCTACTTCAACGCCGATCTGCTCCCGTTCTTCAACGTGGCCTCGTACGGGACAGGCTACGTCGTGGTCTCGCTCGGGACGCTGATCTCGAACGTGGTCACCTTCACCGCGACGACCTGACGCGCGCCCGCACCTCGGTGAGCGGGCGGCCGGGTTGCCGCAGCGTCAGCTCGATCGCGGCGCCGGCGCGGCGCGGCTGGTTCGCGTGGGCCACGTCGTCATCCAGCGTTGACGGCGTGAGCGGCGCCCCGCCGAGGTAGCGCGCGCCCCGGCGAAAGCCGCTCTCGCGCGAGCTCCACCACCTCCGCAGCGGCGCCTCGGCGGGCCACCGGAGCGCCCCGTCGCGGTCGGGGGCCACGCTCGCGTCGGCGGCGTCGTCGCTCGGGCCGGCCTGAAAATCCGGCGGCGCCGTCCCCGCCAGCGAGCCTTCGATGGTCGCGCCGGTGATCGTCGCAAAGGCCTCTCCGGCGACGCGCGCCAGAGCGGGATTGGCCATCTGCCCCAGCAGCCAGGGGATCAGCGCGGGATCGCCCAGCGCCGCCGCCCCGGCGATCGCCGCGCGGGCGTGCGGCGCCGCGACGCCGAGCCCCTCGATCCGCCGCCGGGCCTCGCGGACATCCAGCCTCCGCATCACCAGCGAACAGGCTCGCTCCGCAAACGGTCCTCCGGAGTCGGCGATGGACCAGAGCACCGGGACGGCGGCCTCGACGCCGAGGAGCGCGCCCGACCACGCGGCCCAGAAGCGTCGCTCGTCGCCCTCGACGACGGCGAGCTGGGCGCGCACCGCTTCGACGAGATCGAGGCGGCCGAGCTCGCCCACGGCGCGGAGCGCGCGCGCCTTCAGCGCCGGATCGTCGTCGAAGATCGCGTAGTCGATGGCCTCGCCGGGATCCTCGCGCAGGGCCGCGCAGGCGGCGATCCCGATCCGTTTGTGCGGCGGCGACGCGCTCGGCGCGAGCAGCGGCGCGAGCACGCTCCGCGCGGCCGCGAACGGCCCCCAGGCGAGCCCGGCCACCAGCGCGCGCGCGGCGTCGCGCGAGGCCTCGGCGAGCGCGAGCGCCGCGGCGAACGCCGCCGGATCGCCGCGCTCGGCGGCGATCACCGCCAGCGTGAACACCGTGCCCGGCTCGTCCTCGTCGAGGCCGGCGACGGCGATCTTCACGCCTTCCGCGTCGGCGACGCGCAGCCCGTCGAGGTGGGCCTCGATCCGCTCGTCGAGCTCGCGCAGCCGCGCTCGGTCGTAGTGCGCGGCGGTGGCGGCGACCGCGCGGATCTGGAACAGGAACGCCGCCTCGCCTCCGTGCTCCTCGACGATGTCGGCGATGATCGCGCTCCCCACCGCGAGAATGTAGGCCGAGCCCCGGTCGTGCTACAAGCGCCGCATGGTCATCGAGACCTTTCCCGCGGGTCCTCTCGGCTGCAACTGCTCGATCCTCATCGATCCGGCGAGCAAGTCGGCGATCGTCATCGATCCCGGCGGCGACTTCGACGTCATCCGTCGCAAGCTCGAGGCCGCCGAGGCGAAGGTCACGGCGATCATCCACACGCACACGCACATCGATCACGTCGGCGCCACCGCCGAGGTCCAGGGCCTCACCGGCGCGCCCGCGCGGATCCACGAGGACGATCGCTTCCTCTACGAAATGCTCCCGATCCAGGCCGCGCTGCTCGGGATCCCGCTCCCTCAGATCTGCGATCTCGACGGCGATCTCGCCGACGGCGCCTCGGTGTCGGCGGGCGCGATCGAGCTCGCGGTGCTCCACACCCCGGGCCACACGCCGGGCAGCGTCTGCTTCCTGGTGAGGTCGAGCGACGACAGCGTGCTCTTCAGCGGCGACACGCTCTTCCGCCGCGGCATCGGCCGCACCGATCTCTGGGGCGGCGATTCGAAGGCGATCAAGCGCTCGCTCAAGGGAAAGATCCTCGCGCTCGACGACGCGACCCGGGTGATCACCGGCCACGGCGCGGGCACGACCATCGGCGAAGAGCGCCGCGCGAACCCGTTTCTGCGCCAGGGCTGACCGTCCCGATCGTTATTTCCGAAACCGTACCGAACGCGACCCGTAAGGCCGCGAGCGGAGCGCGCGGTGGTCGTGTGCTTGGTGGCGAGCCCGGTGGGCCAGCCGATTACCCAGGTCCTGGTGGATCGGCGATGACCGG
>JBDTXR010000421.1:0-8180 GCA_040006075.1 Byssovorax sp. | reverse complement strand
GCGAGCAGCGCCGCGCCGAGGAGCACCGCGGGGTTCGAGGTGTTGGTGCACGAGGTGATCGAGGCGATCACCACCGAGCCGTGGGTGAGGTTGTAGATCGAGTCCTTGGCGAACACCGTCGCGCTCGGCATCGCCTTGTTCGCGCCCTCGGAGATCGCGCCGCCCTGCCACGCTTGCAGCTCTCCGGCTTCGATTCCCGCGAAATCCTTCGGCGTCATGCCCACGAGCTCCTTGCGGAACGTGGTCTTCACGTCGGGCAGCGCCACGCGATCTTGCGGGCGCTTCGGACCCGCGAGCGAGGGCTCGACCGTCGCGAGATCGAGCTCGACCGTGTCGGTGAACACCGGGTCCGGCGACTCCGGCGTGCGGAAGAGGCCCTGCTCTTTCGAGTACGCCTCGACGAGCGCCACGACGTCCTTCGGGCGGCCGGTGAAGCGCAGGTACGCGAGCGTCTCTTCGTCGACGGGGAAGAAGCCGATGGTCGCGCCGTACTCCGGCGCCATGTTGGCGATGGTCGCGCGATCGGGCAGCGAGAGCGCCGCCATGCCCGGCCCGAAGAACTCGACGAACTTGCCGACGACCTTCTTTTTTCGAAGCATCTGCGTCACGGTGAGCACGAGATCGGTCGCGGTCACGCCCTCGCGCAGGCTGCCCGAGAGCTTGAATCCGATCACCTGCGGGATGAGCATCGACAGCGGCTGCCCCAGCATCGCGGCCTCGGCCTCGATCCCGCCGACGCCCCATCCGACCACGCCGAGGCCGTTGATCATCGTGGTGTGCGAGTCGGTACCGACGAGCGTGTCGGGGAACGCCGTGTCGTCCTTGCCGCGCATCACGCCGCTGGCGAGGTACTCGAGGTTGACCTGGTGGCAGATGCCCGTATCCGGCGGCACCACGCGGAAATTCATGAACGCCTGCGCGCCCCAGCGCAGGAACGCGTAGCGCTCGGAGTTGCGCTCGTACTCGAGCTCGGCGTTCTGCCGAACGGCGTTGATGGTCGCGTACTTGTCGACCTGGACCGAGTGATCGATGACGAGATCGGCAGGCTGGAGCGGGTTGATCTTGTGGGGATCGCCGCCGAGGATCGCGATGGCCTCGCGCATCGCGGCGAGATCGACGACGCACGGAACACCCGTGAAATCCTGGAGGAGCACGCGGCCGGGGTGGAACGCGATCTCCTGCGAGGGCACCGCCTTCGGATCCCAGTTCAGCACCGACTCGACGTGATCGCGACGGACCACGCGGCCGTCCTCGTGGCGGAGCAGGTTCTCGAGCAAGACCTTGAGCGACATCGGGAGCCGGTCGGCCGCGGGGCCGCACGCGGAGAGCCGGAAGATGCCGTACGTCGTGCCACCGACGGTGAGGGTACCTTTGGCTTTGAAGCTATTGTTCACGGGGGCTCCTCTGAGGCGGGGAAATCCCGCAGCTATGGTGGTCGCTGCCGTCTTTTAGAGGAAACCACCTCGGCTGCAAGAGGCCCGCGAGCAGCCGGGCCGAATTCCTTCGGGTCGCCCACGGCAGGCGTGATCAAAGCCTACCGTGCGCGGCAAATCCGCGTGCTACCGTCGCCGGCACATGGCTGAGCCGGCGATCCTCCACACCGACGCGATCCTCCGCATCCTCACGTCGCGCAACCTCCAGGTGAACGTCTGGAGCAACGCGCCGACGGTCGAGCAAATCCACATCTTCAGCCGGGCGGGCGCGTCGCTGGCGCGTCGGAATCCGCGCGGCACCGGCCTGCTCAACCTGATGTTACGGGGTACGCCGAGCTTCTCGCAGGAGGTGCGCGACGAGACGGTCAAGCTGATGAAGCAGGAGGTTTTTCGCCTCGGCACGGCGCACGTCATCTTGCTCGGCGGGCTCACCGGCGCCGCCGTGCGCGCGTTCATGAGCACGGTGATGTTGCTCGCGCGACCGGGGGTCCCCAACAAGGTGTTCGGCGAGGCGGAGACCGCGGCCACATGGCTCGCGCCGCTGCTCACGCAGGGCGCCGAGGCCTGGTCTCCGACCGAGCTCGTCGCGCTCGTGAAGCACGCGATCGCGTCGGCCTGATTTCGCTTCAGGGCGCGCGTTTGCGGGCGCTGCGCCTGCTCGACGGGCGCTCGGGCGACGTGCGCAGCCGCGTGGTGCCACGCGACTGCGCGCGTCGCTCGCGGAGGTTGCAGCGCGCCCGCGTCCCGCGCGATGCTGGCGCCGGGCGATGAAGCGGAACCAGAGGCCGAGCCGAGTGGACGACGATCGCCCGAGGCTCGTCTGGCCGGGCAAACCCGCGCTCGGCGCGCGCGCGCTCGCGGCGGCGTCGCCCCTCGTGGTCGCCGAGCACCACGGCGCGCCACGCGCGGACGGCGGCGCGCCGAACCGGCTCGTTCGCGCCGACAACCGCGCGGCGATCCCGGCGCTGCTGGGCGAGCTCGAGGGGCGGATCGATCTGCTGTACATCGATCCTCCCTTCGCGACCGGCGGCTCGTTCTCGGCGCGAACCGGCCCGGGCGCGACGGAGATCCCGGCGTACGAGGACCGCTGGGAAGAGGGCCTGGGCGACTACCTCACGAGGATGCTGGAGCAGCTCGAGCTGCTCCGCGCCCTGCTTTCGCCGCACGGGACCATCTTCGTCCATTGCGACTGGCACGTGAGCCACTACCTCCGCTGCCTGCTCGACGAGGTCTTCGGCGCGGACGCCTTCAAGAACGAGATCGTCTGGCGCTACCGCCGCTGGCCCGCAAAGACGAAGTCTTTCCAGCGAATGCACGACGTCCTGTTCTGGTACGGAAAATCCCCGAACGACAGCCACGCGTGGACTCCTCTGTACGAAGAGCTGGCCGCGAGCACGCAGAAGACGTGGGGCACCAAGCGCCAGGTCGCCGACTTCTCCAGCGGCCGCAGGAAGCCGAGCCAGACGGAGGAAGAGACTCTGGGCGCCCCGATGGCCGATGTCTGGGACATTGGCATCATCGCCCCTATCGCCCATGAGCGCGTCGGCTACCCGACGCAGAAGCCGGAAGCGTTGTTGCGGCGCGTGATCGAGGCGGCTTCCCGACCTGGAGATCTGGTGGCGGACTTCTTTTGCGGATCCGGGACGACGCTCGCGGTGGCGGAGAAGATGGGGCGGCGGTGGATCGGGTGTGATGTCGGGGGCGTCGCGGTCCACACGGCGAAGAAGCGGCTGCTGGAGCTGCCGGGGTGCTCTGCGTTCGAGGTGCTGGAGGCGGAGGGGGAGAGAGCGGCGCGGGGGAAAGCAGGGTTTACCGGGGTGGAAGTGACCGCGACCAGAGAGGCGGGGAGCCGCGTTACAGTCCGGTTCGGAGAGGCTGGCGGCGTGGATTTCTGGGCCGTCGATTGGGCGTACGATGGGCGGGTGATGCGCGCGGGGTCGCACGCGTCCCGAACGAAAAAGGGGGGCGCCCTGGTGCTCGAAGCGAGTCATGCGTATGCCGCGCCCGGCGCGCGGCGCATCGCCGTGCAGCTCGTGGACTCGGCGGGCGTGGAGTCGAGGCGCGTGATCGAGCTGGGGTAACCGTGCAGGGAAATAATATGCGATATTCTGACCCCATCGTGGACGAGGTTCGCGCCATCCGCGACGCCATCGCGAAGGAATTCGATTACGACATCGAGAAGCTCGCACAGGCGATCAAGCAACACGAGGTCGAGAGCGGGAAAGAGTTCGTGAGCTTGCCGCCTCGGAAGGTTGCCGTCGTTCTCAAGGCCTCTTGAGACAACCGCAGAACCGCGAGACGGAGCTTAGCGCGCTGGGCGGCGCGAAGGGAGCGACCATTCCCCCGCTGCATATCCCCGTCGCCCGTGCACGGAGGATCGCGAGGCTGAAATATCAGCCTCGCCACCCCTCTACGGTCAGCTCAGGTTCTCGACCGTCAGCACCTGATGCGGCGCCTCGAACCGCCGGTCCCCCACCCCCGCGGGGCGCGACGAGGCCGCGGGCGGCAGCGGCTTGATGTGCCCATCGGCCGTGAAATGCTCCAGCTCTTCCGTCACCCGGCGCAGATAGGCCTGCTTGATGTGGAACGGCAGAAAGGCGCTCTTGAACCCCGCCACGATCATCTGCTTGATGTCCCGGAGCGACATCCCCATCTGCGTGTGACAGTGCCAGAGCTCGTGCGACACCGTGGTGTCCGTCACGAGGCGGTTATCGGTGTTGATGGTCACGCGCAGACCCAGATTGAAGTACAGCTTCAGCGGGTGCGAGGCCAGGTCGCGAACGGCGCCCGTCTGCACGTTCGACGAAGGGCAGCACTCGAGCGGGATCCGGTGATCGTTGATGTAATGGAGCAAATCCCCGTCTTCGCGCAGGCGGCAACCATGGCCGATCCGGTGGGCGCCACAGACGTGCAGCGCCTGGGCGATGGACTCCGGCCCGTAGGCCTCGCCCGCGTGGATCGTGCAGTTGATGTTGTTGTCGCGGACGAGCTGGAAGGCCTTCTTGTGGTGCTTGGCCGGGTGGTCGTTCTCGGCGCCGGCGAGGTCGAAGCCGACCACGCCGCGGCTCTTGTAGGCCACCGCGAGCTCGGCCATTTCCAGGCTCGATTCCGGGGAGATGTTGCGGATCCCGCAGAGGATCACGTTGCTCTCGACGCCGAGCGAGTCGTGCGCCGCGCGGAGGCCTGCGAGCACGGCCTCGACCACGCCGGTGATCTTGAGGCCATGGCGCGTGTGGAGCATCGGCGCGTAGCGCACCTCCATGTACCGCACGTTCTCCCTGGCGACGTCTTCCGCGAGCTCGTAGGCCACGCGGTAGAGCGCGTCCTCGTGCTGCATCACCTTGAGCGTGACGTCGAAGGCCTTCAGGTACTCGACGAGCGAGCCGCAGTTCTGGCCGAGGTTCATGCTCTTGCGAAGCGAGGCGGGGTCGAGCGAGGGCAGCTCGACTTTGTGGATCCGCGCCAGATCGAGGATCGTCTCGAGGCGGAGCGAGCCGTCGAGATGAACGTGCAGATCCGTCTTCGGGAGCTTCTGGAAGAATTCGAGCGGGAGGAACGGTTGGCCGGGGCCGGCGACGTCTTCAGACATGGGCCACCTTAGCGCGATTTTTTCCCGCTGCGGAGGGTGATCCCGGAGGCCCCGACGAGGACGACGCCGACCACCGCGAACAGCGCCGAGAGAGGCAGGCTCGGCCGCGGCCCCTGGAGGGCGAGGGTCACCGCGTCGCGCACCTGATCGGCCTTGAAACCAAGGATCGCCCGGTCGTTGACGTAGGTGAGCGGCAACGCCGCGCCCTGGATCGCCGTGAAGAGATCCCTGTCGGCGTCGACGAGCTTGCGCGTCTCGGGGGCGTCGATGCAGCGCCCGAGGGCCGCGCGATCGATCCCCACGTTGGCCTCCGCGAGCGAGAGCAGGCCTTCGCGATTGAGCAGCTCCTCGGGCGCGCCATAGAGCGCGTCGACCATCTTCTCGCGCCGGTCGAGCGAGGCACACTCGTACGCGAGCGCCGCCGGCAGCGCGCCCGGGTGGCCGGAGAGCGGCATCATCTTGCGGACGATCACGATCTGGCCCGCGTGCTTCGACACCAGCTCTTCGAGCGTCGGGTGGAGCGCGCGGCAGAACGGGCACTCGAAGTCGGTGAACGAGACGAGGGTGACCTTGCCGGGCACCTGGAGGTCGGCGATCTCCTTCGGGAGCGGCGGGATCACCGGGTACTGCGCCCAGACGAACGGAGCGCAGAAGGCCACGAGGACCGCGACGATCCAGGCGATCGTGACCGGCGGGTCACCGACGAGGTCGGCCACGCCCGTCTCGTTCGCGGTGGGCGCCGCGCTGGTGGTCGCGCCCTGGTTCACGTGCCTGTAGAGCGCCGTCGCCACGATCGCCGCGACGAAGGCGCTGCTGTCGGCCATGACGCACCACTTGCAGAACGCGTGGATCTCGGCCGCCTGGAGGTACACGAGGACCGCCGCGACGACGGCGCCGAACGCGGCGGCGATGGCCACGGCGAGGTGCTGCGCGCGGCTGCGCGCGGCCATCACGAAGGCGAAGAGGCTGCCGAACGCGAGCAGCCCCCAGGTCGGGAGCGGGACGCCGAAGAGCTTGCTGTACGGCGACAGCCGCACCGCCATGCAGCCCGAGCCGACGCCGCAGAACGCGGGATCGCCCGCGCGCTGGTACTCGATGAACAGCGCCGCGCTGGCGAAGAGCGCGACGACGAGGGCGAGCCGGAGCAGAGTGACGAGCACCGCTTTGCGCATGGAGGCCCTGGTCTTTCGCACAAGATTCACCGCGAAGCATCGAGCAAGGTGTCAGACGTGCTACCCCGGGGGCAAATGCTCGCCTCTTCGCCTTCCCGATCCCCGCTTCGCCGCGAGGTCATCATCCGCCTGCTCGCGGAAGAGCGGCGTCCTCTGCACGTGAACGAGATCGAGACCCGCCTCGATCTCGACGCCCAAGGCTGCATCGCGCTCCAGCGCATGCTCGACGATCTCTCGTTCGACGGCAGCGTCGTCCCGCTCTCGGGACACCGCTTTCGCCTCGGCAACGCGCAGAGCGAGGAGCACGGGAAGACCGCCGAGGGGACGCTCAACGTCAACCCGCGCGGCTTCGGCTTCGTCGTCGGGACGGGCCTCGACGACGACGTGTACGTGCCGCCCGAGGCCATGGCCGGCGCGCTCCACGGCGACTCGGTCGAGGTCCGGATCGTCTCGCGCACGCGGCGCGGGGTGGAGGGCGTGATCGTCCGCGTGCGCAAGCGCCGCACGGCCCGCGTCGCCGGCACGCTTCGGATCAAGGGCAAGAGCGCGTGGCTCGAGCCCGACGACGCGCGCCTCCGCGGGCCGATCGTGCTCAAGCACCTGGCCGGGAGCGCCGGAAAAGACGGCGACGCCGCGGTGGTGAAGATCCTCCGCTTCCCTGATTTGCCCGACGAGAACCCCGAAGGCGAGCTGGAAGCGGTGCTGGGCGAGCCCGGCGATCCGAAGGTCGAGGTGCTGAAGATCCTGCTGCGCGAGGGGATCGAGGAGCCGCACCCCGCCGACGCGGTGGCCGAGGCCGAGGCCTACGGCGCCGAGGTCGCCCCCGAAGCCCTGGTGGGCCGCGAAGATCTCACCGGGATCCCGCTGCCGACCATCGATCCCGAAGACGCGCGCGATCACGACGACGCCGTCTGGGTGGTGCGCAATCCCGACGATGGCTCGTACCGCGCCTGGATCGCCATCGCCGACGTCTCTAGCTACGTGAAGCCCGGCACCGCGCTGGATCGAACGGCCCTTTCGCGCGGCAACTCCATCTATCTGCCCGACCGGGCGATACCGATGCTCCCCCGGGCGCTCTCGTCCAACCTCTGCTCGCTCTTGCCCGGCGTCATCCGGCTCTGCCTCTGCGTGATCGTCGATCTCAGCGCCACCGGCGTGGTGACGCAATCGCGCGTGGTCGAAGGGTTCATGCGCTCGGCCGCCAAGCTCACCTATCCTGGGGTGGCGCGGGCGCTGGGCTTCACCGTGCTCCCCGAGGTCAGCCCCGAGGCCGAGGCCATGAAGGCCGACCTCGCGGTGATGTGGGATCTGGCCACCATCCTCCGCGGTCATCGCATGCGCCGCGGCGCCCTGGACTTCGATCTGCCCGAGGCCAAGGTGATCCTCGATCCGGCGACCGGCGCGCCCGTCGACGTGAAGAAGCGGACGCACGATCCCGGGGTGTCGAAGGCCTACAACCTCATCGAAGAGATGATGTTGCTGGCCAACGAGACCTGCGCTCGGTACCTGGTCGAGCGCGACGTGCCAGCGATCTTTCGCTTCCACGGGACCCCCGACGAGGCCAAGCTCGACCGCTTCTCCACCCTCTGCAACGAGCTCGGGGTGAAGTTCGAGACGGCCGACGCCCTGGACCCCAAGAAGCTCTCGGTCTTCCTGAAGAAGATCGCCGCTCATCCCATGAAGCAGGTGCTCCACATGCTCCTGCTCCGGGCCATGCGCCAGGCCGTGTATTCGGTAGACAACGCCGCTCACTTCGGGCTGGCGTCCGTGGCTTATCTGCACTTCACCTCGCCGATCCGCCGCTACCCCGACATCATCGTCCACCGCGGCCTGCGCGCGGTGCTCCACAACGAGCCTGTCGACAAGAGCGACGCGGCGATGGAGGCGCTCCGCGCCGCCGCGGCCACCGCGTCGGAGTGCGAGCGCAAAGGCATGGACGTGGAGCGCGAGGTGATGGACCTCCACCGCGCCTTGCTCATGCGCGAC
>JBDTXR010000420.1:0-8202 GCA_040006075.1 Byssovorax sp. | reverse complement strand
CCGCGCACGTTCTCCTGGATCACGCAGAAGGTCTCGCCGTCCGAGAAGCGCGAGACCTTGGATTTTCCGAGGGGGAACTCCAGCGCCTGGCAGATCTCCGTGGTCAGCGCCGGGTTCGCGTTCCCCGAGAAGATGCTCACCCTCTTGAACATGGCTCGCCTCCACCCGGGCTCCGGGACTGGCGCGGCTCTAACAGCCGGTTCATGGGTCGTCAAGGGATCGGCGAATGCGCCCTTTTGACGTGCCCTGCCGTCCCGCTTTGACTACGGAGAGAGCGTGGAGTCTTCGCGGGCGCGCATCGTGGCGATCGGAAATTTCGACGGCGTGCACCTCGGGCACCAGGCCGTCCTCGCCGACGCGTCGCGCGACGCCGAGGCCCGCGATCTCCTCGCTTCGGCGCTGACGTTCACGCCCCACCCGGCCGAGGCGCTGGGTCGCACCGCGCCGCCGCTGCTGACGACGATCGCCCGTAAAATCGAGCTGTTTCGTCGCGTCGCGCCCACGGTCGAGCCGGTGATCGAGCGCTTCGATCGGGCCTTCGCCGAGCAGACGCCGGCCGAGTTCGCCGAGCGCGTCCTGGCGCGGCAGCTCCACGCGCGGGTGGTCGTGGTCGGTCACAACTTTCGCTTCGGTCACGCGCGCGCCGGCGACTTCGCGCTGCTGCAGCGGCTCGGCGAAGAGCTCGGCTTCGAGACGCGATCGCAGACGCTGCTCGGCGACGCGCGCGGGCCGTTCTCGAGCACGCGCGTGCGCGAGGCCCTCGCGCGCGGCGCGCTCGACGAGGCGAGCGCCATGCTCGGCCGCCCGCACATGGTGTCCGGCACGGTGATCCAAGGCGATCAGCGCGGGCGCACCATCGGCTTCCCGACCTGCAACCTCGGCGACGTGGCCGAGGCGCTGCCGGCGTTCGGCGTCTACGCGGTGCTCGTCGATCGCGAAGACGCCGGGCGCGCGCGCGCGCTGGCGCGCGGCGTGGCCAACATCGGCGTGCGACCGACCGTGAACGACAGCGCGCCGCGACCGAGCGTCGAGGTGCACCTGTTCGATCTCGACACCGATCTCTACGGCGCGAAGCTGCGCGTGCACTTGATCGAGCGGCTGCGTCCGGAGCAAAAGTTCGACGGGTTCGCGGCGCTCAAAGCGCAGATCGCGCGCGACGCCGACGACGCGCGCGCTCGCCTCGAATCGCGCGCGGCCGACCCGTCGGCCGAGGGCGCCTGGCACTGAGACCGTGCTCCGCGGCGGCGGGAGCCTCCCGCCCCGCGCCCCTTGTGGTACCGTCGGCGCCATGCAGCGGATCGAGCTCGAAAAGCTTTCCCGGGAGGAGTTGATCACCCACGCCACGCACCTCGGCGTGCCCCGCCCGCGGGTGCTCACGCAGCCCGAGCTCATGGACGAGATCATCACGCGCACCGCGAAGACCGAGCGCGAGAAGACCAAGGCGCGGGGGTGGCTGGGGCGCGCGCGCGACGTGCTCGCGCAGGTCGTCGAGAAGGGGCTGCACCTCCCCGAGGCCGCGCGCGTGCTGCGATCCGGCGCCGACGATCGCTCGTGGCCGACGCCGCCGCCGCCGCTCCCGACGGTGACGCTCGCCGAGATCTACGCCGCGCAGGGCCACCTCGAGCGGGCGATCGCCGTGCTCGACGAGGTGCTCACGCGCGAGCCCGAGCACGCCGAGGCCCACGGGCTCCGCTCGCGCTTCGTCGAGCAGTCGCGCGCGCGATCGCGTCGCGGGCCCGACGTGAAGATCGAGAGCACCCCGCCGGTGATATTCGCCGTGAGCACGCCCGCGCCCGCCAAGCCCGAAGAGCCGAAGCCGCCCGCGCCCGCGCCCGAGCTGCCGCCGCAGCAGCCCGCGCAGCCGGAGATTCATTACCCCGTCGTCGAGAAGCCCGAGCCGCCGAAGCCGGAGATCTCGCCGCCCTCGCCCTCACCGCAGCCCGAGATCCACACCCCGACCACCTCACGATCCGCGGAGGTCGCGCCCGCGGCGACCGGGGTGATCGCGGCGATGGCCGTCGTCGAGGACGAGCCCGCGCTCGCGACCAACCTCGACGCGGACCTGGAAGAAGCGGCGTTGCCAGAGCGGTACGATGTTGACGAAATCGTCGCGCTCGCGGTCGACCCGTTCACGCTCTACTTCTACTGGGAGGTCCGCGCGACGTCGCTGGCGCGCGCGCAGGCGCGGCGGCCCGGCGGATGGCTCGCGGTGCGCATCGCCGGCGTGACGGCGAGCTGGAGCGGCCCGGTCACGCGCGTGCGCGATCTGCGCGTCGATTCGCTCCACGGCGATCGCTTCCTGCGCGACATCGATCCGGGATCGAACATCCGCGTCAGCGTGGGCTGGCAGTCGGGCGAGGAGTTCGAGCCGTTCGCCGTGGGCCTCGACGTGGCCGCGCCGCACCTCCGCGCGAGCGACGTGGTCGCCGGCGAGGTCGAGGCGTGGCGCGCCGACGCGGTGGGCCCGGGCGCGGCGCTCCACATGCCCCCGTTCAATCGTCTCCACCTCGAGGGACATCGTCATGCGGCGAGCGGCGGCGGCGCGGTGACGAGCACGCGACGACGACCGGCCGCGGCCCCGACCGACACCGGTGTGGCGAGCTGGACCGACAACGCCGGGGGGATCCTCCGCGACGGCGTCGCCCGCCGCGGCAACATGGGCGTCGAGATCAGCGGCGGAATGTGGATGATCCCGGGCGGCGGGAGCGAGCTCGGGCGCAGCGGCGGCGCGAGCGAGCTGAGCCTCCGCTAAAAAAAGTCACCTCGGCAGGCAACTTCCGCGGGGCTCGGGTCGATAGGGTTTTGTGGCCCCCGAGATCCTCCTTCGCCCCTCCCTTCTCCACTTCTCCTCGCGCTCGCGGCGCGCCGCTCTCGCGGCGATCGCGCTCGGGCTCGCCGCGACGCTGCACGCGTCGGCGGCGCGCGGGGAGCCTCCATCGGAGCTCGACGACGCGCCGCTCGCGCGCCTCGATCGCAGCGACGAGCGCCCGATCGATCCGCTCGGCGAAGGGCCGACGCGGGCTCCGCTGTGGATCGGGATCGACGCGACCATGGCGCGCGATCACGCGGCGCGGCCCTCGTTCGGCGCGATGTTGCTGCTGGGGATCCCGCTCGATCGCGGGGCGCGGTCCGCGATGAAGAGCGCGCCGTCCGCGACGCCGGAGGCCGCAGAGCTCAAGCCCGCGGCGCGATCGTCGAGCAAGCTCGATGGGCCGGCGCCGGCGTCGGATCCGCAAAAATCGAGCGCGGCCGAGCCGACGCCGCCGCTGCGGATCCCGATCCGCGTCACGCCGCTGGTCGCGCGCACCGCGGTCGACGCGGCGCTGCGCCAGGCCAAGCTCGTCGATCCCGACGCGCACGTCGACGCCATCGCCTCGCGCGCCCGCGCCGCGGCGGTGCTGCCCGAGCTGCGTCTGCGCGCGTCCCGCACGGCGGATGAAGGGCAATCGCTCTCGCCGACGTCGTACGATCCGCAGCGGACGACGACCACCGGGGGCACGAGCCTGTGGCTCGAGGCGCGCGCGACGTGGCGGCTCGATCGGCTGGTGTTCGCCGACGACGAGGTGGCGCTGGAGCGGGCCCGCGCGCAGCGCGCCGAGCAGCGTCAGAAGCTGGTCGAGCGCGTGCTCACGCTGCTGTTCGCGTGGCAGCGCGCGCTGGCGCTCGAGGACGACACGCACGCCTCGCCGGAGGAGCACCTCGCGGCGTCGCTCCGGGTGATCGAGGCCGAGGCCGAGCTCGATCTCGTGACCGGCGGCTGGTTCACCGCCTGGCGCGCTCGCGTCAAATGAAGGTCTTCGAGAGGACGACGCTGCGCTTGCCGATCCCGACGGCGCCCTCTTTGTCGGTGACCTTCACCTGCACGTCGAGCTTCTGGCCCAGCACCTGATCGACGCTCATCGTCTGATCGAGCTGGAAACGCAGGCCATAGAGCTTGCAATAGCCGCCCTCGTCCTGATCGAAGGTGAAGATCACCTGGAACGGGCCGATGTCCTGGTTGAGGTCCGGGAAGTGGCCCGTGATCGAGGTGATCGATCCCGACTGGAGCAGGCCCTTCATGCGGACCGCGATCCAGATGTGGTGTCCGCCCTGCGGACCAGCCTCGACCTGGGCTTCGACGCCATCCATCGTCGGCAGGTAGTCGGCCTGGCCTTCGCCGATGGTGACGACGGGCGGGCCCGATCCGGTCGGCTTGCAGATGTCGTTCGACACCTTCGTCCACGTGGGCGAGTACGCCGGGAGCGTCTTCGAATCGACCGCCGAGGCCGCGCAGGCGCCGGCCACGCACGTCTCGGGCGCGTCGCACGTGGGCGCGCTCGATCCGGGCGAGACCACGCACCGCGAGTCGAGCGCTACGCGAAAGAGCAGCTTCTTTCCTGCGACGATCTTCGTGGATCCCGTGCGCGTCGTCAGCGGCATGGAGCCGCCGCCGACGCCGTACGCGTCGAGCTTCACCGCGACGTCGGTGCCCGCCGCGAGGTCTTCGAACGGTAGCTCCGTCGGCAGCTTCAACGGGAGCGCGGCGCTGGTGGTCGTGAGGTCTTCTTCCCTGGTGACCTTGCCCGCGACCATCATCACGACGTGGACGCGATCGATGTCGACGCCGACCCGCAGGTCCGACGTCACCCCCACGATCACCGTGCCATGGGTGGGATCAGCTGTGCCGCCGCCGGCGCCGCCGTCCCCGCCGCCGGTGGGGTTCGGACCGCCGCCCCCGTTGCAGCCAAGCGCGAGGAGAAGAGCGAAGATCGAGGCAAAGACAAGCGCGAACGAACGATGCATGGGACCTCTGAAGCGAGCTAATCGATCCCTTCGAGCGCCGCGAGGAAGGGCTCCGGTCCGACGAACTCGTTGAAGCGCTTTCGCTCCTTGCCCGTCGAGTCGTAGATCACCACCGTCGGCAACCCCACGACCTTGTATTTGCCCTTCACCGCGTCGACCTGAGGGTCCTCGTCGTTGGTGGCGTCGACCTTCACGGTGACGAAGTTCGCCAGGAGCGCCTTCTGTTGCACGCGCGGATCGGAGAACGTCTCCTTCGCGATCTCTTTGCAAGCACCACACCACTCGGCGGTGAAGTCGATGATCATCGGGCGCTTCTCGCCGGTCGCGAGCGTCGTCGCCTCGGGCTCGGAGTGCAGCCAGTTGAGCGAGCCGCGCGGCAAGTCGAAGCTGGTCCAGAGCAGCGCGCCGCCGACGACGGCCATCGTGATGCCGACCGCCTTGCGGACGATGATGCCCTTGCCGCCGTCGTCCCACGCGAGGTGGACCGCGCCGAGCGCGATGCCAGCCGCGAGGACGCCGAACGAGATCAGCATGAAGCTCGTCTCGGGCCGCACGAAGCTCTTCAGGATCGGGAACGCGTTCTTGAGGAAGTAGAGCGCGACGATCAGCATCACGATCCCGAAGAACGATTTGACCCCGAGCATCCATTTGCCGCCCTTGGGCAGGCTGATCGCGAAGGTACCGACCAGCCAGAACGGCATGCCGAGGCCGATCGAGAAGCACGCGCCGACGATGATCGCCAGGGGGACGCTCCGCGTCTGGCTGATCCACACCAGGATGCTGGTGAGCACCGGCCCGGTGCACGGCGCGGCGACGAGGCCGCTGACGAGCCCGAGGAGGAACGCGCCGCCGTAGCCGATGCCGCCGACCGTGGAGAAGCGCTGCATCACCGACTCGGGCAGCGTGAGGTCGAAGGCGCCGAACATCGACGCGGCCATGGCCACGAAGACGATGCAGATGCCGACGACGACGACCTTGCTCGCGAGGATCGCGCCGAAGAGGCCGCCGGTGAACGCCGCGATGACGAGCATCGGCGTGAACAGGGCCACGATCCCCAGCACGAAGCTCGTCGAGAGCATCATCGCCTGGGTGCGCGACTTCGCTTCGCGGGCGCCGAAGACGCTGACCGTGATGGCGATCATCGGGTACACGCACGGCGTGAGCGAGACCAGCAGGCCCCCGGCCAGCGCGGCCAGCGCGCCCATGATCGGGCCCTTCTTGATCGACCGGGCGAAGAGGTCTTCTTCGGCGGCGAAGGCGATCGCCGGCAGCAGCATCACCGTGATGAACGAGAGGGCGAACGCCGTCGCGGCGTGCGCGCGGGCGAAGCGGGGCGCGAGGTGGTGTCGAGGCATACGTCCGTTGCTCACGAGCAGGATGCTAGCAAAGGTGGGGGCGCCGAGGAGGGCGCTGGCGATCACGACGGTGAGCCGCGTCGAGCAGGTGGCTACGGCCCGCGGCGCGCGGCGTTTCAGCCTTCAGTGAGCGACGAAAGCGTGCGCCGCGCAACCTCGATTTCGCCTTCGAGGGCGATCATCATCGCGGCTCGACCCGCGAGCGTGCGCGCGATGAAGCTCTCCAGGTAGCGCCGCGAATCGGCCCAGCGACGATCGTAAAACGCGAGCTGGCCAAGGACGAAGCGGCCATACCCCTGCCCCGCGGGCACGCCGGCGAGGCGGTCGATGAGCACCCCGAGCTCTTCCACCGGCTCGCCCTTGGCGCAGCGGGCGATGGCCAGGTGACCTTGGTACAGCGGCTTGTCGGTGGTCCCCCACCGCGATGCGCGGGTCAGCGCGCTGATGGCGTCGTCGTACCGATGCGCCAGGAAGTACAGGCTCCCGAGCGTCCACCAGTGAAAGGCCTTGCGGTTCGCGGGGCCGACGCGCGCCGCGAGGCGCAGGTGCCCGGCCGCGGCCTCGATGTCGCCGAGGCTCTGCTTCGCGCGGGCCGCGTCCTGGTGCGCGACGTCGGGCAGCACCGCGATGCTCACGATCTGGTCGGCGATCTCGGCGGCCTTCTGGAAGCGTCGCTCTTCGTACAAGGCCAGGTAGAGCTGCCGGAGCAGCATGGTCTTCGTGGTGCGATCGAGCTTGCCCGGGTGGGCCAGACCGCGCCGCGCCCAGAGCGCCCGCGATCGCGGTGTCGACGCCTTCATGGCGCGGTCGAGCAGCTCTTCGGGTCGCATTGGAGGCGGCGGCTTTCGCGCGCGACGCGGCGAATCTGCGGTGCGGAGCGCGCCGGTGCGCTTTTCCGGCGGCGCATCGTGGCTCGACGCCTTGTTGACGCGGGTCGCGCCAACCTTGGCGTCGGCGCCGACGAGAGCGTTCCCCGCGTCTTTCCCCTTACGCACGGGATCGAGGATAGCAGCACCTGTACAGGCGTCCAGAATTGTGCATTTCAGGAAGAGCTGGCCGTTGCGCCCCGGCGGCCGGGGAGCCATGGTCCGCCGCTATGCGGTCCCTTTCGTGGCCCGGCGCGCCCTCGCGGTGTGCGGCGGCCCTCGTCCTGCTCAGCGCGGCGCTCGCCGGCTGCGGCCACCCGGCCACCCGGGAAGAGTGCGACCAGCTCCTCGCCAAGAGCGCCGAGATCGAGCTCCGCGGCCAGAACGTCAGCGATCCAGCCACCATCGCCGATCGCACCGCGGCGGCGCGGGCCACGCCGAAGGGCGTCGACTTCGCGGCGCAGTGCCTGGGCAAGCGCATCACCCAGGGCGCGCTCGACTGCGTCCGGAAGGCCACAACGCCCGAGCAGTTCGATCATTGCCTCTGAGCGACGCGATGGCGAGCGAGCCTGAAATCGAGCCTCCGTCCGCCGAGGCGCCCTCCCCGCGATCGTCGGACGAAATCCCCGCGCCCGGCCGACGCTACGAGGTCCTGGCCACGCTGGCGATCGTCGGCGCCCTGGTCGTCGCGGTCGCGGCGCGGCCGCTGCTCCACCGCGTCGCTGCGCATCCGAGCCGTGATCAGTGCGTGAAAATGCTCGATCGCTACGCCGAGGAAGAGGCCCGCGCCGCGGATCCGGCGCGCGGCGAGAAGGGTCCGCCGCTCGACGAGGCCCCGGCGCGGACCATCGCCGCCACCACGCTCGACCACTGCACCCACGACCTCACCCGGGACGAAGTCGACTGCGCCCTGCGCTCGAACGGCGCCGACGAGCTGGAGCGCTGCCTCTTGCCGTAGCGGATCCGTCGGCGGGCCCACCTCCCCGCCCCTCGCCCGGGGCCTGGAATGGCGATCCGATGCCGGCCCTGACGGGTTCTCTGGCGGTCCACTCCGCGCATGCCGTATGGTACGTTCTCCATGGCCAAGGCTGCGCGCGCCCTGCCTTCTTTACCAGCGCCCCGGACTGGCTCGTCGTGAAAGCTCCGTCTCCGCTCCTCGGCTTCAACAACAACGTCCGCCACAAGGGACGGGTGTTCCA
>JBDTXR010000419.1:0-8203 GCA_040006075.1 Byssovorax sp. | reverse complement strand
GGGGCCCCACCCCACCCCGCATCGAGTCTGGCCGATAAACGGCCAGCCTCTCAGCGACCGGCGCCGCGGGCTACCACGAGCGAGCGCCAGGCGTCGAACGACAGAGTCGGCTCCTGGGTGCGAACGGGCCACACTTGCAGCATCGTCGTCACGTCGAGCTTCTCGCGGGCGAGGGCCTCGAACACCCCACGAGCGCGGCCCGACGCCCGCAAACCACCCTCCGGCGAGCTGAACCACCCGACGTCGTCCTCGATCAGCACGTGAGGTCCGGTGACGAAGAACACGGTGTACTCGTCGGTGTGCGCGGACGCCGCGCCGATGTTGATCGCGATGATCCCCCGCGCCGCGTCGCCGACCTCGAACCGACCTTCGAAGCTCTGGATTTGCGGCGAAGCGTGCTCCCGGGCGAAGCGATCCGGCGCGAGGGTGAAGGGGCGCGCCGCGAGCCAGTCGACGAAGGCGGCGGTCTTCGGCGGCGCGACCACCGTCGCTCCGGCGGCCAGGAAGGCGCGCGCTCCACCGGTGTAGTGAGGATGGTAGTGACCGACGAAGAGATAGCGGATCGAGCGGTCGGGGAACTTGGTCTCGATGGCGTCGACCAGCCGCTCTCCCACGTCGCTCCCGAGCGGAGCATCGATGGCGGCGAGGCCCTCGGGGAGCTCGACCACCACGGTGCGCGCGTCGACGTCGTCGAGATCGAAGGTCCAGACTCCGCTGGCCACCTCGGTGATGCGCGGCGCGAGCGGCAGGCGCGCCGCGGGGATCACCGGCGGGCGGAGGAGGCTGCTCCGGGCGTCGATCGGTGTGGCGCGGGTCAAGCGCAGCTCGGCGACCCACGAGTTGTCGCGGAGGGCGGCGCTGAGGTGGATCGCCGAAGGGAGCGAGACGCCATTCTGGACGACGGGGGCCGCAAAGGTGGCGTCCTCGACCACGTCGCCAAGGCGCGGATGGGCCACGCGCTGGTGCCGCGGCGTCGCGCAGGGCAGCGTCGATCGCGCCGCGGCGCGGAGGGCGCGGGCATCGACGGCATCCACCGGGCCGTCGCTCCAGGCGCGATCGCCGACGAACCAGGTCGTCGCGGTCTCCGCGGCGGCGCGATCGCGGTCGGCCTCCCATTCGGTCCAATCGAGTCGCAGGGTGGCTCCCCCGTCCCAGACCACGTGCCACCGCACGTTGACCGTGGCCCTCGCGAACGGCCGCGCGAAATGGCCCTCTCGGTCGAGCGTGCCCTCGTACTCGAGCTCGATCGGCGCGGCGCAGGCCTCGGCAGCGTGGGCGCCGGGCGAGGGAGGGAGAGCGGGTGGCGGCGCGGAGCAGGCCAGTCCAGATCCGAGCGAGCACGCGTGGGCGAGCCAGAAAACGAGGCGACGACCGGGCGGGAGCATCTCAGTCGTCCCCGGCGAGCGCGGCCACGCCGAGGCCCGTGATGCGGTACACCACGACGCTCTCGCCGGCGTCGCGCTCGTCTTCCTCGCCGTCGGGCGCCTCGCCATACTCCCCTATGCCCTCGACCATGCCGAGAGAACAGAGCCTCTCCATGGCGTCGTACTCGTCGGTGGCCAGCTCTTCGCCGTCGAGGCCGCCATGGTCTTCGTCGGAGATGCGGACCTCGCGAAGGAGGGCGTGCTCGGCGGCGGTGAGGGCGGGGAGGTTCATGGGCGCGGATCGGAGGGCCCGATCACCTGGGCCTTCGTGGATCCAGGTGACTGCTTACTCTATCCCCGCGGAGGCGTCTCCCCTCGTAGTCCGAGGCGCGCCTCATCTCGATTGCTCCGACCCGGATCCAGCCGGGCGATGCACGGGGGCCAGCAGATGGTCGCGAGAGGCCTCCGCGCGGGCCCGGCCGGAACAGAGCCCGTCAGTCGACGAGCGCTGCGCAAGGAGAGGTGGAGACGAAGACCGCGGCCCAGGGCTCGAGAGCGTCGATGTGAACCGTGACCACCCCGGAGCCCACCTCGACATGAACGGCGCTCTCTTCGCCGACGGACGTGCACTTGGCGGTGTTCGCGTCGCCGCGCAGGACGTGCACCACGTGGAGCGTCTGACCAGCGTTGACGCTGGTCCCCGGGATCGTGCGCGTCTGGCCGCTCTTCGTGGCGTCCGAGTCGTTCCAGACCAGCACGCCGAAGGCGCCCTTGCCGTCGTCGGCGCCGAGGAAATCGCCCGCGGACGGGTCGAGATAGCCCCTGGTCGAGACGCTCCCGAGGGCCTGATAGAGGATCAGCGCCCGCAGCCAGTCGCGGAACGCGAAATGGGTCCCCTCGAGCTCATCGTGCTTGAAGGCGCCGCGGTTGCTCCCATCGTCGGTGATCTGGTGATAGTAAATCCGCTCGATCGTGCCAGAGAGCTTGCCCTCTTTCTCCGCCTGGAAGAGATCGGCGAGGAGCGTCCCGGGGTTCCAGAAATCCGCGGTCTGGCCGCCGTACTCCGTCACGTGGACCTTCTTGCCGGGGACGTCCACGAGCCCGCTGTGGCCGTCGTAGGTATGGTACGAGAAGCTCTCGAGATCCGCGCGAGCGACGTAGTTGTTCCAGAGGTTGCTGCCCTTGATCGCCGCGGCCGGGCCCACGATCCGAGCGACGTCGCCCCCCATCACACCCTTCAGCTTGTCCATGTAGTAGTTGAAGTGCCCCTCGTCGTCGCCGTCGGTCACGAACCACGGACCGTCGGCCTCGTTCATCGTCTCGACGAGCTTGACGTTGCCGTGAGAGACGAGGAGATCGTGGGCGAGCCCGAGATACGGGCCGTCGGCGATCTGCACGAGTGACATGTTGGGCGCGGCCACCCCGGTGACGTACTGATTGGCCCAGTAATTGTTGTACCCGTCGGCGGCGTCGGCGGTGAGGATCATCGCGACTCCGGCGTTGTCGGCGCAGCTCACGAAGGTCTCGACGTTGGCGGGAGAGCTCGTGTTGTGCCCGGTCTCGTTGTCCCAGCGGATCCAGGCGTCCGGGAGCACTTGATGCAGCTTGTAGAGCGAGGCCTGGGTGGTGGTCCAGGGGCACCAGCTCCCGGGCGCGCCCGCGGGCACCGCGCCTCCGGCTCGGTAGGCCTCGTCCAGATCGGGGATCATGTAAAAGCCGATCTTGGCCGGGTGGAGATCGACGTCGCCAAACGGCGCCGTCGGGCAAGCGCCGCAGTCCTGCGGGCACGAGCTGCAGATCTCGCCGCTGCAAGCGCCATCACCGCAGGTAGCACCCGAAGCGGTCGAGGTGCCCGTCGTCGCCGAGGTGGCGGATGTCACCGACGTCGCCACGGGATCGCCTCCGCCTCCAGCGGTCGCCGCGGAGCTGGTGACATCGGCCCCATCTCCGCCCGCGCCTGTCGCGCCACCGGCTCCGGCCGGCTTGCCTCCGGCGCCGGATCCACACGCGACGAGCGCTCCCGCGAGGGCGAGCACAGCGGCAATTCTCACGTTGATCTCGTAGAGCATGAAGCCTCCTGGAGAATGCCTCCAGGAGGGGAGTCAGCACCCAGCGTGCCAGCTCGCTCGCGCGCCGGGCGGCCCAGTCTCGGCGCGATTCCAGCGAATCAGCGGGTGATCCGCGCGATCACCCCTGATCCGCGCGATCACCGGCGGGCGTCAATTGGTGACATCAGGTGCTGTCACAGGCCCGACCGAGCAAGGCCGATCCGGCAAGCCCCGCTTGGAGTGCCGGACGGTGATGGCGCGCGTCACGGCCTCGGCTCTCGCTTCAGGATCTCGATCTCGATCTCGATCTCGATCCTGCTGTTGCGGAGCGGAGGAGAATGACAGCCTCTCTCGTCGCCGCCGTCCCCGCCCCCTTTCGCGTCGGCGTGGCCTCCGGCCACCCGAACGTGGCGAGATCGATCCGCCCGCGTTCATCGAAGGCAATCCCCTCCTTCTCCAGAATGGCCCGCTGCACCGCCCCGCCCAGCGGATCGCGGATCGTGATCTGAGCGCGCCGCCCGGGGGCCGCGCCGAGCACGCGTTGCCACGGCACGTCGCGGTGCTTCTTCGTGTCCTCGAGCGCCGCCATCGCAAACCCCACGTGGCGCGCGGCCCGCGGATGACCGCCCAGCTCCGCCACCACACCGTAGGTGGTGATCCGGCCGCGCGGGATTTGCCGTACCACGCGGTAGAAATCGTCCCACCACGACGCCGTCTTCACCTCGATCGCGGCGGCTTTCTTCGCCGGAGCGCCGCGCGTCGCGCTCGTGGACGGGCTCTTTTTCTTCTTCTGCGCGGGATCGCTCGATTTGGGCATGGAGGCCACGTCACGATCGTTTCCCGAAGCCGGCGAGTCAACATGGCGGAAGGTCGGCGACGCCTCCACGCCCAGAGCGAGGCTCTCGACGCCTGCAAGGCTCGACCTCGGTTGCCAGCCGGCCGTTCTTGCACCACATCCCCCGGCGCAATGCCTCGCCGCACCAACCGCGCGCTCACTGTCGTCGGCCTCATCCTCGCGCTGGCGATGGGCGCGCTCGAGGCCACCGTCGTCTCCACGGCGATGCCCACCGTCATCGGCGACCTCGGCGGGATCCACTACTACGCGTGGATCACCGGCGCTTACCTGCTCGCTTCGTCGGTCACCGTCCCCATCTACGGCAAGCTCGCGGACATCTACGGTCGCAAGCCGATCCTCCTCTTCGGCATCGCGATGTTCCTCTTCGGCTCGGCCGCCAGCGGCGCGGCGCAGTCGATGGGGCAGCTCATCCTGTTTCGCGCCATCCAGGGCCTCGGCGCCGGATCGATGCAGCCGATGGCCATCACCATCGTCGGCGACATCTTCGATCTCGAAGAGCGCTCGAAGATGCAAGGCCTCTTCGGCGCCGCCTGGGGCCTGTTCGGCCTGATCGGGCCGATGCTCGGCGGCCTGATCGTCCATCACCTCTCGTGGCGATGGGTGTTCTACATCAACCTCCCGTTCGGCTTCGCCGGCATCGCGCTCATCGTCACGCAGCTCCACGAACGGATCGAGAAGAAGCCCCACACGCTGGATTTCCTGGGCGCGGGGCTGCTCACCGGCGCCATCGTCTCGCTGATGCTCGCCGCGAGCCGGCTCGGCGCGCGAGCCACGGCGATCTGCGCGCTCGTCGCGGTGATCCTCCTCGCGATGTTCCTCGTGGTCGAGCGCTCCGCGAAGGAGCCCATCGTCCCGCTGCCGCTGTTCCGGCGGCCGGTGATGGCCGTGTCGAGCCTCACCGGCGCGATGATCGGCGGCGCGATGATCGCCACGCTCACCTACGTCCCGCTCTTCGTGCAAGGCGTCCTCCACGGCACGCCCACCGAGGCCGGCACCGCGATCACGCCGATGGTGATCACCTGGCCCGTCGCCAGCGCCGTCGCCGGTCGCTTGATCCCCACGCTCGGCTTTCGCCCGCTGATCCGCTTCGGGCTCGGCGTCACCGCTGCGGCGGGCGTCGCGCTCGCTCTCTTCGGCGAGACGCAGGGCGTGATGGGCCTGCGCTTCATCACCGGCGCCTTCGGCGTCGGGATGGGCTTCGCCAACACCGCGTTGCTGATCGCGGTGCAGACCAGCGTCACCTGGGAGCAGCGGGGCATCGCCACCGCGAGCACGATGTTCTTCCGCACCATCGGCGGCACCCTCGCCGTCGGCGTGATGGGCGGCGTGATCAACGCCAGCCTGATGGCCGACGCGTCCATCCCCGAAGACGCCGCGAGCCGCGTGCTCAGCCGCGACGGCGCCGCGTCGCTCGCGCCGGATCTGATCGCGCGCCTCGGCGAGGCCCTCGCGCACGGCCTCGGCACCGCGTTCTGGATCATCGCCGGCATGGGCCTCGTCGCCTTCATCACCAGCCTCTGGTTCCCGCACGTCCCCACGCAGGCGAAAGAGCCGATCCCCGGCGGCAGCGTCGACCTCGGGCACTGACCGCTCTCTCGCGGCCCCCGAGGTCACGGATCGCCCCCGATTTCCCGCTCGATCCGCGCCTGGCGCGCGAGCAGGAAATTGGCCCGACCTTGTCGTGACGCGCGCCTTACGCTACGGGATGGACCACGCTTGGACCGTCCGCCCCTGCGCGACGACACCAGGTCCACGGATCAGCTCGACTTCCACGGAGCGTCCGGACGAACCCTTCGAGCCGGATTTCGGCCGGCCCGGAGGATCTACTACCCGACCAACAAGGAGAGCGAGATGCACGTCCCCCCCGTGGCGGCGATCCGGCCTCAGCTCAAAGTACTCGCCCAGGCCCCTGTTCCCACCAAGCACGGTACGTTTCAGATGTCGGTCTTCCACTGGGGTGGGGTCGCCGACGCGGCGCTCGGCCTCTCGGCCGACCACGTCGCCCTGGTGATGGGCGACGTTCGCGGAGCGAGCAACGTCCTCGTCCGCGTGCACTCCGAGTGCCTGACGAGCGAGGTGTTCGGCTCGCTCAAATGCGACTGCCGCGAGCAGCTCGAGTCGGCGCAGGCCGAGATCGGACGACGAGGTCAGGGCGTGGTGCTCTACCTGCGGCAAGAGGGCCGAGGCATCGGCCTCACCAACAAGATCCGCGCGTACGAGCTGCAATCGAACGGCACCGACACCGTCGACGCCAACCGGATCCTCGGCCTCCCCGACGACGCGCGCGAGTACGGCGCGGCCGCCGCGATGCTCGATCACCTCGGGGTCACGTCGATCCGTCTGCTCACGAACAACCCCGAGAAAGTCCGCTCGCTCCGCGCCCTCGGCGTCACCATCGAGAGCCAGCGCGCGTCGGTCGTCGGCCACAACATCTACTCGGCGCCGTACCTCGAAGCGAAGCGGGTGCGCATGGGCCACTCGCTGCCGACCATCGCCGCGGTCGCCGAAGTGCCTGCAACCATCGAGTAGTCTGCTCCCCCTCCGATAGACCTCGTGCCGATCTCTTGGATCTCTTGTGGGGCGGGATCGCTTCAGGGCTTCGCTCCGGCCTTGAGTCGAGCCTTGAGCCGATCGGCGTAACCCTCCTTGTTTTCCTGCTTGATCCGCGCGATCGCCAGCGCTCCATCGGGCACGTCCCGGGTCACCGTCGTGCCCGTCGCCACGTAGGCGCCCACGCCGATGCGCACCGGCGCGACGATCTGCGAGTCGCTGCCGATGAAGGCGCCCGCGCCGATCTCGGTGCGGTGCTTCTTGAAGCCGTCGTAGTTGCAGAAGATCGTCCCCGCGCCGACGTTCGCGCCCTCGCCGATGTCGCCGTCGCCGAGGTACGCGAGGTGGTTGGCCTTCGCGCCGCGGCGGACGATCGTCTTCTTCGTCTCGACGAAGTTACCGACGTGCGCGTCCTGCTCGATGGTGCTCTCCGGGCGCAGGTGCGAGAACGGTCCAATCTGCGCGCCCGCCCCGATCGTCGAGCTCGTCGCGATGGAATAAGGCTTCAAATTGGCTCCCGCGGCCACCTGCACGTCGGTGAGGACCGAGCCCACGTCGACGCGCGCGCCGGCCCCTACCCGCGTCGCGCCGCGGAGCACGACGCCGTGCTCGATCGTCGCGTCGGGCTCGATCTCCACGCTCGCGTCGACGCGCGCGGTGCCGCGCACGGTGACGCCCGCGCGGCGGTGGCGATCGGCGATGCGCACGTAGAGCACCTCTTCGGCGGCGCAGAGCTGGGCGCGATCGTTGATGCCGGCGAGCGACGCCGGATCGTTTGCGGACACCGAGGCGACGCCGCCGTCGCGCGACGCGAGCTCGACCACGTCGGTCAAATACAGCTCTTTTTGAGCGTTGTTGGCGCGGATCACCGTCACGGCCTCGCGCAGGAACGGGACGCGCGCGAGGTACACGCCGGGGTTGACCTCGTCGATGTCGAGCTCGTCCTCGGTCGCGTCCTTCTGCTCGCGCACGCCGACGACGTGGCCGCCGGCGTCGCGAAGGATCCGCCCGTAGCCCGTGGGATCCACGGTGCGCACCGTGAGCATCGCCAGCGGGCTCTGGCCGATCGAGGCCGGGAGCCGAACGAGCTCGGCGGCGCCGATCAGCGGCGTGTCGCCGCAGAGCAGGAACACGCGCTCGGTGTCGGGCGCGAGCGAGGGCAGCGCGCAGCGGACCGCGTGCCCGGTGCCCTCCTGCGTCTCCTGCACGGCGATGCGCACGCGCGCCCCGAACTCGCGCGCGAGATAGGCGGTGACCTCGTCGCGCCCGTGGCCGACGACGACCACGACCTCCGCGGCGCCCGCGGCCAGCGCCGCGTCGACGACATAATGAATCATCGGCCTCCCGCAGAGCTCGTGGAGCACCTTGGGGCGGGCGCTCTTCAT
>JBDTXR010000418.1:0-8223 GCA_040006075.1 Byssovorax sp. | reverse complement strand
CTCCACGCCGAGGCCCAGTACGAGCGCCAGCAGGCGATGCTGGCCAAGGAAGAGGCCTTCATCGCCCGCTTCAAGGCCCGCGCCAGCCACGCCGCGCAGGTGCAGTCCCGGGTGAAGAAGCTCGACAAGATCGAGAAGATCGAGGCCCCGAAGCGCCGCCGATCGGTGCAGTTCGACTTCAAGCCCGCGCCCCGCTCCGGCGACGACGTGGTCAACGTGGTCGGCCTGAAGAAGGCCTATGGCTCGAAGAAGATCTACGACAACTTCGATCTGCTGATCCGCCGCCGCGAGCGCTGGTGCGTGATGGGGATCAACGGGGCCGGTAAATCCACCCTCCTCAAGCTGATCGCCGGCGCCTCGAAGCCCGATTCAGGGCAGATCTCGGTCGGCGCCAGCGTCAAGGTGGGCTATTTCGCCCAGCACGCGATGGAGCTCTTGAAGCCCGAGCTCTCGGTCTGGGACGAGATCTATAGCGAGTTTCCTCAGGCCTCCATCGGCGCGCTACGCACGCTGGCCGGCGTCTTCGGCTTCTCCGGCGACGACGTGGAGAAGCCCTGTCGCATCCTCTCGGGAGGCGAGAAAGCCCGTCTGGTGCTGGCGAAGATGCTCTTCGATCCGCCGAACTTCCTGATCCTCGACGAGCCGACCAACCACCTCGACATGACGACCAAAGAGATGCTGGTCGACGCGCTGAAGAACTTCGAGGGGACGATGCTCTTCGTCTCCCACGATCGAAACTTCCTGGGCATGCTCTCGAACCGGGTGCTCGAGCTCACGGCCGAGGGCCCGCACGTCTACGGCGGCGGCTACACCGAGTACGTCGCCCAGAGCGGGCACGAGGCTCCCGGCCTGCGGAGCTGAATCAGCGAGAGTGCCTGTCTCCGGGGGGAGCGGCCTCAGTTGCAGCAGGTGTACTCGATCGCGCGAAAGCCCTTCCAGCAGGCCTCGCCGTAGGTGATTTCGCCGACTTTGGGGTAGCCGCGCGCCACGCAGTCCTGGTGGGCGTGCTCGTACCAGAGCGGGCTCGGCTTGCAGCTCGTGAGGCCGCCGAGGCTCCGCGTCGCGGTGCACACCGAGGCCGGCTCGGCCGGAGGCGGCGCGAGAGCTGCGCTGTCCAGCGCGGCGTCGGCGCGGGCGCGCGAGGCGACGATCACGACCACGAAGGCGCCCACGATGGATGCCATGATCTCGGGGTGTCGGGACATTCGATCTCCTCTTCAGCGGGGGAGGAGATCTCGTAAGCCGGGAGCACGAGGGCATCAATGCGTCCGGGGCATTGGCTCGGACAGAGAATGACCCCCGTCGGGTGAGCTATTTCCAGGGCAAGGGCCACGGGATCGCCGCGGGCCATGGCCATTTCCGGGCGTGGGGGCGCTTCGTCGGCTTCCCAACGGGGCGCGGCTTCGCGGGCGCGCGGGGCCTCGGCGGCGCGGGATCGGCGGCGCCGGCGAAGGCGCGGAGATCGGCCAGCGTGCCATTGAAGCGGTCGCGATCCACGGCGCCCGGGATGCCGTCGACCTCGCCGTGATCGGTGGTCTGCCAGAACGTCCACGTCGGCCACGCGCCGGGGACGCCCGGACACGCTGTGTCCCAGTGGGCCACCCAGAGCGGATAGCGGGCAAAGCTCGCTTCGGCCCCGAGGCCGTCCCAGAAGCCGGGCGACGTGTAGATGAGCGGGCGGCGGCCGGTGGCCACCTCGACCCGATCGAGCCAGCGGCGCATGCCCGCGCGGACGGTCGCCACGGGCACGTCGTCGGTGACCTCGATGTCGAGCACCGGCGGGAGATCGCCCGGCTGGAGCCCGCCCTGCGCGCGGAGAGTGGCAATCAGGAGATCGGCTTGCGCCAGCGCATCTTCCCCGGGGCGGAAGAACTGGTAGGCCCCGCGGACGATACCCGCCTTGCCCGCGGCGGGCCAGCTCGACGCGAGCTCGGGATCGAGGAAGCTCGCGCCGTCGGAGACGCGGAGGAACGCGAAGGCGACGCCGGCCTTGCGCGCGGCGACCCAGTCGACGTGAGGCTGGTAGTACGAGACGTCGACCCCCTCGACCGTGGGACCGTCGGCGCACTGCTTGGGCGCCGACTCGTCGGTGGCCGCCGGAGCCAGGGCGGGATCGTCGAGCGTGGCGCCGACGACCGCGGACTCCTCGCCGTCGCACGCGGGGAGCCACGCGGCGGCAGCGAGGAGGAGCGGGAGCACGAAATGGCGGGCTTGCATGCGGCCCGGGATGGACGGGGCCGCGCGCATGGCATGCTCGGCGGGCACGAAACCGACGGGGGTTTACTTCGCGGCGAGCGACTTCGCGGCGGACACCACGTGATCGGCGGTGATCCCCAGCTCCTTCATGACCTGATCGCCGGGGGCCGAGATGCCGAAGCGATCGATGCCAATCGCCACGCCGTCGAGGCCCACGTAGCGCCCCCACGTCGACGTGACCGAGGCCTCGATCGCCACGCGGCGGCGGCAGGCGTTCGGCAAGACCTCTTCGCGGTACTCGACCGCTTGCCGATCGAAGCGGGAAAAGCAGGGCATGCTGACCACGCGCGTGCCCGGCCCGAGCTTCTCGGCGGCCACCATCGCGTGCTGGAGCTCGCTGCCGGTGGCGAGGAGGATCAAGTCGAGAGTGGCAGTCTCCTTGCGGGCGATGTAGCCGCCCTTGAGCGCGCCGTCGCGCCGCGTTTGCACCGGGATCTGGTCCTGGGGCGGCAGCGCTTGCCGCGAGAGCGCGAGGAGCGTCGGGCCGTCGGTCCGCTCGAGCGCGCCCACGTAGGCGCCGGCCGTCTCCTCGGGATCCGCCGGGCGGATCACGTCGAGGTTGGGGATCACCCGCAGGCCCGGGATGGTCTCGACCGGCTCGTGGGTCGGGCCGTCCTCGCCCACACCCACGCTGTCGTGGGTGAAGATGTAGATCACCGGGAGGTGGCTGAGGGCCGCGAGGCGGATCGAAGCGCGGCAGTAGTCGGCGAAGACCAGGAACGTGGCGCCGCTGGGGCGGAAGATGCCATGCGCGGCGATCCCGTTGAGGATCGAGCACATCCCGTGCTCGCGGATGCCAAAGCGAATGTTGCGGCCCTGGCGGTGCCCCTGCTTGAAGTCGTCGTCACCGGCCTTGAGATCGCCGATGTAGTTGAGGGTGGAGCCGTAGAGATCGGCGCTGCCGCCGATGAGCAGCGGGACCGCCGCGGCGAGCGGCTGGAGCACGTCCTGGCCGGCCTTGCGCGTGGCGATCTTCGTTCCCGCGGGGAACGCGGGGATCGCCGCGAAGAGAGCGGCCGTATCGGGCGTGCGCGCGGTGGTGTCGGCCGCGACGGTGTGGGCGTGCGCGCGGGAGACCGCGAGCTGCGCCGCGAGCGCGGGATTGGCGACCTTCCAGGCCTCGAAGGTCTTTTGCCAGGCCGCGTGGGCCGACTCCAGCTCTTGCTCGCGCATGGCGAAGAACGCCTTGACCTCGGGCGACACGTAGAACAGCTCGGCCGGCAGGCCGAGGCCCTTGCGGGCGGCGTCGGTGAACTTCGCGCCGGCCTCGCCGTGGGCCTTCTGGGTGCCGGCGACCTCGGGGATCCCCTTGCCGATCAGGGTCTTGGCGATGATCATCTGCGGCTTGCCGCTGCCAGCGTGGCGCGCGCGCTCGAGCGCCGTGGCGACCGCCGCGAGCTCGTGGCCGTCGACGGTCTCGACGTCGAAGCCCATGGCCTCGAAGCGCTTGGCGCTGTCCTCGCTCTGGGTCTCCCGGGCCATCGCGTCGAGGGTGACGTTGTTCGAGTCGTAAATGACAATCAGGTTGTCGAGCTTCTGGTGGCCGGCAAACTCCAGGGCTTCCATGGCCACGCCCTCTTGCATGCAGCCGTCGCCGGCGAGCACGAAGATCCGGTGATCGAAGATCGCGTGATCCTTCGTGTTGAAGCGGGCCTCGGCCATCCTGGCGGCGACGGCCATGCCGACGGCGTTGCCAATCCCCTGCCCGAGCGGGCCGGTGGTGGTCTCGACGCCGCTCGGCGCGTGGGTGAGCTCGGGGTGCCCCGGCGTCTTCGAGTTGAGCTGGCGAAAGCGCTTGATCTCTTCCAGGGTGATGTCGCGGTAGCCGCTGAGGTGGAGCCACGCGTAGAGGAACATCGAGCCGTGGCCGGCCGAGAGGACGAACCGGTCGCGGTTGAGCCACTCGGGGTGCGTGGGGCAGTGGCGGAGCGCGTGTCCGTAGATCACGGCGCCGATCTCGGCGCAGCCGAGCGGCAACCCCAGGTGGCCGCTCTGGGACTGATGGACGGCGTCGAGCGCGAGCCCGCGCGCGATGGTGGCCGCTTGGGCGAGGCTGTCCACAGGAAGCGTGCTGTTCATCGAAATCCTCCGCGCAGATCCACGAGCGACGATCCGCTCGCGCGGCACCCTAGAGCACCTTGCCGGCCGAAACCACCCCGTTTCCCGGGAGAGCGGAGGGGCTCGTCAGAGAGGGAGCGGATTCAGCGCTGGCAGCGGGAATCCCGGGCGCGCGAGGAGGAAGCCCTGCACGTAATGCACGCCGGTGTCGCGGACGGCCTTGAGCTCGTCCAGCGTCTCGATCCCTTCGGCGACGACCTCGGCGCCGAGATCGGCGCAGAGGCGCACGATCGACGCGACCAGGATCTGGTGGCGCTTGCTCCGGTCGAGATCGATGATCAAGGCCCGATCGAGCTTGACGATCGCCGGCTCGAGATCGGCAATGTGCTTGAGGTTGGAGTAGCCGGCGCCCAGATCGTCGACCACCAGGCGGACGTCGGCGCGGCGGCGGACGTCCTTCAAGACGCTGCGGCAGAGATCGAAATGCGTCAGCGGGACGGCCTCGGTGATCTCCAGGTACACCACGCGATCGTGGAAGTAGAGGGGATCGTCGGGGCGCACCAGCCAGCGCTCTTCGAGCTCGAGCGGGTGGACGTTGATGAACACCGGGACGCCCTCGCACGCCGGGATGGCGACCTCGCGGATCGCGCGCCCGAGCCGCCCACAGCAGCCGTCGCGGCAGGCGCGCGCGAACAGCGTCATCGGGTTCGAGTACGCCGGTACCGCGCAGCGCGCGAGGGCCTCGTAGGCGAAGATCTTCATCGTCGCCAGCGTGACGATCGGCTGGAACACCACCGAGAGATCCTCGGTGCGCACCAGCTGCTGCATGGCGTGCTGCGACTGGTTGGACGGGGCCGGCGGCGCGATGCTGGCGTGAACGTCGGCGAACGGATTCGTCGGGAGGTGGTTGGTCGAATCGTGCCGCACGGTCGTCTCCTCGGGATCGGCGACGGAGGCCGATCGGGAGCAGCGTAACCGGGATCACGTCCCACGCGGAAGAATGATTACATCGGAATGCGGGCGTCGCGGTCAGGGCAAGTCGGCGCAGCAGCGGAATCCGGTGGAGTAATCCCAGTACGAGATGTCGTGGGCCGTCGTCACGTACAGGCACCCAGGACCGTTCTTGACGGTGTCGACGTAGTAGCCCCCGCGGAACGATCCGGCCGGGTTGTCGGTCCACTCGTGGAGATTGCCCATCATGTCGAAGGCCCCCTCGTCCGTCTCGCAGCCCATCCGGGATCCCGACGGATCGAGCGAGTCGGGGAGCTGGTTCAAGCAGGCGTTGTCGAGGTGGGAGAACACCGACGGATCCGAGCTCCCGAAGTACTCCACCGCAGGATGGACGGCGCGAGCGTCGTTGCAGACCCCCGGCTGGAGGACGTCGCCATAGGGATACGTGGTCTGGTTCGGGCCCTGACAGGCCCGGAGCCACTCGGTGTCGGTGCAGAGGCGTTTGCCCGAGGCGAGGCAGGCCGAGGTGGCCTGGATCTGATCGATGTACCCCTGGGGAATGGCGCCCAGGATCGAGACGGCGCGGAGATCTTCCGTGCCCGGGTTGAAGAAGGGCGAGAAGGCCTCTCCGCCGTTGGCCTGCACCAGCGAGCCTTCGTAGCGATCGACGCAGAAGCCCGCGACCACGATCATCCCGGGCAGACAGGCCCCCTCCCCCGGCGCCTCGATCAGGCCGTGGTTGGGGTTGGGCATGTCGAGCGGGTCGCATTTCCCCGCCGGGATCGGGGTGCAGCACTGGATATTCGCCGGGCCGGGACAGAAGCCCGGTGTCGCCTCGAACATGCCCGTGCAATCGGCGACGTCGAGGCAGGTGCCTTTGGTGCCGTTCACGTCACAAGGCACCTCGCCCGCCCCGCCCTGTCCGCCGGTGCCGCCGCCCGCGCCGGTGGTGCTGCTCGCGCCACCCTCCCCACCCGCGCCGCCGCGGCTCGATCCGGTGGTGGCCGCGGTCGAAACGGCCGTGTCGCCGCCTCCGCCGCAGGCCGCCGGGGACAGCGCGACGAGCGCCGGGACCACCAGACCGCTGACCGTGCGAAGGCGAAGCGAGGCGAGCCGCATCCGAGCGAGCCTAGCATTCCTGCCGCGGAGCTTCGCGGCGGGAATGCGAGGCTCCCCGGGTCAGCCGAGACAGCTCATTGCCAGCGAGCGGCGTTGACCAGCTTGCGGCGCGGAGGCGTGAAGCCTTCGCCGGCGATCGGCGTGGCCACGACCGGCGGCACCGAGGGCGGACCCGCGGGGCGTCGGTCTTCGCGGCGCGAGTACGAGGCGGCCGGAGCGCGAGGCCCCGGGGCGCCGTGCGCTTGCGGGCCGGGCGCGGGCGGCGGACCAGCCTCGACGCGCTCCGGCGTCGGCGTTCGCGCGGGCGGCCCGCTGGTGATCGCCTCGATGCGAATGCGCGGATCGCGCGTGTCGGGCTTGCGCACCAGCTCGGCGAACTCGGCCGCGACCGGGACCGCGACCTCGAACGTGGACTCGACCTCGCCGATGCGGATGGCGCCGACCTGGTTGCCCTGGATCCCGCCGCGGCGGCACACGAGCGCGAGGACCCGCCGCGGATCGGCCCCGTGGCGCTCGCCCCAGGTGACCCGGAAGGGCACGAACCCCTGGTGCATCGGCGCGTGGATCGGCCCGTTGCCCGGGCCGCGATCGGCGCCGCGCTGCGGGCCGTTCTCGTAATTGCGAGGACCGTTCTCGTAATTGCGTGGACCGTTGTCGTAATTGCGTGGACCGTTGTCGTAGTTGCGAGGACCGTTGTCGTAGCCGCGCGCCGGGCCGCCGCGCTCGAAGGACTGCGGGCGCTGCGCCTGGAGGCTGATCGGCGTCACCGTCTCGGGCTCGCAGGCGCCGGTGTGGCGGGCGCGGGCGAGGAGCGCCGTGACGAGCTTGGCCGGATCTTCGGTGGCGAGCAGGCGATCGGCGAGGCCGCGGAGGCGGGCGTCTTCCTTGGCGTCCTCGACCGGGGGCGCGGTGAGCTCGGCGATGAGGCGATCGTCGGCGGCGCGGAGCACGTCGGCGATGGTGGGCGCGGGGAGGAACGTGCCCTCGACGCGGGCGCGACGGAAGAGGCGGCCCACGCCCTCGCGCGCCGACGGCGGGAGGAGCACGATGCTGGTGCCCTTGCGCCCGGCGCGCCCGGTGCGGCCGCTGCGGTGGGTGAAGGCCTCGGGATCGTTGGGCGGATCGGCGTGGATCACCCGGCTGACGTCGGGAACGTCGAGCCCGCGGGCCGCGACGTCGGTGGCGACGAGGGTGGAGATGTTGCCGTTGCGGAAGGCGTCGAGCGTCTTGGTGCGCTCCCATTGCTCCATTTCGCCGCTGAGGGCGCGAGCACCAAAGCCCCTGTTTGCAAGGCGATCGGCGATGTCGGCGGCGTCGGCGCGGGTGCGGACGAAGACCAGCGTGCGCTCGCCCGGGGCCAGGAGCAGGAGGTTGACCAGGACCGCGTCGCGCTCGCCCGAGCGGACCATGTGCGCGATATGGGTGATGTCCTCGTTGGCCTCGCCGCGCTGCGTGCCCTGCACGTCGGCGGCGTTGCGCTGGTAGCGGTTCGCGAGCGAGAGCACCTCGCGCGGGAACGTGGCCGAGACGAGGTGGGTGCGCCGATCGGTCGGGGTCTTGCCGAGGATGGCCTCGAGCTCGTCGCGGAAGCCGAGATCGAGCATCTGATCGGCCTCGTCGAGGACGACCGAGAAGGCGGCCGAGGGATCGATCGAGCCGCGCTCGAGGTGGTCGAGCAGGCGGCCCGGCGTGCCGACGATGACCAGCGGCCCGACGCGGAGCGAGCGGAGCTCCCCGCCGTAGCTGGTGCCGCCGACGACGGCCGCGACCTTCGCGCCGATGGCCTGGAAGAGCCAGCTCAGCTCTTTCTGGAGCTGCGCGGCGAGCTCGCGCGTGGGG
>JBDTXR010000417.1:0-8224 GCA_040006075.1 Byssovorax sp. | reverse complement strand
GTTTGGAGGATCGTGTGAGCGACGACTTCGTCATTGGCGAGAACGCGGACGGCAAGTACTTCCTCATCGAGGTGCCGAACTTCAACAACGGCTCCGACGACGAGGCCGACGGCAACCCGAAGATGACGTCGTACCTCCGGCTCGGGGCCGTGAAGGACGCCAGCATCGCCGGCAAGGAGCACGCTCCGAAGGAGTCGGGCGAGGATCTCGCTTACAAGGTTCGCCGGGTCACGCGCATCGACGGCGTCGTGCCCGAAGAGGGCTCGGCGCAGCGCAGCCTCCCCTTCAGGACCCAGGATCTCGTCTTCGAGGACGACTACCGCGAGCGCGATCCCGCCGCGCCGATCACCAACGTGATGGGCGAGACGCTCGAGGTCACCGAGCTCGGGATCACGCTCGACTCCGAGGCCGAGGAGCTCGAGGGAACACGCCTCGCCGAGACCAAGCTGCTCCACACCAAGGGCGGCTGGCGCGATCACTCCGACGGCAACCGGATCACCACCACGCGCGGCGACAAGGTCGAGGTGATCCGCGGCAACTACAAGCTCGTGGTCATGGGCCGCCAGGACGACTTCAACAACGCCTCCGGCTGGGATCTCTCGGGCGGGGAAATGCGCGGGACCACGCTCAACCTCGGCGAGTTCGAGACCACCTCGGTCGAGTGGGTGGAAGACGACGCCGGCCGCTGGCGCGTGGTCGAGAAGAACCAGAAGGGCGACTCGTTCAGCATCTACTGGGGCAACGTCCACGAAGAGTTCTTCGGCGAGATCAAGTCCGACGTCACCGGCTCGGAGACCCCGGGCTCGTACCCGCACGCGGTGCCGGGGAGCCCGCCGCCGAGCAAGCCGAGCAAGGTCAACCCGAAGATCATCGAGAGGACGTGGGCCGAGAGCATCGAGGGCTACACCGGCTCGTCGAAGCTCCGCATCCCGACGATCAAGGAAGAGACCTGGGCCGTCACCACGAGCGAGCTCACCGACGTCACCGGCAACACCACCGAGACGACGACCATCGGCGGCAGCACCATCGGGACGACGACGGTGCTCGGCGCGACGATGGAGACGACGACCGTCGGCGGCGCGACGATGGAGACCACCGTGGTCGGCGGCGCGACGCTGGAGACCACCGTGGTCGGCGGCGCGGCGATCGGCGTCACCGCGGTGGGCCTCGCGAAGATCGAGGCCACCGTGGTGGGCATCGCGAAGATCGAGGCCACCGCGGCGCCGATCCTGCTCGACGCCAAGGCCTCGCTGCTCTCGATCGATCTCGCCGCGACCATCCTCGCGATCGAGGTCTTCCTCGGCAAGAAGATCGACGTGCACCTGCTCGACACCTACGAGGTCCAGCTCGTCGGCAAGACCGAGGTCGATCTGATGAAGGAAGAGATCGCCACGATGAAGACCGAGATGCACGGGCAGGCGTCGCAGATCGCGGCCGTGTGCGACAACGTGATGGGCCAGTACAGCGTGATCGGCGCGATCATCAGCCTGCTCTAGCGCGCGGGTCGCCGCCTCTCCGTCGTCGCCGCCACGGGCTCTAGCCCCGCTCCTTCCGGAACATGAAGACCAAGAACCTCACCCCCTTTCTCTTCGGGGCCAAGCTCACGGCTCGCCGCCCGCCCGAACTCGAGATGACGGCGATCGTCCGCGCCGCGTTCCGGTTCGTGCCGGGCGAGCCGCTGACCCCGCTCGACGAGATCCCCTTGCTTTCGCAGGGATCGATGAGCGCCGAGACCTACCGCGACGACGACGCCGAGCGCGCCGGCGAGTGCCTCTACGGCGGCGACTTCGCCGACTTCAAGGTCAACGCCGAGGTCCTCGTGCGCGGCACCTGCTACGCGCCCGGCGGGCAGCCGGTGACCGACTGCCCCGTCAAGATCGGCGTCGGCGAGTGGTCGAAGATCCTGCGCGTCAGCGGCCCGCGCGTGTGGTCCGACGGCTTCAGCGGCGCGGCGATGTCGCGGCCGATCCCCTTCACGCGGATGCCGCTCGGCTACGACAACGCGTTCGGCGGCCCGGGCTACCCGGCCAACCCCGTCGGCAAGGGCTTCGCGTCGAACGAGCTGCCCTGCGTCGAGCTCGGGCGCGAGCTCGTGCGATCGCGCGGCGACCGACCGGCGCCGGCCGGCTTCGGCGCGCTCAACCCGGCCTGGCCGCAGCGCAACGGCAAGCTCGGAAAGCAGTACGGCCGCTCCTACCGCGAGAAGCGCGCCCCGTTCTACGCCGAGGATTTCGACTGGTCGTACTTCCAGGCGGCGCCCGCCGATCAGCAGCTCCCAGGCTACCTCCGCGGCGACGAGGACGTCGTCCTCCAGAACCTCCACCCGACCGCGCCCGTCTTCTCCGCGCGCCTGCCGGGGATCCGGATCCGGGTCTTCGTCAACGACGTCCACGGAA
Organism: Byssovorax sp.; assembly: GCA_040006075.1. Lineage (GTDB taxonomy): Bacteria > Myxococcota_A > Polyangia > Polyangiales > Polyangiaceae > JANYGI01. Next base: position 5,828 of record JBDTXR010000417.1, on the reverse strand, counting down.
GTTTCCGCGAGGTCCCGATGAGCCTCGACACCCTCTTCGCCGATCCCGACGGGGCGACCTTGATGCTCACGTGGCGCGGCCTCGATCGGGTGCTCGAGGACGATCTCGCCGACGTGAAGACGGTGCTGATCGCCTCGGAGAAGCTCGGCGAGCCGCGGCTGACCGAGGCCCACTACCAGCGTATCCTGGCGACGTTCGAGGCCGATCCGCTGGAGATCCGCGGGCGCGTCTCGCCGGCCTCGCTCGAGGCGTTCGACAAGCTGAGCAAGCTCGGGCCGCCGCCCGCGCCGGATCCGAGCGCGCCCGACGCCGTCACGGGGCGCCTCCGCGGGCGCCTCGATCTCCTCGATCTCGAGACGCGCGGCCGCCTCGAGCGCGAGGTGAGCGGCGCCTTCGCGTCGATGCGCGCCGAGACGGGCTCGGGCCCGGACGTGGCGGGCGCCTTCACCAGGGGCGTCGAGGCCGTGCCCACGGTGGCGCCGCGGATCGCGCTGCCGCGGAGGCCGGGCGTCGCGCCGCCGCTGCCGATCGGCGACAAGCTCCGCACGGCGCGCGCGGCGATCGCCGACGCGAAAGAGAAGCTCACGGCGCAGGGCGGCGACGCGACCGAGCTCGCGAAGCTCGAGGCGCTGCTGTCGGATCCGCGGCTCGCCCCGCTCGATCCCGGCGGGCGCGAGGGCGGCGAGCCGCTGATCGAGCCGGGCCCCGGGCGCGATCTCTCGGGGCGCGATTTCACCGACGCCGATCTGCGCGGCCGCGATCTGCGCGGGGCGATCCTCGACAGCGCGATCTTGACCCGCGCCGATCTGCGCGGCGCGTGCCTCGCCGACGCCGATCTGAAGCACGCGGTCCTGCTCCAGACCAACCTCGAGGGGGCCGATCTGCGCGGCGCCGATCTGACCCTCGCCAACCTCACCGAGGCGCGCGCCGTCGGCGCCGATCTCTCGGGGGCGAAGCTCCAGCGCCTCCACGCGACGAAGACCAACCTCGCCGGCGCCAACCTCTCGGGCGCTCTGGGCGAGCTGGCGATCTTCACCGAGGTCGATCTCTCGGGAGCGAAGGCGCGCGGGGCCCGCTTTTACAAGGTCCTCTTTCGCGCCTCGAGCTTCACCGGCGCCGACTTCGCCGACGCGCGGCTGACGCGCTGCTACTTCTTCGGCTGCGACGCGGTCGGGCTCCGCCTCGCGAGCGCCGAGCTCAACCACTCGAGCTTCGCCGGCTCCAACCTCACCCGGGCGCGGCTCGACGGCGCGCGCGGCGCCGGGACCATCTGGCTCGACGCCGTCCTCGAGGGCGCCGACTTCAGCTTCACGGTGCTCCCCGCGGCGCACTTCACCGGCGCGAAGGCCGACGGCGCGCGCTTCCACGGCGCCAACCTCAAGGGAGCGCGCTTCTACCGGGCCTCGCTCGTCAACGCCGATTTCACCCGCGCCAACCTCTTCAGCGCCGACCTCGCGAAGGCCACGGTCAGCGGCGCGCGCTTCACCGACGCCAGCCTCTACGACGCCAAATTCATGAAAACGAGCGGCTCCGGGTGTGACTTCACCGGCGCGAACCTCAAGCGCTCCACGCTGGAGGGCGCGTGATCACCGCCGCCGAGCTCGAGGCCGGGATCCGCGCCGGCCAGTCGTTCGAGGGCGTCGCCGTCGCCTCGATCGATCTCCGCGGACGGGATCTCTCGGGCGCGAGGCTCGCGCGCGCGCGCCTGGTCCAGGTCTCGCTCGAGGGCGCCAACCTCACCGGCGCCGATCTCACCGGGGCCCAGCTCCTCGAGTGTCAGCTCCGCGGCGCGAACCTCGAGCGGGCCCAGCTCACCGAGGCGATCTTCCTCGCCACCGATCTCCGCGAGGCGCGCCTCGGCGGCGCGAGCCTCGCGCGCGCGAAGATGCCCGCCGTCGATCTCGGCGGCGCCGATCTCCGCGGCGCGGAGCTCGCGCACGCGCTGCTGGCGCGGGCGCACCTCGCGGGCGTCGCGCTCGCGGGCGCGAAGCTCGCGCACGTCAAGCTCGACGGCGCTCACCTCGCCGGGCTCAGCCTCGACGACGCCGATCTCGAAGGGGCTTCGTTTGCCGAGGCGAACCTCGAGGGCGCCACGCTCCGGCGGGCGCGCCTGCGCGGGACGATCCTCGCGAGCGCGAACCTCCGGGGCGGAAACCTCGAGGGCGCCACGCTCGACGGGGCGATCCTCGCGAAGGCCGATCTCCGCGGCGCGGTGCTCCCGAAGAGCTTCCACGCCACGGTGCTCGCCGGCGCGATCTTCGACACCCGCGATCTCTCCGGGAGCGACTTCGCGTCGGCCGAGCTCGAGGGCGCCGATCTCCGCGGCGTCGATCTGCGCGGCGCCGATTTCACCGCCTGCACCCTGCGCGGCGTCGATCTGCGCGGCGCCGATCTCCGCGGCGCCAAGCTCACCCGCTCCACCCTCGGCGCCTGCGATCTCACCGGGGCCGATCTCCGCGGGGCCTCGCTCGCGTCGTCCTCGTTCGCGGGCGCCAAGCTCTGCCGCGCGCGGCTCGGCGGCAACAACCTCACGATGACGATCTTCTCCGGCGCCGACCTCAGCGGGGCCGATCTCGCGGGCGCGCACCTCGAGCGCGCGCTGCTCGACGAGGTCGATCTCCGCGGCGCCGATCTCGCCCGCGCGTCGTTCCAGCAGACCATCCTCCGCGGCGCCAGGCTCGACGGCGCCACGCTGACGAAGACCACGTTCGATCGCTGCGACTTCTCGGCGGCCGATCTCACGCGCCTTCCGCTCGCCGGGCTCTCGCTGCGATCGTGCATTTTCCTCGGCGCGAACCTCCTCGGGATGGATCTCCGCGGCTGCGATTTCACCTGCTCGAACTTCGCCAGGGCCGACCTCCGCAAGGCCGATCTCTCGGGCGCGATCCTCGCGAACGCGAGCTTCCACGAGGCGCGGCTCGAGGTCGCCGATCTCTCGTCGACCCAGGCCAAGAGCGCGTTCTTCGGCGAGGCCTCGCTCCAGGGCGCCAAGCTCGCGCAGGCCATGCTCCGCTTCGCCACCTTCACGAAGGCCGACGTCGCGCACGCCAACTTCGCCGGGGCCGATCTGCGCGACGCGATGCTCGTCGAGGTCCGCGCGACCGGGGCCCTGTTCCTCGGCGCGCGCCTCCAGCACAGCGATCTCTCGCACGCCGACCTCACCGACGCCGACCTGTCCAACGCCGACTGCCATCGCGCCAACCTCCACGGGGTCCACGATCGCGGCGCCCGCTGGGCCGGCGCGCGCACCGAGACCGCGCGCCGCACCGATCTCGATCGCCTCGAAGCCGAGGGCTGGATGCCGCCCGCGCGGCCGCAAGAGCACTAGTCCCGTAACGAAGCGGAGAACGATCATGTCCACTGTTGCAGCGTTGAAGACCGAGCGCGCATCCTTCGTGAAAGAAGGCGATTACCTCGGCCCGGCTCACGTGGTCTCGGCCTCGGGCCGCGAGCTCTCGCTCGAGCTCCCGAGCGGGCAAGCCGTCGCCGCCACGCTGGCGGTGGCCTTCCCGTACGAGGCGCAGACGGGCGACGTGCTCCTGGTGATCGCCCGCGGCGAGAGCTACTACGGCATCGGCGTCCTCCACGGCACCGGGCGCACGCAGCTCACCTTCCACGGCGACGTCGAGCTTCGCTCCGAGGGCGGCGCCGTCCGCATCTCCGGCGAGAAGGGCGTCGCGATCGAGGGCCCCGAGCTCGACGTCCGCGTCGGCGCGGTGCGCCTGCTCGCCGACACGCTCACGCAGCGCGTGGCCTCGATCTACCAGCGGGTGACGTCGCTGCTCAGCGTGCACGCCAGGGAGAGCCACACCTCGATCGACGAGTCGTCGTTCACCAAGGCGAAGAGCGCGGCCATCCTCACCGAAGAGACGATGTCCATCAACGGCAAGCAGATCCACCTCGGCTGAAGACAGAGGCCTCATGCTCCCTGCATCGAACCGCGGCGTCGGCCTCAACATCGGGTTCCCGGACGTGTGCCTCACGCCGATCGCCGGCGTGCCCGTGCCGATCCCGTACCCCAACTTCGCGGCCCACGGGATGGCCGCGCCGTTCGCGGCGACGGTGCTGATCGCGGGGATGAACGGCCTCAACCAGGGCTCGATGATCCCGATGACGTTCGGCGACGAGCCCGGCGTCGCGCACCCGACGATCAAGGGGACGGGGGCCTTCACCATGGGCAACCCGGTGGTGTCGATCGAGGGGCTGCCGGCGATCAACCTGCTCTGTCCCACGACGGGCAACAACGTCAACGACGGCCTCGGCGCGGTGCTGGTGCCGGACGCCGTCAACGTCTTTTACACCTACGCGGTCGGCGAGGGCGCCGCGCCGCGCGCGATGGATAGCGACGCGCTCGCGGCGCACCGCGCGCCGCTCGCCGCGCCCGATCGCCTCGAGGCCCGCCTCCTCGCGGGCGGCCTCGGCGCGATCACCGTCCGCGCGTTCTCGTCGGATCTTCCCTCGCAGCTCTTCGATCGAGTGCGGCGCCTCGAAGAGCAGGGGCTGCGCGCGCTCGTGCTCGATCTGCGCGGTAACCCCGGCGGCGAGCTCGAGGCGTGCGTCGCGCTCGCGGCCGATTTCCTCGACGATGGCAGCGAAATCGTGGTGCTCACCGACGCCGACGGCGACGCGACGACGCGGCGCGCGCGGGGCGAGCCGCTCTACCGGCTCCCGCTCGCGGTGCTGATCGACGGCGGCACCGCGTCCGCCGCCGAGCTCTTCGCGGGGTGCCTGCAGGCCCACGGTCGCGCGGTGATCGTCGGCGAGACGAGCCACGGCAAGGGCACCGCGCAGCGCCTGATCCCGGCGCCCGACGAGCGCGGATCGATCTACGCGACGGTCGCCTGGTGCGCGCTCCCCGGCGGCGTGCGCCTCGATGGCGTGGGCGTTCGGCCCGACGTCGAGGCCCGCGGCGACGACGCCCCGATCGCGGCGATGCGGGCCTTGCTCGCGGCTATTTCTTCTTCGTGAAGCTCTTGTAGATCGAGTTCTTCACCGCCGGCGTGGGCGGCGCGCGCGGCGGCTTCGGCGGGGGCATCTCCACCTTCGGCGCGTCGGCCGTGCTGCCCCACGACCACGAGGGCGACGGCTCGCGCGTGGGCGGCATGGCCGGCGCGGCGGGCACGATCGGCAGCGTCGGGGCCGGGACGCTCGGCGCCGCGACGGCGGCGGGCGGCGCTTCCTCGGCCTTCGGCGCCACCCCTAGGCGCGCCAGCGTCTCGTCGCGGCGGATGGCCCGCGTGCTCTCGTCGAGCTCCGGCTGCGGACGCGGGACGGGCGCGGCCGGTACGCCGGACCAGGGCGCGCCGGGGATCCCCTGGCTGGGGCGCGCGACGGGCCTCGCGCGGCGGAACGCCTGCGCCATGGGGACCGTCGTCTCCTCGGGCTCGTCTTCGAGGATCGACGTCTCGTCGAGCGAGTACGACGGCTCGCGGATCGCGGTCACCGGGATGACCGATCGAGCCATTGGAGCGGGCGCAAAGGGGAGCACCTGCACGGCGGCGATGGCCTGGTTGGCCTCGTCGCCCGACATCGTCATCGTCGACTCGAACGGGTTGTCGGGCTCGGAGGCGCGAGGCGGCGGGGCCGGCGGAGCGAGGCGCGGCGTCGCCGTGAACGAGAACGGGAGCGTGGGCTGGGTCGTCGTCTCGTCGCCGATCTCCATCGTCATGTCGTGCGACGAGATCGGCGTCGCGAACGCGTCGCTGGGGGCCGAGGCGCGCGCGGTCGGAGGCGGCGGCGGCGGCGGCACGACGGGCAGCGGGGCGCGCGCGATCGGCGGCGGAGGTGGCGCGACGGGCAGCGCGGCGCGCGCGCTCGGCGGCGGAGGC
>JBDTXR010000416.1:0-8248 GCA_040006075.1 Byssovorax sp. | reverse complement strand
GATCGATCGTGGATCGGGCGGACCGTCGGCGCAGGCCGGAATGGACGTTCTCTGTCCTACCTCGGGCGATTGCGCTGGCCGACGGGTGCGATCTGGGGATCTGGTTGCCGTGGAGCTGGCCACGAGCGAGACGGGGGAGATTTCGTCAGCGTCAGCGTCCACGTCCACGTCTACGTCTACGTCTACGTTTACGTGGACGTTTACGTGGACGTTTACGTGGACGTTTACGCTGACGCTGACGTCCGGCGTCCACGCATCCCTCAACAACCGGGCTAAGGGAAGATGTTCGACGTCTGCCCCGCGAGCAGCTCTTTTACCCAGGAAGTCAGCGGTTTGTTGCCGACCTGGGTGGTGTAGAAGCCGGGGCCGATCAGGTAGGTGTGGGTGGCGCTGTTGACGAAGTAGGTGCCCCAGTGGCCGGGGCCGGTGAGGTAGTTGTCGCGGAGATCGTCGAGGCCGGCCTCGAACTCGGCGCCGGTGAGCGGCACGGTGGACTTGCACGTGTCGTGGCCGAAGCCGAAGAAGCTGGAGATCACCGCGTCGTGCGTCGACGAGATCAGCCCCATCCGGCTGTCGGGCCAGCGCGCGGAGAGGTACGAGGCGTAATTGACGATCCCGCCGCCATCGGCCTCGGCGCAGCCGGAGCAGGTGGGCGGGAGGGTTTTGTTGATGCCCCAGAGGGCGCGCCACTGCTTCTGGAGGCACGGGGCGAGGTAGGGATCGGCCATGGGAGGACCCGAGTCGTCGAGGAGCACCACCGGCGTGGGGCAGAAGGCGGAGGCCACGCGATCGTAGTTGAAGGCCGCGCCGAAGCCGCCGGCGCTGACGCCGGTGAGCATCACCTGAGAGGCGTTGTGGAAGGTGGGGATCAGCCGCTTCAGGTAGAGGTTGATGTTCTCGTAGCCGACGAACTCCTGCGCGCTCGGGCCCCCGGGGACGCTCTGACCGGAGACGCTGCCCACGTGGACATCGCCGGTGCAATACGGCACGTAGACGGCGTTCCAGTCGCGCACCGGGTTGACCGCGGGGTTGGGATCGAAGATGCCGAGCTGGCCGACGGTGGCCGCCCAGGAGCCAAAGGCCTTGCTGTCGAACGCGCCCAGGCTGATGGCGCAGGTGGATCCGTTGAAGCAGGCGCCGCCCCCTTCGAGGTAGATATAGAGTTTGTCGGAAGCGGGGTTCCGGCGGAGTCCAAAGCCGGTCGGGGAGCCGTCACGGCATTTCGCGCCGGGGACGTCGATCCAGGTCCATTGCTTGGGCGGGGCGAAGAGCTGGTCGCCGTCGAACGGGCCGACCGAGGGGCACGACGGGGCGCTCCCGCCCGCGCCGCCCGCGCCCGGGCCGGTGGTCGCTGCGGGGCCGCCCGTGGCCCCGGATGAGGACGAGGCGTCGGCGCCCGTGAGGACGTGGCCCGCGCCGCCGGCCCCGGAGGAGGCTTGCGAGGGAGCGTCCGCGCCGCCGCAGCCCGCCGCAGCCACGAGCGCGAGGAGACCAAGCGAAAGGGAGCGCGCGGCGTTCATGCGCGGCAGGGTACGAGAGATTGCGGCGAGGCTCAATCGGCCGCGGAGGATCCGGCGAGGGCGGCCACGGTGCGGCGGCGCTCGGCGGCGTCTTCGGTGCCATGGACTCGGGTGTTTGCGCCCAGACATTTGCGTACCAGGCCGCGCAGGACGGTGCCTGGGCCCACGGTGACGAAATCGGTGATGCCGAGTGCCGAGAGCGTCTCCAGCGTTCGAGTCCAGCAGATGGGGTGAGTGAGCTGCTCGGCGAGGAGATCGGGAATCGAGCCTTCGGCGGCGACGCGGCCGTCGCGGTTGGCCACAAGAGGGTGAGCGAGCGCTGCGCGCGGGGCGCGGCGGAGGGCGTCGCGGAGCTCTTCGACGGCGCCGGCCATCACCGGGCTGTGCCACGCGCCGGCGACGGGGATCGCGCGCGAGGGAACGACGCGGGCCGCGGCGGCGAGCGCGGCGGGCGCGCCCGTGAGGAGGATCTCGTCGGGCGCGTTCCAGGCGGCGATGGAGAGGTGTCCATGCGGCGATCCGGCGGCGAGGGCGCGCTCGATCGCGGCGGGCGATCCGTCGAGGAGCGCGAGGAGACCACCGGGAGAGCGATCGGCCTCGCGGGCCATGAGGCGGCCGCGCACGGCGGCGAGATCGACGGCGTCGTCGCGCGCGATCGCGCCTGCGGCCGACCACGCGGCGAGCTCGCCGAGCGAGTGACCGGCGACGGCGCAGGGCGCGAGGCCGGCTTCGAAGAGCGCGCGCGCCGCGTGGAGCGCGACGGCGGTGAGCACCGGCTGGAGGATCTCGGTGCGATCGAGGGCGCGGCCGCCGCGCTCGAGCAGCGTGGAACAGGGCACCTGCGCGGCCGCCGCCGCGCGATCGAGGAGGGCGCGACCCCGAGGATCCGCGGCGGTGTCGGCGACGGCGGAGAGGAGATGGCGGGGCGCTTGACCCGGGAAAAGAAGCGCTATTTTCACAGCGAGAGGCCGCCGTCGACGACGAGCGCCTGGCCGACGACGTACGACGCGGCGTCGGACGCGAGGAAGAGCACCGCGCCGGCGATCTCCTCGGCGGCGCCGAAGCGGCCGAGGGGGATCGCCTCGCGCTTGCGCTCGGCCGTGCGTGGATCGAGGCGCGCCGCCATGCCCGCGGCGAAGAGCCCCGGGACCACCGCGTTGACGCGGACGCCGCGGGGCGCGAGCTCGGCCGCGAGGGTGCGCGTGAGCGCGAGGACGCCGCCCTTGGAGGCCGCGTAGTTGGCTTGACCGGGGCTCGCGTGGACGGCGGCCACGGACGCGACGTTGACGATCGCCCCTTTTTTACGGGCGATCATCGGCCGGACCACGGCGCGCGTGGTGTGGAAGACGCCGCCGAGGTTGATCGCGATCACCTCGGACCAGCTCTCCTCGGTCATCAGCGGGAAGAGCTCGTCGCGGGTGAGCGCGGCGTTGTTGACGAGGACATCGACGGCGCCGCGCTCGGCGAGGACCCGGGCGACAGCGGCGTCGACGGCGGCGCGATCGCTGACGTCGAAGGGGATCGCCACGCCGTCGCCGCCGGCCGCGCGGACGAGGCGGAGCGACTCCGCGGCCTCTTCCACGCGGGCGCGGTAGCCGATGACCACGTGCGCGCCCTCGGCTCCGAAGGCCGCGGCGATCGCCCGCCCGAGGCCGCGCGAGGCGCCGGTGACGATCACCGTCTGGCCGGCGAAGCGCGCGCTCACGCGGGCTTGTCTCCAGGGGCCTCGGCGTGGTGCGGGTGCGGGTGCGCGTGGGCTTCCTCGACCATCTCGTGCGCGGCCTCGAGCGAGGAGATCGACGGGCGCGGCGCCTTCGAGGTCTCGCCGCTGCGATCGAGGGCGAGCTTGAAGAGCACCGGGCCGACCATCTCGTTGACGGCGACGGTGGCGATAGCGAGCGCGCGGAAGCCGTCGCCGAAGCTCGGGAAGGAGCGGGCCACGACGCCGGAGATGCCGAGCGCGAGGCCCGCTTGCGAGACGAGGCCGGCCCAGGCCCAGCGGCGCACCACCGGCGGATCGTTGGCGAGGCGCGAGGCGGCGCGCGCCGTGAGGAACGTGACCAGCGCGCGCGTGCCGCAGAGGAGCAGCGCCACCGGCCAGAGCTGGCGCAGGAGCGGGACGTCGAGATCGGCGCCGGCCGTGGCGAAGAAGATCACGTAGACGACGCTCCCCGTCTCGCCGATGGCCTTGATGAAGCGCGAGCCCTGGTTCGAAAGGTTCTGCACCACGAAGCCCGCGACCATGAAGGTGAGCAGCGCGTCGAAGCGCAGATAGCCGAGCATCTCGCTCAGGCCGAAGCCGAGGGCGAGGAACACCAGGATGAGCTGCTTGCCCACGAGGCGGATGTAGACCGCGAGGATCAGGCCGAGCGTGGTGCCGAGCGCGACGCTGCCGAGGAGCTCGTGGCCGAGCTTCTCGAGATCGCGGATCGAGAAGCTGGAGCTCGGCTCGATCAGCGGGCGGGTGATCATCATCGCCGCGGCCATGAGCACCACGACGACGATGTCCGAGGTCATCACGAAGGTGAGCGTGTTGGCCGCGACCGGGCCGGTGGCGCGCGTCTGCGCGAGGATCCCGAGCGTGGCCGAGGGGCTGCGGCTGACGGCGAGCGTGCCCCAGAGGATGCCGACGCCGATCAGCGCCGAGGTGTTGAGGTTGCCCAGGAACGGGATCAGCGGCTTGCAGGCGATCATCACGCCCGTCATCACGATCGGGACGACGAGCGTCTGGAGCAGCGTGGCCCAGCCGAGGCTGCGGAGGCTCTTGCGCAGGCCGTCGATCTTGAGCTCGGCGCCGCCTTCCATGGCGATGAGCGCGAGCGCGAGGCCGTTCACCGTCGTGAGCTGCGAGACCGTGTGGTGGTCCATCAGCTTCAGCACGTACGGGCCGGCGACGATGCCCGCGAGGAGGTAGCCCGTGAGGTGGGGGAGGCCGAGGATGTCGACCATCTCGCTCGCGAGCGTGCCCGTGAGCAGGAGGAAGCCGACGGCGCCGATGGTCCCGGCCTGGCTCTGGAGCTCGGGGACGAGCCGCGTCGCGGCGAAGAGCAGGCCGAAGAGCGCGACGAGGACGACGGCCTGCACCGCGCGGGTGGAGGCCTTCTTGGGAGCGGCGTGGGCGGCGCCGCTCACGTGGCCGCCCGGTCGTCGCTGGACACGACAGGCAACGGTGTGGACGTGGAGGACACGACGGGTACCGGCGTTGACGCGGCGGTGGACGGGGGATCGTCGCGGGTCTCGCCCGCGGCGGTGAGCGCGCTGCGGAGCGACACCGGGCCGACCAGCTCGCCGAAGAGGGTGATCGCCGCGGCGCACGCGAGGACGAGGCCGCCGACCGGGCCGGGGAAGCGCAGCGCGAACGCGAGGCCGATGCTCATGGCGAGGGCGCCCGCCGAGAGCAGGCCGAAGCCGAGGCGCGGCCCCGCCGGGCGCGCGACCGGCGCGAGGGCGAGGAGGCCGAGGCCGACGAGCCACTTGGTGAGCGTGCGCGCGGCGATGGCGACGACGACGAGGTACGGCAGGTACTTCGCGAGGCTGAAGTCGGTGAAGGCGCCCGCGAGCAGCAGGGCCGGCAGCATGACCGGGCGCTCGGTCGGCGAGAGGATGCGGCGCAGCTCGCGGCGGTGGGGCGAGAGCGCCGACAGGGTGACGCCCATCACGAAGAGGGCGCTGATCGACGAGAGGCCGAGGCGCTCGGTGGTGCCGACGGCGAGCAGCGACATGCCGAGGAGGACGCCCCACGTCTCGGCGAGGCGGAACGTTTTGCCGAGCAGCATCGCCGACATCGCGCCGAGCAAGAGGCCCAGGCCGACGGTGATCGCCACCCAGCCAAGGACGTGGAGATGAAACTTCACTGCCGGCGGGTAGAGCGCGAAGAGGAAGGCGACGGCGAGGATCGGGATGAGATCGTCGCTCTCGGCGATCTCGTTCACGAGCTCCGAGACCGGCCCCTCGGCGTGGTGGCGCGCGGCGACCCAGCGCACGGCGTAGCGCGTGGTCTCGGCGCACGCGGCGCCGATGCCGCCGGCCGCGAGGAGGCGATCGAGCGGCGCGAGCGGCGCGCGCCACGCGAGGAAGAGCCACGCCGCCGCGAAGGCCGCGGCGCCGCTGACGAGCGAGACGAAGAAGCCGCCGACGAGCCGCGAGGTCCGCACGCGGCGATCGCCCGTCATGCCGAAGGTGATGCCGACGACGAACATCAGCCAGCCGAGCGCGACGTGCGCGAACGGTTCGAACGTCGCGAGCGTGTCGCGATCGAAGAGGCCGAGGGCGCTGGGTCCGACCAGGAAACCCAGCACCACGTACTCGGCGCCGGAGGGCAGGCCCATGCCGCGGATCGCCCGGCCGCCCACCAGCAAGCTCCCGATGTACGAGAGCAGGAGCAGGCCCATGAGCAGCCAGATCGCGTTCACCGCGCGCCTCCCGGGGTCGCGGTGCGGCGGCCGAGCGCGACGCCCTTCTCGCGCAGCGCGGCGGCGATCGCCAGCCAGAGGCGGCTCTCGGCGCCGCTCGCGGAGGCGTGGATCAGGACCCGGAAGCGCGCCGACTCGGCGTCGATGCCGACGAGATCGACGCGGTTGCGCGTGCCCACCATCTTCGCGGCCTGATCGAGCGCCTCGGTCGCCAGCGCGAGATCGGCGTCGGGCGCGATCTGCACCTCGACCACGATCGGCGGCGCGGCGCCGAGCGCGCTGGTCGGGTGCCAGAGCGCCTGGAGGTGGGGCACGTAGATCGCCGCGCCGTCCTCGTCTTCGAGGACGACCTCGAGCAGCGTGATCGCGCGGACGCGGCCGTGGCGCCCGCCGATGGCCGCGTGCTCGTTCACGCGGAGCCGCCGCCCGTACATCACGGTGATCCCCGCGGCCGCGTTGCTGAGGAGCGGCGTGCTCGCGAGCGCGAGGGCGACGAGGGCGATGACGCCGGCGCGCGAGATCGCGCCGTCGTCGGTGCCGGTGATCAGCGGGGCGGCGACGACGAGCGTGATCACCACCATGCCGAAGCGGACCAGCAGCCCCGTGGCCACCGCGAGATCGCGCGGGAGCAGGCCGAGCGTGGTCTCGCCGCGCGCGAGGCTGCCGAAGAAGAGCCGCACGAAGCGGAGCGCGACGCCGACGACGAGCGCGGTGATCATCGCGATGACCACCAGCGGCAGCGCCACGGCGACGCGGGCCATCAGCGCCGAGAGCGGCGTGAGGACGAACCCGGTGAGGCGCTCGGTGTAGCTGTGCGTCGCCTCGAAGAGCGAGAGCGTGATGATGATCCAGGCGTAAATGACGCCGATTTGCGCGAAGATCCGCGCGGCGCTCAGGGTGATCGAGGCGCTGCCTCGGACCGCGGCGGGCTGCACGACCTCGATCCCGCGGACGCGGAGCGCAGGGAAGCGCTCGGGGTGCGCCATCATCCACGCGCGGGCCTTCTCGGCGAGCTCGCCGACCTTGCGGAGCAGGAGGAACGCGACGAGGCCGGCGAAGACCACGAGCGAGAACGAGAACACGGTGCGGGCCACCGCGCTGCGCTGCCGCTCGGCGCGGAGGGCCTCGCGCGTCTTCGCGGTGACGCTGGCCGCGTGGAGCGCCAGCGACGCGTCGCCGGCGGCGGCCGCGTCCTCGGCGCCGAGCTGGATCACCGGCGTGGTGCCGGCGTAGACGACGATCACGTCGCCCTCTTCGACCGAGCGGATCTCGACCTCTTCGGTCTCGTCGACGACGAGCTCGAGCACCTGCCCCGCGGCGGCGGCGCGCTGCTCCGCTGTGCGACCGGCGCGCGGCGCGAGCACCAGGAACGCCTTGCGATCGTGGATGCGGACCTGAGCTCCCGCGACCTCGGGCTTCGTTCCCCCCGCGGCGCCGGGCGCGCTCGCCGACGCGCTCGCCGCGGGCGCGCTGGGGTGGACCGCGGGAGCGGCGCTCGCCGCGGGCACCGCGCTCGCGATCGGCGCCGCGCTCGCGATCGGCGCCGCGCTCGCCGCGGGCGCCGGCTGGGCTCGCAGCGACGACAGCGCCGTGGTGAGCGACATCGCAGCGATCGCAAGCGAGACAACGACCCTGTTCCGCGCCTGCATCCACCCTTGCTAAGAGGTCCCCTCTAGCGCGGCAACAAAAACAGTGACGGTATCATGCCGCGATCCGCGCCGTGAAGCGCGGATCTCGCTTTTCAGGGGGCGAGCCGCGCTGGATCCCGTGAGCGCGAAGGACGTCGACCGCAGAGCTTTTTTGCTACGGTCCGCGGCCGATGTCGCCCAGGGCCCAGATCCCCGATCCCCTCCTCGGGCCGCTCACCGACGATCGGCTCACGCGGGACTACCGGGTCTTCCAGCGCGTCGGGGGACATCGGTTCTCGTCGGACGACGTGGCCACCGCGTACGTCGCGTGGCACGCAGCGAGCGCGAGCCTGCGGGTGATCGATCTTGGCTGCGGCCTCGGCTCGGTGCTGCTCCACCTCGCGTGGAAGCTGCCCGAGGCCACGCTCGTCGGCGTCGAGGCCCAGGCGATCTCGTTCGAGCTCTTGCGGCGCAACGTCGCGCGCAACCACCTCGAGGATCGGATCACGATCCACCACGGCGATCTCCGCGACCGATCGATCCTCGCGGCCGCGGGAGACGGCTTCGATCTGGTCACGGGCACGCCGCCGTATTTTCCGCCGGACACCGCGGTCGACGCCATGGACGAGCAGCGCGCCTACGCGCGGATCGAGTACCGCGGCGGCGTCGAGGACTACCTCGCCGCAGG
>JBDTXR010000415.1:0-8286 GCA_040006075.1 Byssovorax sp. | reverse complement strand
GAGAAGATCGAGGTCTCGCAGCGCGGGAGCCTCGCGGTGGTGCCCGACATCCCGCACGTCGGGTTCTACACCGTCGCGTGGCAAGGGCCGCAGGCGGGGTCGACAGTGGTGCCCGCGAACCTCACCAGCGTGGCCGAGAGCGATCTCAACGCGAAGCCGATCCAGGCTGACGGAGAGAAGATCACCGTGACCGCGTCGGCCGCGCAGCCCGACGCGCACAACGAGTGGACGTGGCTCCTCGCGCTGGGCGGGCTCGCGCTGATCGTGTTCGACGTCTGGTATCTGACCCGCGACAACCGCGCGAAGAGCGCCGTCGCCGCGCCGCAGCGCCCGAAGATGCCCGAGAGGAGGAAGACGGCGTGACGCTGATTCAAGCGCTCCGCTTTCTGCCCTTCGCGGCGCTCGCGGTGGGGTTCTTCGCCTTCGGGTTGATCGTGCGTTACGCGATCCTGCGGGCGCGGGTGCAGCGGCGACCGGCGCTGCTGCTCGGGATGATCGTCGGCGCGCTGCCCACGCTCTACGTCGGGCTCGCGTGGGCCGCGGTGATCTCCGACAGGTACCTCCGCCTCGCGCGCCCCTGGGTGACGCTGCTCGGCCTCGCGGCCACTTCGTTCATCGCCGTACGATTGACGAACGCCCGCGGGAAGCAGGGGACAGCGCGCACCGTGCTCGGCGATCTGCTGACGATGGCCGCGGCGATCACCGCGGCGATGGCGGCCGCGGGGCCGGAGGTCGGCAAGCCGCTCGATCGGCTCACGGTGCTGATCGCCGTGGATCGAAGCCGATCGATCGATCTCGTGCCCAGCGCCGAGACCCGGATCAAGCAGAACCTCGCCGTCGCCGAGCTCTCGATGCGCGAGGACGATCGGATCGGGACCATCGCCTTTGCCGCCGAGGCCGCGACCGAGGATCCGCCGCGGCCGAAGAGCGATCTCGGCGCCCCGCAGCGCGTGGCGATCGGCCGCGATGGGACCGATCTCGCCGCGGCGATCCGGCGCTCGCTCGCCGAGGTGCCGCCCGACTCGGCCGCGCGGATCGTGCTGCTCACCGACGGCGTGGCGACGCGCGGCGACACCATGTCGGCCGCCGCCGCAGCGGTCGCAGCGCAGCTCCCGATCGACGTGGTGGCGCTGGAGCAGCGGATCGTTCCCGACGTGCGCGTGGTCGCGTTGCGCGCGCCCACCCGCGCGGATGAAGGCGAAGCGATGGATCTTCGCCTCGTCACGGCGGCGCCCGCGCCGGCCGACATCGAGATCCGCTTGCGCCGCGACGGGGAGCTGATCGCCAAGGCCAACGCCAGGGTCACCGCGGGGGAGGACGTGCTCCGGATCCGCGAGAAGGCGCCCGGGCCCGGGCTTCATCGCTACGACGTGGAGATCACCGCGCTCGATCCGAAGCTCGACGAGGCGCCCGAAGACAACGCCGGGAGCACCTTCGTGCGGGTGCGCGGCCCCGCCGCGGCGCTGGTCCTGGAGGGCGACGCGGGCAAGGGGAAGTTCATCGCCGACGCGCTCACGGCCAGCGCGTTCCGCGTCGACAGCGGCACCTCGACCTCGGTGCCCGCGGACCTCGGCGGCCTCGCCGGCTACGACGTGGTGGTGCTCAGCGACATCCGCGCGCCCGACCTCTCGCCGGGGCAAATCGACGCGCTGGCGGCCTACGTTCGCGACCTCGGCGGTGGCCTGATCCTGATGGGCGGCGACCGCGGCATGGGCCCGGGCGGCTACGCCAGGACGCCGCTCGAAGAGATCTCGCCGGTATCGTTTGACCTCAAACAAGAGCGCCGCCGCGCCAGCCTCGCCGAGGTGATCGGGATCGACATCTCGGGATCGATGGGCGCCACCGCCGGCGGCCACACCAAGCTCGAGCTCGCCAACGAGGCCGCCGCGCGCTCGGCCGGGCTGCTCGGCCCCGGCGATCTGCTCGGGGTCGAGCACGTCGACACCGTGGTGAAATGGAGCGTCCCGCTCGCGCCGGTGAGCGACAAGGCCGCGATCGAGAAGGCCATCCGCAGCGTCGGCGTCGGCGGCGGCGGCATCTACGTCGACATCACCCTCGACGCTGGCTACGAGGCGCTCGACAAGACGAAGTCCAACCTCAAGCACATGCTCCTCTTCGCCGACGGCTCCGACGCCGAGGACATGAAGGGCTGTCGCCCCAAGGTGACCGAGGCGCTCCGCCGCGGAATCACCACCAGCGTCGTCGCCCTCGGCAACGGCAGCGACGTGCCCGAGCTCGAGGTGCTCTCCCGGCTTGGTACCGGCCGTTTTTATCTGATCGAGGACGCGACGCGCCTCCCCTCGGTCTTCGCCCAGGAGACCATCCTCGCGTCGCGATCGTCGATCGTCGAGAAGGACTTCAGCGTCGCGCGCGGCGCCGCGTCGTCGATCACCGCGGGCATCGACTTCGCCGAGGCGCCGATCCTCAAGGGCTACGTGGTGACCATCCCCAAGGCCCGATCGAGCGTGCTGCTGACCGGGCCCGACGGCGATCCCGTGCTCGCGGTGTGGTCGGCGGGGATCGGCCGCGCCGCCGCATTCACCAGCGATTTGAAGGACCGCTGGGGCAAGAGCTGGACGTCGTGGCCGGGCGCGGCGCGGATGATCGCGCAGACGGCGCGCGACGTGACCCGCAAGGGCGAAGATCTCCGCGTGCGCCTCGAGGCCGACGCCGTCGGCGGCGAGCTGCACGTGCGCGCGGGCGTGGTCGGCGACGACGGGCGCGCGCAGTCGTTCCGTCGCCTCGTGGTCCACGTCGCGGGCCCCGAGGGCTTCACGCGCGAGGTCGCGCTCGAGGCGGCCGGCGCGGGCGCGTACACCGCCTCGGTGCCGCTCTCGCGGCCGGGAACGTACATCGTCGTCGGCCGCGACGAGCTGACCGGCGAGGCCGTGGGCACGACCGGCGCGGTGCTCACCGCCGGCGAAGAGCTGCGACCGACCGGGAGCGATCTCGCGCTGCTGACGCGGATCGCTGAATTCACCGGGGGAAAGCGGCGCGACACGCTCGCGGGGATCTTCGCCGATCGCGCCGCCACGCGCTTCTCGTACAAGGACGCGACTCCGCCGCTGCTCTTCCTCGCGGCGTTCGGGCTGCTGTTCGCGGTCGCGGCGCGCCGCCTCGCCGTGCCGGACGGCGTGCTCGCGACCCAGCAAAGGCTGCTCGCGCGCCTGCGCCGTCCCGCGAAGCGCGCGCCGATCGCCGCCGCGCCGGACGCGACCGCGACGATGGGCTCGCTCCTCGACGCCAAAGATCGCGGCACCCGATCGCGCGAAGCGCCCCGGTCCGCTCCCGGCGTCGTCGCGGCGCAGCCCGGCCCGAACGTCGCGCCGTCGCGCCTCCCCACAGCCACGGCGACGGTCCCTGCAAAGGCTCCTGTCGCGGGCTCGTCGCGCCCTCAGCCGGCGCGCCCGAAGCCCGCTGGACCACCTGGCTCACCGGAATCCCGTCCGCTCACAGCAGCCGAGATCCTGCTCGCCCGCCGCCGCGGCAACAAGCCGTAGCGTTTGCATCGCGCATGCAACGAAACTGCATGCGCGCAATCGTGCTGGGCCGATCGATTCCCTCTTGCGCGTCGCCGCACGGACCGGTCAAGTAGCCACAATCCCGTGGGAACCGAGACTCGTATCCTGCTCTTGTCGAGCCGCGATCATCAGGAAGGCGGAGGCGAGCCTCCAAGTCAATGGCGGCGCGGGGAGGGCGACTCTCGCGGCCCCTCGGGTCCTGTCCGCGCCGACAGCGTCGCCCCGGTCGCCGAGCACATGCTCGAGACCGTCGCTGCGACGCCCGGCGTGCGCGTCGCGCATCGATCGGTGTTTCACCCGAGCGAGGTGCTCGCGGCCATCGGCGATCACCGCCCCGATGTGGTGCTCAACCTCTGCGAGGCCCTCGGCGGCGACAGCCGGCTCGAGGTCCACGCCGCGTGGCTCTTGCAGCGCCTCGGGCTCCCGTTCACGGGCAGCCCGTACCACGCGCTCCGCCACTGCCTGTACAAGCTCGAAGCCAACCAGATCCTCGCGCGCGCGGGCGTCCGCGTGCCGGCCACGGTGCGCGTCGACAGCCCCGATCATTTGCAGCACCTGCCGCGGATCACCTTCCCGGCGATCGTGAAGCCCGAGCGCGAAGACGGCTCGCTCGGCATCGAGTCGCGGTCCGTCGTTCACACCCTCGCCGAGCTCCGCGCGCAGGTCGCGCACGTGGTCGAGACTTACCGCCAGCCGGCCGTCGTGCAGCGCTACATCCACGGTCGCGAGCTCTCGATCTCGCTGCTTGGCTGGCCCGAGCCGCGCGTGCTCCCGCCCGGCGAAATCACCTTCCACGAGCTCCCGCCCGGGCACCCGCACATTCTCACCTTCGACTCCAAATGGGAGTCCGACTCGGCCGGCTGGCACGGGACGAAATCGGTCGCCGCCGTGCTCCGCCCGCGCGAGCTCCGGCGCGTCGCGGCCATCGGTCGTCGTGCCTTCGACGTGCTCGGCTTGCGCGACTACGGCCGCGTCGACGTCCGCGTCGACGAGCGCGGCGATCCCTACGTCATCGACGTGAACCCCAACTGCGATCTCTCCGAAGACGGCGGCTTCGCCCTCGCCGCCGCGCGCGCCGGCCTGCGCTACGCCGACATGGTGTGGGAGGTCCTTCGCAGCGCGCTCCGTCGCCGCGAAGACGACGCGGTGCTCTTCGCCTCGCGCGGCCGCTCGTCGCGCGCGCGGCTCTCCCGCCCGCGCGCCGCGGCCTCGCAGCTCGTCCCCGCAGCGGTCGCCGCGCCGTGACCCATCAGCGCCCTTTGCAGGCCGGCGATCGCCCGCTCCTCGCCGCCCTGCTCGACTCCCTCTCGGCCTTCACCGCCGACGAGCGCGTGGTCGCTCTCGAGCTGGTCGACGCGCGGCTCGATCACCCCGAGTCCGACGATTACCGCTTCATTCTGGCCTTCGCCGGCTCACCCGACGGCGCCCCCGGCCTCTCCGGCTACCTCTGCTACGGCCGCACGCCGATGACGCAGTCCACGTACGATCTCTACTGGATCGCCACCTCGCCCGATTTTGCCCGCTCCGGCGTCGCCCGCGGCCTGGTCGCCAGCATGGAAGACGAGATCGCGCGCGAGGGCGGCGGCACCATCCGCGTCGAGACCGGCAGTCGCGAGGGGCACGGCGCCGCGGTGCATTTCTACGACGCAACCAGCTTTGCCCGCACCGCCACCATCCCCGATTTCTACGCGCCCGGCGACGATCTCATCATCTTCACCAAGCGCGTTCGCCGCGCCTCGGCCCCCCCGCTCGCGGCCATGGACGAGGTCGCCCTCTACGACGCGGCCTTCGGCTACCGCGACTACGTGGCCGATCGCGATTTCCTCTTCGCCTGCGCCCGCCGCTTCGGATCGCGCGAGGTGCGCCGCGTCCTCTGCTGGGCCTCGGGCCCGGCGCGCCATCTCTGGGCCTTCGCCGACGCCGGGACAGAGGCCTTTGGCGCCGACTCGTCCGAGGCGATGCTGGCCTATTCGCGCGGCATCGCGCGCAAACACCCCTCCACCGGGGCCGAGGTGCGCTTCGTCAAGGCGGGCCTCGACGAGCGCCCTTTGGGCCTCGGCGCGCCGATGGATCTCTCGTTCGTCCCGCTCTCGGCGATTCACCTGCTCCCCGGCGCGGCCTCGATCGAGGCTCATTTACGGTGCGCCGCCGAGCTGCTCCAGCCCGGCGGGCTCCACATCATCGAGGCCACCCACCCGGCCGATCTCACCCCCTCGGGCGTCCACCACACCGAGTGGACCGAGGTCCGCGGCGACTCGGTCATCGACGCGCGCTTCCGC
Source organism: Byssovorax sp. (assembly GCA_040006075.1). Lineage (GTDB taxonomy): Bacteria > Myxococcota_A > Polyangia > Polyangiales > Polyangiaceae > JANYGI01. Next base: position 2,486 of record JBDTXR010000415.1, on the reverse strand, counting down.
ATGCACCTCGACAAAACCACGCCCGAAGACGGTGGCCAGAGCGTGCCAGTCACGCTCGAGGTGGTCTGCTCCCAGAGCGCGAAGAAGGGCGGCGCCTCCCCCCGCGGCCAGCAGCGGCTACGCCAGGAAGACCGCTGGTTCATCCCCGATCTCGCCGGCTGGAAGCAGATCATCGCCCGGGTCCCGGATCTCGAAATCGCGGCGGCGCTGGGCGATTTCAACGTCGGTGTCCCGTTCGAGCACACCTCGGCCTGGCGCCTGATCCTGGTCTTGAAGCGCGTCGTCGTGGGCTGATCTCCCCGTGAAGGTACGGCACCTGAAGAGGATCAACCTCGTCGGTCGCTTCGGCGATCCGGCCTCCAACGATCCCCTGGTGCTCGAGCCCTCGCCGAGCGGGATCGCCATGGCGATCCGCACCGGCATGTGCCCTGTCGATCGGGCCTTCGATCGCTTCTTCCCCGATGAGCTCCGGCTGGTCTCGGCGCAATACTGGACACCGCTCCTCGTGGCGATGCGCGCCGCCGAGTGGCTCGACGAGCTCCAGGTGCAAACCGTGCTCGACATCGGCTCGGGGGCCGGGAAATTCTGTGTCGCCGCCGCGCTGGCCTGCCGCTCTCGCTTCACCGGGATAGAGCACCGCCCGCGCCTCGTCGCCGCCGCGCGCGAGCTCGCGCGGGTGTTCGAGGTCGACGATCGCGTCACCTTCCTCGGAGGCTCGCTCGGCGAGACCGAGGTCCCCGAGGCCGAGGCCTACTATCTCTACAACCCCTTTGGCGAGAACCTCTTTGGCTCTCGAGATCACCTCGACGAGGACGTGGAGCTCGGCTTCGAGCGCTATTCACGCGACGTCGCCCGGGTGCGCGAGCTGCTCCGACGCGCCCCGATCGGGACCTGCGTCCTCGTCTACAACGGCTTTGGCGGCCAGCTACCCCTCGGCTACCAGGAGATCCGCGCCGACCACCAGCTGCCCAATCCCCTCTGCCTGTGGAAGAAGACCAGCGCGCGCGGGGCCGGTCCCGGTACGCTGCCGATGGCCAGCTGAGATAGGCGGGCAAATTCCCTCGTGAGCAAGCACATCCTCATCGTCGACGACGAAGCCCGCATCCGCGAGGTCGTCGACTACGCGCTCAAGAAAGAGGGCTTCACCGTCACCGCGGTCGAGAGCGGCGCAGACGCGATCGAGGCGTTCCAGAAGGGTGGAGTCGATCTCCTGGTCCTCGACGTCACCCTGCCCGACCTCGACGGGCTCGAGGTCTGCCGCCGGATCCGCAAGACGAGCCGCGTCCCGATCCTCTTCCTCTCGGCCCGCGGCGAGGAGATCGATCGCATCATCGGCCTCGAGCTCGGCGGCGACGACTACCTCACCAAGCCCTTCTCCCCACGCGAGCTCGTGGCCCGCGTCCGCGCCGTCTTCCGCCGGATCGAGGACCGGGAGCCGCCGCCCGAGCCACGGGTTTCGCTCTTGATTCACCGAGGGATCGAGCTCGACACCGAGCGCCACGAGGTCCGCTACGCCGGCCAGCGCATCGACCTCACGCCCACCGAGTTCGGCGTCCTCGGCGCCCTCCTCGAGCGGCCCGGCGTGGTGCTCTCGCGCGCCCAGCTCATGCAGCGCGCTTACCGCTACGACAACCTGATCACCGAGCGCACCATCGACACCCACGTACGGCGGATCCGCGCCAAATTCCGCGGCGCCGGGGGCGATCCGATCACCACGGTCCACGGCATTGGCTACAAGGCCGCGGGGGAGTAGCGGGGTGCGCGAGCGCTTCGTCCGCTGGGTGGGGCGCATCGGCGTCCGCCTCCTCGTCGTCAACCTCCTGGTGCTGCTGGTGCCGATCGCCGGGCTCGAGTTCGCGCGGATCCACGAGCGCCAGCTCCTGCTCTCGCTCGAGCGCGACATGCGCGATCAAGCGGTGATGGTCCGCGCCCTCTGCGAGGCCGATCTCGGCGCCGACATCGCCCTCGGCGATCCACGCCACGCGGCGATCCTCACCGAGGCCGCGCGCCGCACGCGGATGCGCGTTCGCCTCCTCGACGAAAAGGGCGCGGTCCTCGTCGACTCGCACGAGAACGGCCCACCCGAAGGCCCCGAGCCCCCGCCGCCGCACGTGCTCCCGCGATCGATGAGCGGGTCGGAGATCCCGATCCGCGATCTCCCGCGCGACCTCAGCGATCCCAAGCTCTGGCCCGACATCGAGGCGCGCACCGAGGTCCGCGCCGCGCTCACCGGCGTGCCTGGATCGTACGCGCGGATGCGCGAGCGCGCGCCCGGCGTGTTCCTGTTCATCACCGAGCCGATCCGCCGCAAGGACGCGGTCGTCGGCGTCGTCTACGTGGTGCGATCGACGCGGCCGGTCCTGGTCGAGCTCTACCGCATTCGATCGGGCCTGGTCCGCGTGCTCGGCGTCGCCTTCGCGCTCACCGCGCTGGTCACCATGCTCCTCTCGCTCTCGATTTCCCGGCCTCTCGGGCGCCTCTCGCGC
>JBDTXR010000414.1:0-8309 GCA_040006075.1 Byssovorax sp. | reverse complement strand
TTCGGTGCCCCGTGCCTCACCTCGTACTGGGCTCCTCGAGCAGCTCCTCGCGGCCGTCGGCGCGGCCGTCGCCGACGGGTACCTCGAGGCCGCGCGCGTGGCTCACGAGGCCGCCGAGAAGCTCCTCGCCGGCTCCACGGCGGCCTCGACGCCCGTCGTCGACCTGGCGCGCGAGCGCGCGAAGCGGAGTCGATCGTGATCCGCGCGATCCTGCTCGTCGCGCTGCTCGAGGTGATAGGCTCGCCTGGACAAAGAAGCGCCCCGCGGGACGGCAATCCCCGGGGCGCGGACAGGATCGAAGGGAGATCCCGTGGCGAAGAGCCTACCCGCGAAGCGAACGATCAACAACCCCGAGAAGGGGAAGCGCTACGAGACGATCGGCGAGCTGCGCGCCGCCGTGCGCGCCGCGTGCGTCGCCGAGGTGGATCAACGCTTCGCCGAGGAGCGGGCGGGCGATGGGAACGTGCCAGAGAACGCGGGCGAGCGAATGGAGGCCTACGTGAAGAAGGCGATCCCAAGCTCGCTCGACGCGCGCCCGCGGCAAGCCTGGCGAGACCTCGCGGCCGCGTTGGTTGCGGCGGCCGAGGTGGTGAAGCAATCGATCGCAGCCGGCGCCGTGGCTGCGGAGGATCGCCCGGAGTCGAACGAGTTCACCGACCGGATCGAGCTGCTCTTCGCGAACGCGACGTGCAACGACGAACGGATCGAGAACGGCTTCAGCATGTTCGAGTTCGTCGACTCATTGCCGGCCCAGATCGCCGACGAGCGCGCGACCCGCGCCGAGGCTTCGATGCGGCTCCGCTCGCGGCTCGTGGAGCACTTCGACGTCCCGGATCGTGGATGGTGGGCCAGTCGCGCCCCATCAAATCGGGATCTCGCGATCCTGTCGTTGCTCGCGGGCGAATTCCCGCCGAAGTCGAAACAGCAACAGGAGGAGCGGGAAAAGAGAGTGGCTACGGCGGAAAAGGGCTCGAAGAAGCCGCCGCCAGCGAGCCCAACGGTGGCCATGGTGCTCGAAGAGGAAACGCGGATCATCACCACTGCGCGCGCTCGCGCGGCAAGCACGCCCCACACGTAGCGTCACCCCCATACGTTCGCCCCTGTCGCCACGTAGGGGCCTACTCTTCAACAACTCTTGAAGTAGGCCCCATACGATCGCGCGTGCACGCCTGTGTGTATCGACCACGGTGCGCGCACTTGGCAAGACATTGGGACATGGACACCGAAAACAGCCGCCCTCGTCGCGCCCGACGCACCGTCGTTCGTTCCGGGCTCTCGATCCCTACAGAGCTTCAAGCCCGGCTCCGCGCCGTTTCCGAAGCGACTGGGATCCCCCAGTGTCGAATCAACGAGCAGGGTTTGCGGCTGCGCTTGGTGCAGCTCGAATCCGCGTTGAGCGCCTCCGTCCTTTGACCCTCGTTCGCGCCACTGCGGCGCGGGAGTCCTCATGTCAGGACGATTGACCGCTTCAGCTCTCGAAGTACCTCCAGCGCTCCTCGCCGGCCTGGCGGAGTACATCCGGGCCGCGGTGCGCGCCGAGGCCTCGCAGACCAGCGACGGCGATCCGTGGGTCGCGATCGACGCTCACCTGGGTGTCACGCGTCGCGAGGCCGCGGAGCTCGCTCGCGCTGGCCACGTCGAGGGCGCGCGCAAGCTCGGGAAGCGCTGGCGCGCCAGACGATCCGCGTGCGACGCGGCGATCGAGCGCGTCGGGATCGCCCCGCCGCCGCTCGCGTCGGCCGGATCGCCGAGCACGGATGACGACCAGGGGGCCGATGCTGTTCTCGCCGAGCTGGGCCTCGAGCGCGTCGCCGCGAAGGGGAAGGCGCGACGATGATCGACTATCCGATCGTTCCGCGCCCCGTTCACCTCAAGCGCGCCGCGCCGTCCGCCGAGCCCGAGCCGATTCTGCTCCTCGCGATCGATCGCGGCGCCGCTGGTGAGCTGCGGATCCAGCTCCGGAGCTTCGCCGGCCGGCGCGTCGTCGATGTCCGGTTGTACGAGCGGCGCGCCGGCGCAGAGCCTCGCGCGACCGACAAGGGGATCGCGCTCCGCTGGAGTGAGCTCGTCGCCGTCGCGCGGGCGCTGGGTGCGGCTCTCACCGCGTCGCCAGCGTTCGAGGAAAGGGGGCGCTCATGAGGTGGGAGGACGAGCGCTACGTGCGGGCCTACACGCGCGACACGCCCGAGTGGTGTCTCTTGTCGTGGGAGGCGCGGAGTGTGTTCCTGCTCTTGCTCCGCGCCGTCGATCGCGCGGGAGTCCTCGACCTCGGCCGCGCTGGATCGAAGAGCATCGCGGCCCTGTTGCGCGTCCCGCTGGAGGTGATCGATCGCGTGCTCCCGGAACTCGCCGCCGACGGGTGCATCGAGCTTCGCGATCGCGCCTTGGTGATCCGCAACTTCATCGAAGCGCAAGAGGCGCGACAGAGCGACAGAGCGCGACAGAAGGCGAGCAGGGAGCGCGCTCGCGCCGCTCTCGCACCCGTCACGAATCGTGACACTCAGTCACAAAACGTGACGGGTGAGTCACGCGACGTGACCGAACGTCACACGATGTCACACGATGTCACACGCGGTCACTCTCAGCTCAGCTCAGCTCAGCTCAGCCAGAAAGAAGATCCCGGCTCCGCCAGCAACGAGCCTGACGGCTCGCGCTCCTCGCCCCGGTTCCCTGACGGCTCGCCGGATCCGGCCAAGCCCTTCACGAACCCGAACCCCGAGCCGCGCGCCCCTGAAGCTCTGCAGATCGCGACGTCCGCCGACGCTTCCTCGACCGTCTTCGCCGCGAAGGCCGGACGCCGACAGGAAGCCGACCAGACCATCGCGCTACCGCTCGCCGGCATCGACGCACCGAACCCGCGAAACGACGTCGAAGAGGTCTTTGCAGTGTACCTCGACGGCTGGCGCCGAGGCACCATCGGGACGCGCAACCCGAAGCTGGATGAGAAGCGCCGGAGGCTGATCCTGGCGCGGCTCAAAGACTTCTCGCTCGACGATCTGAAGCTCGCGGCGAGGGGCGCTTGGCTCGACGACTGGCACGTCACCAAGGGCCACAACAAGCCGGAGCAAGTCTTTCGCGACATGGGCCGCGTGGAGCAATTCATGGGCTTTGCGACCGCCGTCGCCGCTTCTTCACCGCGTTCTGGTGACGCGCTGAAACCCTATCGACCCGTCGCCGCCGTGCGACCGCTGGCCCCCTTCGAGAGTGCAGTATGAACACGACCCGTCACGAGCCCGCGAGCATCGCCGGCCGCGTTCCGCCCCACAACCTCGACGCGGAAGCCGCTGTCCTCGCGGCCGTGTTTTTGAGCCGCGAGGCGCTGGATCGCGTGATCGAGATCCTGAAGCCCGCGCAGTTCTACAGCGACGCCAACGGGCGGATCTTCGAGGCCGCCCTGGGCCTCGCGGCCGTCGGTTCGCCGGTCGATATCGTCTCGGTCGCGTCGTGGCTGCGCAATCGCGATCGACTCGCCCAGGTGGGCGGCGCGTCGTACCTGGCGCAGCTCGCCGACGCGACGCCGGCCGTCGCCGACGCCGAGGCGCACGCGCGGCTCGTGATCGATGCGTGGCGCCTCCGCGCGCTCGTCGCCACGTGCCAGAAGATCGCCGCCGAGGGCTACGGATCGATCGCCGACGCGGGCGAGTTCATCGCCGCGGCCGAGGAAGCGATCATGCTCTCGACCGCGACCGAGGCCGACGAGCGCACGCCGACGCTCGGCGAAGCGATCGAGGATCGCGTCGAGGACATCATCGCGGGCCGCGCCGCCGTCGGGGGGATCGGGACGGGCCTCGACGACGTTGATCGCCAGCTCGGGCCGATGCTGCCGTGTAACTTCGTCGTCATCGGCGCTCACAGCGGGATCGGAAAGACCACGCTGGCAATGCAGATCGCCCAGCACACCGCCAGCGTGTGGGCCGTGGATCCGGAGACGAACAAGCCCATGCCTTGCACCGTGCTGGTGTGCTCGATGGAGATGAGCCGCGCCGAGCTCGCCGATCGCTCGGTGCTCTCGGTGCTCGGGATCGACACGTCGAAGGCCGCGCGCAACATGCTCACCGACGACGAGAAGGCGAAGCTCGAAAACATCGCCGTGCAGGTGAGGACGCGCGGCATCTTCGGCACCCTGCACCTCGACGATCGCGGGAACCTCACGCCCCACCAGATCCGCGCCGCCGCGCGCCGGAGCGCGATCCGAGGCCGGCGCGAGGGCGCACCGCTGCGGCTCGTCGTCGTCGACTACTTGCAGCTCTGCGACGGCTCGACGGGCGGCCGTGGCCAGGAGCGGCGCGAGCGCGAGGTGTCGTACGTCGCCGAGCAAATGAAGGCGCTGGCGAAGGAGCTGCGGATCGTGGTGCTCGGCGTAGCGCAGTTGAACGAGGACGCGCGCACGGCGAACCGCCTCCCGCGTGGTGAGGATCTGCGAGAGTCGAAGTCGATCCGAGCGCACGCCGACAAGGTGATCCTCATGCACAACGAGAGCGCCCTCGAGCGCCGCACGGCTCCGCGGACCGAGGGGAGCGCGGCGCCCGCGGAGATCGTGGACATCATCGTCGACAAGAATCGAGGTGTCCCCGAGGGGAGCGTGTGCGTGATGTTCTGGCCCAGTACGTCGGCGTTCACCGCGTGCGCGCCGATCGACGAGCGAGAGCACCGTGCCACCCGGAAGGCGCGCGAGGAAGCCCAGCGCGGCGCCCGTGGCCGGTGAGTCACGCGCCCGTCACGGCGTGACGCGCTCGCCCCAACGCCTCCCGGTGAACATGCCCGGGAGGCTTCGCCACGTGAGGGCGCACCGCCCTGCTGAACGGAGATCAGACGATGACGACCCCCGACCAACTCCCGCCCGCCCGCGTCGCCCGCGGTGCCTTCGCTCACGCTCACGCCGCCGAGATCGAAGAACTCTGGAGAACGATCCGCATCGACGACGCGGTGATCGTGATCGAAGAGCGCCCCGACGGCCGCGCCGATCTCCATTGCATGCGGCGCCCCGACGCGCTCGCGATCATGACGAAGCAGAACCCGGCCGATCCGCTCGCCGCCGCGCTCGCCGCGTCAACGAACTCGCCGCCGTGGATCCTCGTGGTCGCCTTCGGTGGATCGTCGGGCGGGCCCTGCGACATGTTCGGGATCGACCTCTCCAGTCGGCTCGCGCCGGTGCGCGTCGCCGCCCCGCTCAACTGAACGATCGCCCGCGCCCGCTCCTCGGCGCCCAGGTGGTGAGCGCCCTCTCGCGTTCGCCCCCGTCGACCCTGACGTCGCGTCGAGGTGCGGGCCGTCGCCGAGCTCGTCGGCCGCCCTGGTGAGCGATGCCCGCCCCACCGCGAGGGCGCTGGACGTTGGGACCTCGGCGCCCGTGCATCGTACGAAGCAAGCGCCGCGGGGGAGCGTGACGCCCCACGGTGCCGTGAGGTGCGACGCCGACGCGGACGGGCGGGAGAGCCGCGAGGCGTAGCCGCTTGGCTTGCGCCTGCCCACGGGCGTGGGTGTGAAGCAAGGACGCAGGACGGGCCCGCCATGGTGCGGCGATCCCTATCGGCGAGGATGAGCGAGGCGCCAGGACCCACAAACAGTGTGGGGACTTTCACGGGCGTTCAGGAGGCGAGTTTTCCGCGTGAATAAATCGCGAAATCAAATCGCGAAACAGCGTTTCGGCCGTTGCCGATCGCATGAAACAGCGCTGTTCCCGCTGTTGCAGTCTGTTTCGCTTCTGTTTCGCTTCTGTTTCGCCCTGCCGTCCGACGCGCCGCGGGGCGCCGGTCGCGCGGTCGTACCAGGTGATCGCCGGTAGGGTCGGCATGCGAACCCGACGCGCCCGCTCCGTGTCCCTCCCCCCCGATCTCGACAGCCGTCTCGAGGCCGCCGAGGTAGTGCTCGACTCGTCCCGCTCCAGGCTTCACCGGCTCGCCGTGACGGCCTTCCTCGACGGTCTCCCCGCCGAGCAGCGCAACGCGATCCAGACCCGCGCCGCCGCTGGCCAGGTGCGAGCGTGAAGCCCCGTCTCCACTCGCCCGAGCGTGCCGCCGAGATCGCGGCGTCCGAAGCGTTCCGCCAGGCCTCGATCCGCGCCCGCCGTCGACGTCGGGCCCAACGTCGGGCCGCTGCTCGAGGGGGTCGATCGTGAGCCTTGGTCGCTCCCAAACGCGCACCAGCGCGCCGCTCTCGTTCTGCACGGTCGCCACCGCCGACGAAGAGCAGCACCGCGCCACGGTCGGTCAAACAAGGCCTGGCGCGACGCGCATGCAGACGATCGGCCTCCCGATCGGCGCTGGAGGCGTCGGCCGCGCCCCGAATGGCCCCGCCTCAAAACCCACCGCGCCGAGCACCTCGGCGCACAGCATGACGAAAGAGCCCGACGATATGGCCAGCCTCCGCGCCCTCGAAGAAAAGATCGACAGCCTCCGCGCCGACATGGACCGCGACCGCGACCAGGTGCGCGAACTCGTCGCGACCGACGGCGCCGAAATGCAGGCCTACGCCCGCGGGCTCTCGCTCAAGAGCGCGCGCGCGTTCCTGCGCGGCTCGAAGGATACGCACCTCGACAACGGCACCGACGGATCCGGCTCGTTCGGGATCTCGCGGGCCGACTCGGACAAGATCCGCTCGATCCTCGGCGTGATGTCCGACGCCCCGAAGGGCGCGAAGCCCGGCACGTTCGGGGCCTTCGATCCGACGCGCGGCGCCAAGCCCTTCATCGTCCACACCCACGCGCAGATCCGCGAGCTGCAACGCAAGGCCCGGTGAGCCGCCCCCGCACGCCCTACGAGACGCCGGGCGGCCCCTCGCCGCTCGACGGCTCGAGCATCAACCCGGCCCGCTCCTCGCGCTCCTGACCGTTTCCGCCCCGTCACCGCGCCGCCGAACGGCGCCCGAAGGATCCGAACATGCTCACCGCCGCCCAGCGCATCGCCTGCGCATCTTTCATCGCCAGAACCAACGACCGCCAGCGCCTCGTGGCCGCTCACGGCGAGATCCCCGCCGAGGACGCCCGCCACATGGCGCACGCCTTCCGGACCGAGGCGCGCCCGGCCTCGCCCTGCACCGAGACCCGCTCCGGTGGCGTGTCGGCCTCGCACCTCGCGCGGGTGGCATCTTGATCCGCCGCATCTTCGCCGCCCTCCTGGGCGCCGCGAGTTCCTCGGCGCCCGCAACCCTCGAGAGCGCCCTCGACGCTGCCCGCGCCGCGAGCGCGGCGGCGGATGCGGGCCTCGGCGAGGCCCAACGTCTCGCCGAGGAGACGCGCGCCACGTTCGAGCGCGCGTCCGCGACCTTCGACGATGGCCCGGCCGACGATGACGCCGCGGCGAAGGCCGTGCTCGACGCGAGGAACGCGCGCGACCTCGCGGATCTCCGCCGGGACCGCGCCGCGAAGCGCGCAGACGCCGCCCTCGCCGAGCACGTCGCCGCCGAGCACGCCCTCGAGAAGAGCCGCGCGGTGGGAGCGCTCGACGCTCGCACGAGCGACGCGGCCACCAAGGCGCGCGTGCTCGCCGAGGCTCGCCGGAACCGCGCCGCCCCCGATCTCGCCGAGGCCCTGGCACGGCTCGTCGACTACAACGCCCAGCGCGACGACGCCCTCCGCGCCGAGGTCGACACCGCCCGCGCGGAGCACGTCGCAGCGCTGGGCGCCGTCGACGCCCAGGAGCTCGCTCTTCTCGACCTCGCCCCCGAGCTCGCCGAGGAGATCGCGGCCGTGCGCGCGGCGCGCGACGACGAGCGGCGCGCCGAGCTTCTCGAGGCCGCGTCGGTCGCCACGTACCGCGCCGCGATCGCCGACGACGTCGCGATCGTCGTGCTCGCCGAGCGGCTCCTCGCGTCGTCGACGGCCCGAATCGCGGACGCGCGCAACGTCCAGATCGCCGCCGCCAAGCGCGCCCGCGCCGCCGGCCTCCAGGCCGCCGACCTCGACGAGAAGCACCTCCAGACGCACGTGATGGCCGCGCGCGCCTCGACTCCCGACGAGAGGGGGCGCGCGGGATACGCCGTCCGCGAATTCTGCGGCTCCCTGGGCTGGCCGGGATACACCGCCGCGACGCCCAGCGTGATGAAGGTGACCGGCGAAGAGATCCTCGAAGCGTACCTCGGCGCCGCTCGCCCGTCGGAAGCGGGCCGCGCCGTCTGCCGCCTCATGCACCTCGCCGCCCTCCGCGCGGGCGACGTCAACGCGAGGAAGTACGAGAACGATCGCGCCGTCGTCGAGCGCGACGAGGAGCTCGCCGCCGCCTTCGCCGAGGGCACCCCGATCGCCGAGGCCGCGGCCGCGGAGTACGCCCGGCGCTTCGGAGCCCAGCAAGAGAAGGCCCGCCACGGCCGAC
>JBDTXR010000413.1:0-8334 GCA_040006075.1 Byssovorax sp. | reverse complement strand
ACGAGGCGCGCGGGCGCAAGATCGTCCTCGGGATCGATCGGCTCGACTACACCAAAGGGATCCCGCGCCGGCTCCTCGCCATCGATCGGCTCCTCGAGCGCGAGCCCGATCTCCGCAGCCAGGTTCGCTTCATCCAGCTCGCGGTCCCCACGCGAGAGAAGGTCGGCGCGTACGCGGATTTCCGCAGCGTGGTCAACGAGCTGGTGGGGCGGATCAACGGGCAATACGGCTCGGTCGACGCCGTCCCGATCCATTTTCTCCATCAGGCGCTCGCCGTCGAGCAGGTCGTCGCGCTCTACCTCGCCGCCGACGTGATGCTGGTGACGCCGCTGCGCGACGGGATGAACCTCGTGGCCAAGGAGTACGTCGCCACGCGGCTCGACCACACGGGCGTGCTGGTCTTGAGTGAGTTCGCCGGAGCGGCGGCGGAGCTGGTGGAGGCGGTCCAGGTCAACCCTCATGATCTCGACTCGGTGGCCAGCGCCGTGAAGCGAGCGCTCGACATGCCGGCGGCCGAGCAGAGCCTCCGCATGCAGGCGCTGCGGGGACGCGTCGCCGCGAACGACGCTCACGCGTGGGCACAGACGTTCCTCGATGATCTCGGGCATGCGCGCGGCGCCGGGCTCGATGCGGGCGCGGGGCCGAGCGACGCTCTCGAGGACGTCGTCGCCCGCTTCCAGCGCGCGCCCGCGGTCGTGCTGATCCTCGACTACGACGGGACGCTCGTCCCGATAGCGCCGCTGCCGGAGCTCGCGCCGCCCGACGCGGAGCTCCTCACGCTCCTCGGACAGCTCGCCGCGCTGCCCCACGTGCGCCTGCACATCGTGAGCGGGCGGCGGCACGAGGAGCTCGAGAGCTGGCTGGGCGCGCTCCCGATCGGGCTCCACGCCGAGCACGGCTTCTGGTCGCGCGCGCTCGAGACCAGGGCATGGACCGCGCTCGCGCCCGCCTATGACGGGTGGAAATCCGCGCTGCGGCCCGTCTTCGACGAAGCGACGAAGCACACCGCCGGCAGCTTCGTCGAGGAGAAGACGGCCTCGCTCGCGTGGCACTACCGCGCCGCGGATCCAGAGCTGTCGCACGAGCGTGTCCACGCCCTGCGGACCGAGCACGCCGAGCTGCTGCGCGAGCATCGCCTCGAGCTGCTCCAGGGCTCGAAGGTGATCGAGGTTCGCCCGCAGGGCGTCCACAAGGGGCGCGTCGTTCCGGCGATCCTCGCCGCGGCGCCGGAGGGCGCAGCGATCGCGGCGATCGGCGACGACCGCACCGACGAAGACATCTTCGCGGCGCTGTCGCCGCCCGCCCTGACTATCCACGTCGGCGCCGACGGCAGCCGCGCGCGCTACCGCCTCGCCGATCCCGCCGCGGTGCGGCTGCTCCTTCGCAAGCTCCTGGACCGCTAATCCCGCCGCATGGAGCGGCTTCCTTCTCCGAGGTGATCATGACCACCGCGTCGTCCCCGATCCCCAGGCTGAATCATGGCGCGATCGGCAACGGCCGCGTTATCGCGCTCGTGTCGCCGACCAGCGCGATCGAGTGGCTGTGCCTCCCCCGCTTCGACTCACCCTCCATCTTCGGCCGCCTCCTCGACGCCGAGCGCGGAGGTTGCTTCCGTTTCCTCACCAACGGCCGCGAGCTCGACGGCCGGATGGAGTACCTCGCCAACACCAACGTCCTTCGAACTGTCTTCACCGACGGCGAGAGCTCGTGGGAGCTGATCGATTTTGCGCCGCGGGCGCTCCAGGGCGCGGGCGTTCACGCCCCGATCGAGCTCGTGCGCCTGGTGCGGCCCCTCTCCGGAGCGCCGCGAATCCTCGTCGATTTCGATCCGCGCCCCGACTACGCGCGCCTGACGCCGACGCTCACCGAGGGACACGACGCGATCGAGATCGAGGGTGGCCCCCGCGGCCTCTGCCTCTTCTCCAACCTGCCGCTCTCGTTCATCACGCGACGGCACGAGATCACGCTGCGTCGACCGCTGTTCTTCGTTCTCTCGTGCGGCTCGCGCGGCGCCGCACCGCGCGAGTCCGACCTCGCGAAGTCGTTCGAAGACACCGTCGCCGGCTGGCGCACCTGGGCGAAGACCTGCGCGCTCCCCACGTTCGCGGCCGACAAAGTGCTTCGATCCGCGCTCTGTTTGAAGCTCCACGCCTACCTCGACACCGGGGCGATCATCGCGGCGGCGACGACGAGCATCCCCGAGGCGATGGGCACCGAGCGCACCTGGGACTACCGCTACTGCTGGCTGCGTGACTCCGCGTTCGTGGTCGAAGCGCTGCGGCGCCTCAGCCACCTCGCCGAGGGCGAGCAGTTCATCGGCTTCCTCCGCGACGTGGCCGAGGCGGGCCCGCTCCAGCCGCTCTACGGGATCGGCGGCGAGCGCGATCTGCGCGAGGTCGGCCTCGCTCACCTCGCGGGCTTCGGCGGCAACGGGCACGTGCGCATCGGGAACGCTGCGGCGCTCCAGCAGCAGAACGATCTCAACGGCGAGCTCATCCTCTGCCTCGAGACGCTCCTCACCGATCCGCGCGTGGTGATCGCCGATCCTCAGTCGTATTTCCCGCTGGTGGAGCGGTTGGTGGAGCACGCGATCCAGATCGCTCCGCTACCCGACACGGGCATCTGGGAGTTCCGATCGATGCTGCGCCCCTACACGTTCTCACGCGCCATGTGCTGGGTGGCGATCGAGCGCGGGGCGAAGGTGGCGCGCCTCCTCGGCCACCGCGCCCTGGCGGAGCGCTGGGAGCGCGTCGCCGTCATCGAGCGAGAGGTGGTGCTCCGGCGCGGCTTCAACGAGCGACTCGGCTTCTTCACCCAGGCGCTCGACGGCGAGCACCCGGACGCCTCGAACCTCCTCCTGCCCACGCTCGGCCTCCTCGACGGGCGCGAGCCTCGGTTCCTGGCCACGCTCGACGCCTACGAGAAGCGCCTCGTTCGCGGCGGGCTGATCCTTCGCTACGTGAACGAAGACGACTTCGGCGACACCACCAGCGCCTTCACGATCTGCTCGTTCTGGTGGGCCGAGGCGCTGGCGCTCGCGGGGCGCCTCGACGAGGCCGTGCAGGTGTTCGAACGCATCGCGGCGCTGGCGAACCCACTCGGGCTGTTCTCCGAGGACGTCGAGCCCGCGACAGGCGCGCTGCTCGGCAACTTCCCGCAGGCCTATACGCACGTGGGCTTGATCCATGCCGCGATCACCATCGGCGAGCTGCTCGAGGCGCGGGACGGCCGCGTGCGCGCCTGGACTTGATCGGCGGATCCTTTTACCCTCGTCGGCTTGGAGCCCTTTCGCGCGCAAAAGACCTGATGGCCGCGAGCGGAGTCGACGAGCAGGTGCGGCGCTTCCTCGCGACGTACGTGACCTCGATCGAGCAGCTCGAGGTGCTCCTGCTCCTCCGCGCGGACGAGGGCCGGGAATGGAGCGCTGAAGAGTGCAGTCGCGAGCTCCGGTCGGATCCCGGGTGGATCCAGGAGCGCCTCGGCGATCTCGCGGCGAAAGGCTTCCTGGTCAGTCGTGAAATCGAGGCGGTCTCGACGTACCGTTACGCGCCCACGGCCGGGGACACCCGCGCGCTCCTCGATGAGGTGGCGAAAGCCTACAAAGAGCGGCGTTACAGCGTGATCAACCTCATCTACGGAAAGGTCGAGAGCGACGCGGTGTCCTTCGCCGACGCGTTCACGATCATCAAGAAGAAGGGAGGATGATGGGATGGCCGCTGCCGTGTACATCCTCTGCACGTTGACCAGCGCGCTCTGCATGGTGCTGCTCCTCCGCGGCTACTTCGAAAAAAAGGTCCGTCTCCTCCTCTGGGCGGGCCTCTGCTTCGCCGGTCTCACGGTCAACAACGTGCTCTTGTTCGTCGATCTCGTCGTGTTCCCGAGCATCGATCTCTCACTCCCTCGGAACCTCTCCGCGCTGGTGGGCGTGTCTCTGCTGGTCTATGGGCTCGTGTGGGATACGCGAGCATGAGCGGACCCGAGCGAAACCCATCTTCAGCGCGCGCGAGGAACCCATGAGCCAGCTCGTCGAAGGCGCGATCATGATGGGCCACGCCGTCGTGGCGCTGTTCTTCCTCCGCTTCTGGAGGAAGACGGGTGACCGCCTCCTGGCCGCCTTCTCGCTCGCGTTCGGGTTAATGGCGATCCTACGCGTTCTGCCCTGGATCGTGCCCGTCTCGGGCGAGCATACCCACTATGTGTACGTGCTCCGGCTGCTGGCCTATTTGCTCATCCTCATCGCGATCATCGATAAGAATCGATCGGCGATGGGAAAGGCACGCTCCGGCGAGTGAGCCACGGACTCCGGCCCGGTCGTGGGTTCATGATCTTGAAGATGGAATGGCCAGCGGCGTGGCGTCCGCGGGCAGCCCGAGCCGCACCAGCGCGGCGGCATCCATCTCGGAGCTCATGCCCCTCGATCGCACGGCCGGAAACGTCGGGCCCAATTTGCGCTCGCCGCGAGCCCACCAACGATGAGGCCGAGGTCGACCGAGAAGCTCAAGAAGCATCAGCGATCGTGGCACCCCCCGGAGGCGCTGGCACGGGAGCCGACGGGTCGCTCCGAAGATGGATGTCGCGCTGCGGGAAGGGAATCTCGATGTCGGCTTTCCTGAAGGCCGCGTCTACCGCAAAGCGCAGATCGCTGGTCGCGAGCGGTTCTTCATGCGGATCCTGGAGCCAGACGCAGAGCTCGAACGCGAGGGAGCTGTCGGCGAAGTCGCGGAAGAACACCGCGGGTGGCGGCGTATCGAGCACGCGCGGATCCTGGGCGGCGACCTCGAGCAGGACGCGGCGCACCACCGAGGTGTCGCTGCCGTAGGCGACGCCGACGGTCACGCGCGCGCGGTAGGTCGCGCTCGGCGCGCTGAGGTTGACGACACGCCCGGAGATGAGCTCGCTGTTGGGCACGATGATCGCGATCCCGTCGCGCGTGATCAGGCGCGTCGCGCGCATGGCGATCTCCTCGACGGTGCCCGCGGTGTCGCCGACGCGGACGAAGTCGCCCTTTCGTACCGGGCGCTCGATCAGCAGGATCAAACCACTCACGAAGTTCTGCACGATATTCTGGAGACCGAACCCGACGCCGACCGAGAGGAAGGTGCCGAACGCGGCGAGCGATCCGAGGGAGATACCAATGTTCTCGAGGCCGATCAGCACCACGATCAGCGCGACGACGTACTGCGCCATGCGCGCCACCGCGTACGCCGTGCCCTCGGCCTGAGCGCCGCCGTGCCGGATCAGGAACCCGCTGGTCCCGCGCCGGACGAGCCTCCCCACGATGATCGCGCCCGTGAGCGTCGCGAAAAAGACTACGATCGAGGTCGGCGTCACCGACGCCCCGGAGAGCTTGAACAGCTCCGTCGTGAAGAACTTCGCCCAGCTCGTGGGGGCGCTCGGCATGGTGGCTCCCGTCGTGTTGCGCGCGAGATCGCGCGGCGGGCCACGGCGTAGCGCTGCACTGCGCAGCGCGCCAGCGTGAGCGGCGCGCCGCGGGGCAGGCGGCACGTCTTCGTCGCCCCTACGCGCCGCCGGAAACTCGGAGCCGATAGGATCGGCGTCTCCACCGACAGCTACCATCCTCATTTCGTCTATGCGGCGGTGCATGTGCTCGAGATCAAGCTCGACGAGTGAGGGATCGAGCACGAAGGAAGCGGCTCGATCTCGGCGTCCAACCCCATCGACATCAACGCGCAGGAGCTGGGGCGGCTTGCGCGGAAGCCGACGATCCGCGACGACGCGCGGTCCTGCGGTCGTACGTGGATCCACAGATCAGCGCCTACGCTGATTTCCGCCGCACGGCCGAAATCATCGCGTTATTCAGCCCGTTGTAGACGCCGAATCGAATCAAATTTGAATAACCCCTCGTGACTGGACGGCGCCCGGCGGTAGATCCGGAGAGATTTGCCTCGATCGTCTCCCCACCGCATGGCGGAGCTGGAGATTGGGTGCCTTGTTGAGCCCCGTTCCTTCCCTCATGAACACGGGATGATCACGCTTGGATTTCCAAATATGCACAAAGCGCCGCCGATCTCACGAGGTCTTCCGCTCTGCGACCTGTCCGCTTCACGGGTCGCGGCGCGCGCGAGGGCCGTTGAGCGCCTGTGTCGGATGTCGATTTTCTCGACATATCCCGTCGATATTTCTTCATGGTCGACATGCGATCGAGGCCTCAAGTTGGAAGGACAGACAGAGAAAGAGGAGGAGACAATGAGAATCGAAGAGAACGGAAGCGCCCAGAAGAAGAGCGCGCCTCTGGCCCGGGACGAGGGGTGGGCCACTACGAGCTTCCCTCCGGGCCCAGCCCCGGCGGCGCGTCCGCTGACCATGGTCGTCGCCGTGACCCTCGACATGGCCTCCGCGGTGGCTTTACAGCGCGCGGACGTGGTGGCCCGCGCACTTGGCGCCGACCTCCACATCCTGCACGTCCTCCCGGCGCGCCCATGGCTCCAGGAGCTCTTCTCGCCCAGGCCGGCGAATGACGACTTCGAGGATCCGGAGACGAGCGACGCGACCCAACGCTGGTGCGAGAGCATGCTGGCCCACGCGCTGCCGTCCGTCCGGATCCACCTGCGTCGGGGCGAGCTCAGCCAGTGCATCCGCGACCTCGCCGACGAGCTCAACGCAGCGATCATCGTCGTCGGCGCGCCGCGATCCCACCGGGGCAAGCGATACGCGGATCGCTTCTCGACGCACCTCGTCCGCCAGACCCGGAGGTCGGTGCTCGTGGCGAGGCCGCCGACCTCGTCCAACGCGATCGTCGCGGCGACCGATTTCTCGGACCAGCGCTTCCCGGCGCTCGAAAGCGCTCGCCGTCTCGGGGCGGAGCTCCACGCGCCGGTCACGTTCATTCACACTGTTGTCCCGATGAAGCCCTTCCAGTCCAGCGCCCCGGGCGCCTCGGCGATCGCGCTCGACCGGCTGCTCGGCCTGGCCCTGGAGCGGCGGCTCGACGATATGGAGTCCCTGGGCGCCGGCCCGGACCGCGCCGTCTCCGCGGTGGTCGTTGCGCATGACGACGTGACCCAGGCCATCCTCGACGTGGCCCGAGCGAGGGACGCCGATCTCGTCGTCGTGGGCGCTCACCTCGAGTGGCGCATCTCGCGCCTGAGCTTCGGGGGCACGGCCGACTCGGTGGTCGCCTCCGCGCGTCGCAGCGTTCTCATGGTCCCGCTCCAGGCCGAGGCGTGACGTCGAACGCGCCGCACGCGACGGCGTCATCCGATCTCGTTCAGCTTCACGCGCGCGTTCTCGATCAGCGCCGCCATCGCCGGATGTCGAACCCGACGCTCGACGGAGATCGCGTAGTACCTCTCGCGGACCCCCTCGACGTGTCCGACGAGCTGCACCGCCGGGAGCTCGTCGAGCTCGGCCTTCAGGGCGGCGCGGACAGGGAATAGCCCGCGACCGTGGACGCCGAAGGCGCGCATCGTACCCGCGTCGTCGAACTCGCCCTCGACGTTCACGCGGACACGTTGCTGCACAAACCACGGATCGAGCAGCCGCCGGAGGCTCGTCCCGGGGCTGGGCAGCAGGACGGGGGCGCCCTCGAGCGAGCCCGGGAAGCCTTTGCGGTACCGCTTCGCCAGCACGCCGGCCCCGTAGAAGAGCACGTCTGTCTCGCCGAGAAGGTGAGCGTAGACGCGGAGCTTGAGCCCCTCGGGCGGGGGCGCATCGGAGAGCACGAGGTGGATCCGGCTGGTCGCGAGATCCTCAAGGAGCCGTTCGAAGTTGTCTTGCCGGATGGAGACCGGGCCGAACCCCTCGACGGCGAGGGCGGGCTCGAGCAGGCGATAGGAGACCGTCTTCGGGATCGTGCTGACGACGCCGACTCGCAGGACGGCGCGGCGAGGAGCGACGCGCCCGCGCGCCATGTCGACGAGCTCGGCCCCGGTGCGGAAGATGTCGTCCGCGTACGCGGCGACCTCGATGCCGAGCGGCGTCGGGATCAGGGATCGACCACGGCGCTCGAACAGCGGTCCGCCGAGGAACTCCTCGAGCGCGCGGACCTGCACGCTGAGCGTGGAGTGCGTGAGCCGGAGCCGCGCGGCGGCCTTGGTGAGGCTCCCTTCGTGAACGATGGTCCAGAAATAAAGGAGGTGATGATAGTTGAGCCACTCCACGACAGAAGCATTCGGCCTCCTCGACGGGTCCTGTCAACGGATCGTGATGATCCGCGTCGAGAAGCGGGCCCGCCTCGTGTTCGTGAGCGAGGCGCGCTCGTCGAGCTGGTAGCGTGCCAGCCGATGCTCGACCGAATCGTGATCGTGGGGGCGGGCCGAACGACGCAGTCGCTGCTCGCGCTGCTGGCCCACCTCGCCCCGATCCTGGTCCTCG
>JBDTXR010000412.1:0-8367 GCA_040006075.1 Byssovorax sp. | reverse complement strand
GGTCGATGATCTTTTGAGTGTTCGTGCTGAGGAACTCGTGGAGCATTGCGTCAGCCTACTCTTGGCGCCAGGTCGAACGAGGAAGTTCGGCGGCGAAATGCGGCTCTTCTCATCTCACGCCCGCGGCTGCTGCTCGTGATGCGTCGGGCGAGAGTCCTACGCGATCGACGCGCTACGGTAAGCTGCTGGAGGTCTTGCGGTGATTTTCGGCAGGGGAATGCGCTGGATCGAATTTGGCGTGTGCCCCCTTGCGCGTCTGCCGGGTTCCCGCATAGCCTCGCTCGCATGGCCACCAAGACTCCGAAGACGACGCCCACAGCAGCCCTGCCCAGCAAGAAGTCTCCCGCGCACACACCGACGACGCCCGAGAACGCCGCAACCGACTACAACCCCTCCACCGGTCGCGCCACCGTGGCAAGCCTCCTTCCGCGCTGGCCGGCCCTCGATCCCAAGCACCGCCGCGCCTTTCAGAAGCTCGCCAACGACCTCGATCGGAGCAAGCTCGGCGCCCGCACCAAGGGGATTGGCGTCCTCCAGGACGGCGTCGCGTGGGCGACCCAGATGGATACCGCTCTTCGTCAGTACGGCACCGGCGCCCTCAAAGCGTACTCCCCCGCTCGTTTCGTGTACTTCCTCGAATCGCTCACGTCACTGGCCGACCAGCTCACCGCGGCTCGCGCGAAAAACAAAAGCGTTGGCGCTGTCCGCGGCACGGCGGCCTCGCACCGCGAGGCGGCGATCGCCGCGCGCGACAACCTGCTCAGCCCACTCCGCACCTTCGCCGGCTCGCGAGATCCGGAGACCACCGCGCTGGACGAGGCCACCGGGACCATCGATCCCGACGACCGCCTCGGCGAATCGCTCGCTGATCTCGCCGCCCTGGCCCGCACCTGGCTTGCGCTGAAGGATGAAGACTCGATCTTCCTCGCCGCGGACGCGGGCCTCACTGCCGATCTCGCGACCGCGGCCGTCACCTCGGCCAAGGCCCTCACCGGATCGGCCGCAGGCGCCAGGCTGGAGGGTCACGTCGCGGGAAACGATCCTCCGCTCGTCAACCTGGCCGAGGGCGGCGTTCTCCTGGAGATGAAGGAGGCCATGCGCCTCTTCGGGGAAGCCAACGCCAGGCACCCCGCCGTGAAGAAGCTCTCGCCCGGCCCCGCGACGCGCGCCGCGCTCGGAAAGCGCCCGGACGCGAAAGCGGCGCCGAAGCCGGCACAAGCGACGCCGACGACGCCGTGAGCGGCTGGCGGGGTGCTGTAAGCGGCTGTCGGGGTGCTGTAAGCGGCTGGCGGGGTGCTGTAAGCGGCTGGCGGGGCGCTGTAAGCGGCTGGCGGGGCGCTGTAAGCGGGCTGATCCGGGCGCCGCGATGGAGATCGAGCAAGCCTGGCGGGCCGGGAGGCCGTCGGCTGCGCCAACCAGAGAGCGGACTGGTGCGTTTACCGACTCAAGGGTTGCCGCCCAGGCAATAGCCCACGTTGCCGGGGAGCATGCCTGTTTTGTCGCACTTGCCCTTGCCGCAATCGGTGCTGTCGCAGCAGAATTTCCCGCAGGTGCCGTCGGGGCCCGGGAGGCAGGTCGAGCCGCCTTTGCAGGTGCCGCCGCCATTGCTCGGGCCGCAGGCTTCGCAGAGGCTCTTGTCGTTGGGGCCGGGGTAGCAGTGATAGCCGTTGCCCTGGAAGTCGCAGGCCTCGCCCGCAGCGGTGTTGCAGGGATCGTTGGTGATGGGGTTGCACTCGACCGCTCCGCCGACCGAGAGGCACGAGCCGAGCGAGGGGCTGGGCGCGGGGACAGCGCAGGTGACATCGGTCTTCGGGGGCGGGGGCGGGAAGCAGGCGGCCTCGCAAGAGCCGTGCATGCACGCGAGGAGGGCGTCGACGACTGGCTTGTTGGCAGTGGTGCACGAGGGATCGGAGCTGTACACACAGCCGATGCAGCCGGCGGTGACGTCGCAGGCGGAGCCCTCGGCGCAGCATTTGGCCTCCCCGCAGGTGGCGCAGGCGCCCGCGGGGAAGATGCCAATGCAGCTCCCCGCGCCGCCGGTGCCGCTGGTGGCGGCGCTGGTGGTCGAGGTGGCGTCGCCGGTGGTGGTGCTGGTAGCGGTCGTCGTCGTCGAGCCGCCGGCTCCGGACGTGCCGCTGGAGCCGCTCGCGGAGGGGGTGCACGCCGCCGAGGCGAGCGGCGCGAGGACCGTTGCAGCGACGAGCCAGGGTCGGATGTTCATGGTGGGCTCTCCGGAAGGGTGAAAGGGGGCGACGCCGCGGACGCCGAGCGAGCCGACGACGGTGGTCCACGCCCACGAGGGCCGCAACGAGCGGGCGCTGCGTCGGCGCGAAAAAAAAGAGGCAGAGACCGGTTTCCCGGGCTCTGCCTCTCCGTTCGTTCGAGCCGCGTCAGCGCGGCTTATTCACCCGTGGATCGGGCCGAGCTCACGGGCCCGTGCTGGAGCTGGACGCCGCCGTCGACGACGTCGTGCCGCCGTTGCCGCCGATGCAGACACCGACCGCCCCGCCGAAGTCGAGCGTCGTCTTGTCGCACTTGCCGGCGCCGCAATCGGCGTCCGTGCAGCAGTACTTCACGCAGATGCCGTTGTCGCAGGTCTCGCCGCCGGCGCACGCGGTGCCGCCCGCGAGATCGCACTTCGCGCAGACCGCCGCGGTGTTCGCGGGCGGCGGGTCGTAGCACTTGAACGCGCCCGTACCGGCGACGTCGCACGCCTGGCCGGCGGTGCACGGCGCGTTGGTGATCGGGTTGCAGGCGACCATGGCGGTGATCGGGGCGCACGCGCCGTCCGACGGGGGCTTCGCGGGGACCGTGCAGGTCGCGTCCGGCGGGGGATTGCACTCCATGGCGCACGAGTTGTTGATGCAGTCGTTGAGCGCCGTCACCGCCGCGTTGGCGTCGCACGTCGCCGGAGTGCCCATGCCGCTGAAGCAGCTCGGGCAGTCCGCGTCGTTCTTGCAGTCCGACGTCTCCTGGCAGCAGCTCCCCTCGGCGCAGGTGCCGCAGTCGCCGGCCTTGAAGAAGCCGGTGCAGTCCACCGGGGGGCCGCCGCCCGTGCCGGCCGCGCTGGTGGTGCTCGTGGTGTTCGAGCCCGTGGTGTTGGTGCCCGTCGTCGTGGTGTTGGAGCCCGTGGTGTTCGTGCCCGTCGCCGTCGTCGCCGAACCGCCCGAGCCGCCCGAGCCGGGGCCCGTCGACGTTGTGCTGGTCGTCCCACCGCCACACGCGAGCGGGAAGAGCGGCGCCACCGCCGCCACAACAAGAATCCAGGAGTATTTTTTCATTTGCTGCTCTCTGAAGAGTGAAAGGTTCGCGTGCCACCCGCGAGGGCCCCACGCCTACCTTCACCGTATGCCCAAAATTGGGCGCCAGATCATCAACGATCGGGCAAGCGTCGCAGTTTTTTCCTGCTTTGAGCCAGGGCGGTTGAGCGGATCCAGCGCGCCGAAGCGACGCGCGCGCGCTGCGGATCTCGTGGGCGCGGAGGGGCGCTGCGGGTTCGAATGCGGGCGAGGAGCGCGCTGCCGCGATCGGCGCTGGGTAGCTACTTGATGCCGCGGACCAGGAGCACGACGAAGGTGGTCGCGGCGATGATCAGCAGGGCGATCGCCGCGGTGAGCACCACGATCCGTCGAGAATTCGCCGCCGCCGCGGCCGCGTCGAGCTGGGCGGCGGTGGGCCCCTGTGGCCCGCCGAGCGGGCCCATGGGTCCAGGCTGTGGACCGGCCGGAAACGGCGCGACGAGCGGGCCGGGGAGCGGCATCCCGATCGCGGGGAAGGCCATGGTCGCGGGCGGCGCCGGCTGCCCTGCCTGCGCGCCGAACGAGACGCCGGGCGGCGGGCCATGATCCTGGACGCGCGGGAACGCGCCGGACCCGGGCCCCGGCGACGGGCCGAGGCCTTCGGGGAGCTCGAAGCCGTCGAGCGCCATGGTCCGCGCGGGGGCGGGATCGTTGGACCAGCCGGGCGCGGGGCCGAGCGGGGAGCCGCCGGACGCGCGCGGCGCGCTGGGCGCAGGCGGCGGCGGACGCCCAGCGGGACCGCTGGGAGGCGAGCCCCAGACGGGATCGTTGGCGTCGCGCATCATCGCGCGCGCGCCGTCGTCGTCGTCGTCGTCGTCGTCCGCGGGGGCCGGCGCGTGAGCGACGCGGAGGCCGCTCGGGTGCGGCGTGTCTTCGATGGGCGAGGTCCGCATCATGGTGCGGGCGTTCTCGTTGTCGTCGTCGTCGTCGTCGTCGACGACGCTGCGCTGGGCCGCTGCGCCGATCGGCGCCATCGGCGCGGTACCGGTACCGCCGAAGGCCGGCGGGCCGCCGGCGCCGAGGAGCGTGGCCTTGGCGCCGACGCGGAGCCCGGGCGCGCCGAACGGGCCCGGCGCAGGCGCGGGCCCGCCGAACGCCGCGGGCGCGCTGAAGCCCGGCGGCGGCGCGTCGAGCGCGCGGCCCGCGGCAGGCCGAGGCCCGGGCGGACGCGGCGCGGCAGCCCCGGGGCTCGACGCGGGCGGCGGAGGCGGGCCGTGGCCAAACGGCGATTTGCCGACGAGGTGCGCCGGGATCTGGAACTCGCGCATCCGCGTCGCCTGGTTGTCATCGTCGTCGTCGTCATCGTCGTCGACGTGCGCCGCGGGAACCGGCGCAGGAGCCGGCGGCGCGGGCGCGAGCTTGCGCGCGGGCGGATTGAGAAACGCCGGGGCCGCGCGCATCACGGTGCGCATGTCTTCCTCGCCCTCGGAGGCGTCCTCGTCGTCCTCGAGCGGCGAGAGCGCGCCGACGCCGGGATCCGGGTGCCACTCTTCGAGCGCGTTGCGCAGCGCCGTCACCGTCGCGGTGCGGTGCGCCGGCTCACGCAGGAGCGCGCTGTCGAGGATGTGCTGGAGATCGTCGTCGCCGACGTCGAACACCGCGAGCGGCGCGGCCTGTCCGCCGAGGATCTTCTGCTTCGTCTCCGCGTCGTTCGCGCCGGCGAAAGGGCTGGTGCCGGTGAGCGCCGTGTAGAGCGTGCAGGCCACGGCCCAGGCGTCGTCGGCCGGCGAGAGATCGCCGCCGAGCACCCGCTCCGGCGACTGGAACGCGACGATGCTGGTCGTGACCTGCACGTCGGCGAGGTACGCCCGCGAGGTCCGATCGGCGCCCGACGTCAGGATGCAGGCCGGCGACACGCTCCCGTGCGCGACGCCGAGGGAATGGAGCGCTTCGAGTCGTTTGGCGAGGCGGATGGCCCACCCGACAGCGTCCAGCTCTTTGATGGGCCCGTCGCGGGCGATTCGTTCGTCGAGGGTTTCCACGGAGAACAAAAAGAGTAGTGCGGCGGCGGGCCCGGCGTCTACCGCCGAAGTCGCGTGACCGCCGCGGCGCCGAAGGCGATGGCTCTTCCCGAGCAGGGAGGGCCAGCCGCGGTGCGCGAAGACGAAATCGCTTTACTGGAGATCAGCTTTCGACGAATGAGTGCCCGATGAGAGCGGTGCTGTGGGAGATCGCGGGGGTACGCGCCGCGATCCCGCTCGTTTTCGCCGCCGGGTCGCTGGTCGGGTGCGGCGCCTCGGTCGACATGGCCTCGGGAGGGAGCGCCTCGCGCGCGACGATGACCGTGCCCTACACCAACGTCCGCGAAGAGGTCCGCCTCTACCCGGACTACGGGCCCATCGGCGCGAGCATCCTCGTGGAAGGCGGCGGCGGGAAGGACGAGAAGCGCCCCGCGACGCCTCCGAAGGGCAAGCCTTGAACCGCGCGTTGCCCCTTGGATTTGCGGCAAGTCTCGCGTGCTCGCTCACCGGCTGCGGCGGCGATCAGGCGCTCGCGGCGGGCCTCGCCAACGCCTCGCGCCCCTCGCGCCTGCCCTACGTGGTGGCCTGCTGGGAGCGCGAGTACGCGTCGGCGCCGCCCGACAGCGGCTACGTCGCCACCGTGGACTTCGTGGTCCGCGCCGGTACCTCGAAGCTCGCCGAGGCCGAGATCGAGTCGCTCGTCGCCGTGACGGAAGACGGCAAGCCCGCGAAATCGTCGGGCCGCGAGGGCGAGCTCGGCGCTTGCCTGAAGGCCGCGATCAACCAATCGTCGCTGCCCGCCGCGGCCGACGCCGACGGGCCCGGGTTCTCGACGGCGGCCGATCTGCGCGTGAAGCGCTTTCGCATCGCCTTCGTCGACGACTCCGCGAAGCAGCGGAGCGCGGCCTCGGCCAAGCAGGCCAACGTGCTCGTGGGCCCGCGCGCCGATCGTTGCCGCGGCCTCTACTCCCACGATCCGCCGCGCGACGCGTCGACGCTCTACGCCGAGATCGAGCGCGCCGACGCCCAGGCCGCCGCCCTCCACGCGCAGGGCCACGCGGGCGATCCCGACCTCGAGGCCCGCGCGCTCCAGCAGGCCTACGACGCCAAGCTCGAGCTCGCGGAGCGGCTGACGTCGGACCTCGCGCAGCCGGCGATCCCCGAGGCCAACCGCAAGCGCCTGCGCGCCGCGCTCGACCAGGCGCGCTCCCAGGCCATGGCGACCGGCGCCAGGATCGGCTGCAAACCTCGGGCAGATTGAGCGATCGCCGCGCTTCTCGGCGGCTCGACAAATCCTGATATGCTCGGACGATCGCCATGCGACGAGCCGTCTTCTCCCGCGCCCCGATGCCCTTGATGCGCGGCCTCCTCGTCGCGACGACGCTGCTCGGAGCCCTCGATCTTATCGCCGCCGGCTGCTCGCTCGGCAACGTCCACCACGACGACTGCACCACCGACGCGCAGTGCGGCGCGGTCTTCGGCGTCGGCAGCACCTGCGCCGACGGGTTCTGCTCCGACGCGGCGACCTGCACCACCGGCCACGACTGCCGCAAGGCCGCGGGCGGCGGCGCCTGCGTGGCCGGCGCGTGCCAGGCGGCCTTCCCGATCGACGCGGCGTGCAAGGGCATCGTCGAGCCGCCGGATCTGCTCAAGGGGCCGCTGGTCGGCGCCGGCGCGCCGCTGATCATCGGGGGGATCTTCTCGCTCGACGAGCCCAAGAACAAGGCGATCGTCACCGCGATCCGGCTCGGGGTCCAGGACATCAACCGCTCGGGCGGGATGAACGGCGGGCAGAAGCTGGGCGTGGTGTTCTGCGACAACGGCGGCCCCGGAAACAAGGCCACCGGCGACGATCGGATCCCGCTCAACAACCACGCGCTCGACTACCTCGCGGGCACGCTCGGGGTGCCGGTCATCGTCGGACCGCTCACGTCGTCGGACTCGATCCGGCTGATCAACCGCCTGAAAGAGAAGGCTTACCCGACGGTGATCATCTCGCCCTCGGCCACCAGCCCCGACCTCACCAGCGTGGACGATCGCCTGCACGCGAGCGACAAATACGGCCTGTTCTGGCGCACCTGCCCGAGCGATCTGCTCCAGGGCAAGGTGCTGGCCGAGAGCGTCGTGCCGAAGACGATGACCAGCAAGATCGCCGTGGTGTACCTGAAGGACACCTACGGCGAGGGCCTCGCGACGGTGTTCCGCACGGCGTATAGCCTCAACCAGAGCGAGGGCTTCCCGTTCCTCGACACCGATCTCGCCGATCCCACGAAGCTCGACGCCATCGCCGCCAAGGTCAACACCTACGGGCCCGACGGCGTGGTGGTGATCGCGCTCCAGGGCGGCGACGCGATCAAGGTGCTCACCTCCATGGCCGGCCAGCCGACGGTCGCGTCGAAGCCCTTCTTCTTCACCGACGGCGCGAAGGATCAGGCCGCGCTGCTCAACCCGATGCTGCCGATGGGCGTGCAGGCGATCATCAAGGGCGCGGTCGGTACCGAGCCGGCCAGCCCGTCGGGCCCCAACTACGATCTGTTCAAGACCAACCTCACCACGCTGGGCCTCGACGCGTCGGGCTTCTCGTTCCTGGCGCAGGCGTACGACGCGACGTTCATCGGCGCGATGGGCGTGGTGCTCGCCTCGAAGACCTCGACGAAATACGACGGCCTCAACGTGGCCGACGGCCTGGCGCACCTCTCGGCGGGCAAGGCCGTGAACCTCGCGCCGACCGAGTGGCAGAGCGGGATCGGCGTGCTCAAGAGCGCCGGCCAGATCAACGTCGAGGGCACGAGCGGCAAGCTCGACTTCGACGCGACCACCGGCGAAGCCCCGGGCAAGATCGAGCTCTGGAAGGCCTCGGCCGACTTCACCTCGTTCGTGACGACGCCGATCCCCGGGCAGTGACGCTCAAGCGCCGGCCGCGGGGACGATTCGCACGCGGCGCACGCGGCGGCCAGCGACGTCGGTGACGACCAGCGTCAGGCCCTCGCACTCCACGCGCTCGCCGGCCTCGGCGGGGTGCTCGAGCCGGGCGATGATGTAGCCGCCCAGGGTCTCCACGGTCTTCATTTCAGGGCGAACGATGATGTTCACCTCGCGCTCGAGAT
>JBDTXR010000411.1:0-8377 GCA_040006075.1 Byssovorax sp. | reverse complement strand
GGCAGCCCCAGAGACCCCTCGAAGGTGGTGGTGAGCCGGACTTACCGCATCTTCCGCGGCCAGTCGGGCGCGAAGATCCTGGCCGGCAAGGGCGCTGTCGGCAACGACGCGCTCACCCACCGGGTGGCGCGCCCTCACGATCTCTGGCTCCACGCCAAGGGGCGAACGGGCACGCACGTGATCGTGCAGCTCGAGAAGAACCAGCAATGCCCGAGCGAGCTCCTGGTCGAGGCCGCGCACGTGGCCGCGCATTTCTCCGAGGGCAGGGAAGAGGGGGTGATCGAGATCCAGTACACGCCGCGGCGCTACCTGCGAAAGCCGAAGGGCGCGGCGGCGGGGCTGGTGGTGGTGGAGCGCGAGAAGGTGCTGGTCCTGCGGGTGGATCCGGCGGTGACGGCCCGGCTGCTCGCGGGCGAGGAGCTGGGCTGATATGGAGAGTGGCATGAGCGAGACCCCCGATCCCCGAGGCCGACTCCAGCGCGCACAGCGCTCTCTCGAAGGGCTCTCCGTGGGAGACGCCTTCGGCGATCGCTTCTTCACCTCGCCGCACACCGTGGAGCACTGGATCGAGCAGCGGGCGCTCCCGGCCGGGCGATGGCCGATCACCGACGATTCGGTGATGGCGATATCCATCGTGGATGTCCTGGCGGGGCAGGGCTTGATCGAGTGTGATCTGCTCGCGGCCCTCTTCGGCGCGCGCTACCGGCTCGATCCGGCCCGCGGCTACGGCGGCACGGCGCACGGCATCCTGACGCGGATCGCCGCCGGCGAGCCCTGGGCCGAAGTGGCCGGAGAGGCCTTTGGCGGCACCGGCTCGATGGGCAACGGCGGGGCGATGCGCGCGGCGCCGATCGGCGGCTTCTTCTTCGACGATTTCTACCAGGCCGCCGATCAAGCGTGCCAGTCCGCGAGCGTGACGCACGCCCACGTCGAAGGGCAGGCGGGGGCGATCGCGGTGGCGGTCGCGGCGGCGTGGGTCGCTCGGGGCGGGACGAAGCCGGAGGAGATGTTTGCCGCGGTGCTCGACCATACGCCGGACGGGCAGACTCGCGCCGGGATCGAGAGGGCCGCCAGTTTGCCTCTCTCGTACAATGTTCTCACCGCGGTGTCGGCGCTCGGGAACGGGACCCAGGTGATCTCGCAGGACACCGTGCCTTTTGCGCTCTGGTGCGCGGCGCGGCACCTCGGGAATTATGAAGAGGCGCTCTGGACGACGGTCTCGGGGCTCGGCGATCGGGATACCACCTGTGCGATCGTGGGTGGGATTGTCGCGCTCGACCCGGCCACGGTGATCCCGGCGGAGTGGCTCGCTGCCCGGGAGTCGCTCGATTGCGTGGCGCTCGCGCGGATTGCCCCTCTCGAAGCGTGAGCAGAGCCGCGTCCCGGTCCACGGCGCCGACGCCGCGAACATTGATCCGAACAGCACCGGCGGGAACTTCCGCTCCGGCTGCCTTGTCTATTTGCCGTCAACCAAGACCGGTCGGGTTCCTGGACCCGCGAGGCCCGTCAGGGCACCTCGCGATCCTGTCGTCCCGCCGTCATCCACGCTCATCCTCACGGGAGTCTACAACCAATGACTGTCTCTCTCCTCCGTGCGTCCGCCGCCTCGCTCCTCTTCTGCGCCGCGTGCGGCAGCGGCTCTGATCCCACCACCTCGACGTCCTCCGGCTCCGGCGGATCCGGCGGGGGCTCGACCACCAGCGCCTCTTCGTCGGCCTCCGGCACCGGCGGATCCATGCCGGCAGCGATGGATTGCGAGCTCACGATCACCGACGTCAGCGGCGCGAACGTCAATATCACCGCGTTCTCCGCCTCGCACGCGCAGGGCGCCGAGAAGCACCCGCAGGGGGATCCCATCCAGTACGGGTTCGCGGCGGGCGACAGCACCGAGAAGGGGGTGGTCAAGCTCCTCAACATCGGTGTCAGCGGCCCCATGCTCACCCAGGGAATGACCTACTCGCTCGATGACAAAGGCTCGATTCTCGAGCTGACGATCAACGACACCGGCGGCGCCGACGGGGAGAAGGACTGGAAAGCTGCTCCGGGAAGCAAGATGACGGTCGACGCCATCACGCCCGGCGTGGTGTCGGGCTACCGCAACGTCACCTTCGGCCTCACCAACGTCGGCATGGTGGTCGACGTCGCGCTCGGGGCCGGGAACAAGGCGACTGGCACGTTCAAGATGAGCGGCAAATGCCTGGGCGCCGTCACCAACTATCAGGGTCCGTGAATGGCAGTCGGCGGGCGCGGCGGCTCCGGGGTGAAGTGCACCTCGAGCACCAGCCGCCGCTCGCCGCGGAGCACCTCGACCACCGCGACGCCCGTGGCCGTCAGGGTCCGGTGGGCCTCGATCATCGTCTCGGGCGTCACGAACGGATAGCCGTTGATCGCGGTGAGCACGTCGCCGCGCTGGAGACCGGCCAGCGCGGCGATCGAGCCTGTCGGCAACGACTGGACCTCGATCCCGTTCGAATCCCACCGCGTGCCAATCCGCGCGTGCGGCGCGAAGCCCTCGGCCAGCGCGCGATCGACCGACATCGGTAGCAGCGATCGCGTGAGCGTGAGGTCGGCGCCGTCCTTTTGCAGGCGGGCGGCGCGGGCGAGGAGCGCTGTCGGATCGTGGGTAGTCGCCCCCAGTGACGCGAGCCCGAGCGGCGCCAGGAAGACGCGCGGCGGCGGGGCCTCTCGCCGCGGAGGCGCGGCGCACTGCGGGGGAGGCGGCGGAGGGGGCTTGTTCCCGGCCGGGCGCGGCCCGAGCTGCGCGAGGTGATCCTCCGCGGAATTGCCTCGAAATTGCCGGGATCGGACGAGATCCCGCATCAGCGCGAACATCATCGCGCTGGCGGAAATCAGGAAGATCACCGCCGCGCCGGAGACGGCCCGCACCCAGCGATCGAGCGTCCTCGGGCGGACAGGGGCAGAGGGATCAGGATCGATGGGCGCGGGGGTTCGGTAGGGAAACACCATGGTGGCTCGCCCTAATCAAGAGCGATGCCAGCGCGTGGAGCCTCGAATTCAGGCCGATTCACGTCGGGCGGGGCGCCGATAACGGCGATTCGGCAGGGGGCCGGCCGCGCGCTGCCAGATTGACATCCTCGCTAGCGAACGGGCATGGCGGGGAGAGCCGGCACTGTGCGCGTGAGGAGCGCGTAGCCGCGCCAGGGATCGGTCGTCGAGTGAACCTGGAGCTTGCCGTCGAGGAAGCTGCAGATGGCCTCGTACGGGACGCCCTGCGCGTCGAAGCTGGTGAGCTTGAACTCGTCGCCCTGGACCTCGCTGATCTGGTAGGCGCGATCGACGTGGATGCCGACCGAGTCGGCGACCATGCGTTGCCCGTCGAAGACGGCCTTGAGCCTCCCGTACTGGAAATCGAGCATCGCCTGGAGCATTGGCTCGAGCGAGGTCTCGGGGCGGAAGCTCTGGAGCGTCCAGCTCCCCTTGAGCTGCGCGCCCGCGCTGGCCACGGCGCGCGCGGCGAGATCGGCCGGCGCGACGGGCGGGGCCGAAGCGCAGCCGAGGTTCGTGGCGGCGAGCGTGATGACCGCGAGGAAGAGCGTGGATCCGGCCCGGAGGGAGCAGCGCATACCGGCAGCCTAGGCTGACCCGGCCACGGCCGCCATGCGTTGACAGGCTGGATGGCCAAGGGCTTTCATACGCCGCTGCCCCGCTGCCCGTCCGCCGATCGATCCGAACGGCCCTTCACCGAGCCCGCCCTCCCATGGAAAAATTCGCTCGACTCCTCGTCCAGAAATCGATCGCCCGGGCCGTCGTCGCCGCGGTGCTCGTGCTCGCCGCCGCGAGCGTGCTCTTCGCGCGACGCGTGCAGCAAGACGACGATCTGCTGGCGTTCCTGCCGCGCGAGAACGCCGACGTGCGGGTGTTCTACGACGTGAACCGGCGCTTCGGCGGCCTCGAGACGGCGCTCGTCGGCATCCAGACGAAGGATCCGTTCGCCCCCGAGTTCCTCCATCGCCTCCAGCTCGTGACGAAGAAGCTCAACCAGACCGAGGGCGTGGCCTACGGGATGAGCCTCACCAACATCGACGACTTCGTCGCCGATCCGGAGAAGGGCGGGATCTCGACCGGGTACCTGATCCCGGCCGAGCCGCCGGTGGAGGCCGCGGCGCGCGCGGCGCTGCGCGAGAAGGTGATGTCGCGCCCGCAGGTGGTGGGCAACCTCATCGCCGAGGACGGGCAAGCGGTGCTGATCTACGGCTTCCCGGCCTTCGGCGCCGACGCCAAGGTCGTGGCCAAGCGCGTGCGCGACGTGGTGACCGAGGGCTTCCCGAGCGAGGCGAAGTACTGGGGCGGGACGCCGTTCATCTCGGGCTACATCTACGATGTCTCGCAGCGCGACATCCGCACGCTCGCGCCGTGGGCCGGCGGGATCATTCTCTTGATCACCTTCCTGGCGTTCCGCGACGCGATCGGGACGGCCCTCGCGCTCGCGTCGACGGGGCTCTCGATCGTCTTCACGTTCGGCTTGATGGGCGCGCTCGGCGTCACCGCCAACGTGGTGATGGGCTCGATGCCGGTGGTGCTCTTCGCGCTCGGGAGCGCGTTCGCGGTGCCCATCATGCTTCGCTACTACGCGCTCGCGCACGCGCACGGGAACGAAGAGGGCCTGGTGCGAACGCTCGTCTCCGTCGGCCCCACCGTGCTCGCGGGCGGCCTCACGTCGGTCGCGGCGCTGCTCTCGCTCCTGGTCATGAACATCACGCCGATGCGCACCTTCGGCCTGTTCACGGCCTTCGGTCTGCTCGTGGCGCTCACCCTCTCGCTCACGTTCATCCCCGCGGTGATCCGGCTGGCGGGCCTGAAGGGCCGGGCGCCATCGCGTGGGATCTTCGTCGCGACCCTCGTGAAGATCACCACGGCGGTCGCCGAGCATCGCGCGGCGGTGGGCGCGGCGCTCGCGATCCTGGCGATCGCCGGCGCGTTCGGGGTCACCCGGGTCCAGGCGCGGATGGACAACGCCGCGTTCTACAGCAAGGGGAGCCCGCCCGATCTGGCCGAGGCGTTCCTGCGCGATCACTTCGGCGGAGCGCAGTTCTTCCAGCTCGAGGTCGAGGGCGATCTCTCGGATCCCGGCGTTCTCCGCGAGGTTCGCGGCCTCGCCGACAGCGTCGCGGTGCTGCCCCACGTGACCTCGACCAACAACGTGTCGGAGATCGTCGCGACGATCGACGAGGCGATGGAAGGCTCGGCCCGCGTGCCCGACACCGGGGCCCAGGTGAAGCTCCTCTTCGGCTTCCTCGAAGGCAAGCGCGCCGTCTCGCAGCTCACGTCCGACGACCACCGCCACGCGCTGATCCACATCAAGATCGACGCGGAAAAAATCGGCGATCTGGAGTCGCTCCTCGCCCAGGTGGAGCAGCTCGTGAAGGACCGGCCGATCGATCGCTACGAGATCGCCGAGGCCGCCGGCCCGCGCAAGGTCGAGGTCGCGGCGCGGCTCCGGGCGATGGTGGCGACGCGCCTCGCGGCGCTCGCGCGACGCGACGGCGTGACCCTGGGCCCGACGGAGATCGAGGCCGTGAAGAAGCACCTCGAGGCCGGCGGCGCGGTGGAGACGACCGGCGCCGAGGCGGCGATCCTGGCGTTCCTGCGCTCGGAAGAGTTCATCGGCGATCTGCCGACCACGCCCGCGGACGCCGCGCAGAAGGTGGCGTCGAGCCTCGCCACGATCGGCGCGCGCCCGACGAGAGAGGCCATCGCCGCGGCCATCGCGAAGGCGATCGAGCGCCCGGCCTCGGACGCGATGGTGATCGATCTGGTGTCGTCGGTGGCCCGGCCGCTCCAGGGGATCCTGGCGCGCGAGGCGGCCACCGTCGGCGCGAAGCGCATGATCGCCGCGGCACGGCTCACCCTGCCCGCCGGGATGAAGGGCGCGCGCTTCGTCTCGGCCGCCGGAGCCACGTTGATGGACCTCGACGCGCCGACGGCGCTGCTCCCGGCCGCGGCGGGAGCGCCGGACGGCCCGCGGATCGGCGTCCAGGTCACCGGCCTCCCGGTGATGAACCGCGGACTCTCGCAGAGCGTCGCCGTCAATCAGCAGAAGAGCATCGCCTTCGCGCTGGTCCTCGTGGTGGCGCTGATGTCCTTGATTTACCGGTCGATCCCGAGCGGTCTGCTCGCGGCGAGCCCGGTGCTGCTGACCCTCCTGCTGGTCTACGGGGCGATGGGGGCGCTGGCCATCCCGCTCGAGATCGGGACCTCGATGCTCGCCAGCCTGATCACCGGCGCGGGGGTGAACTACGCGGCGCACCTGCTCGCCGCGTGGCGCGCCCCCGACGGCGGCGACGATCGGGTGCGCGCCGCCGCGGCCGCCGCCGCCACGAGCGGGCCGGCGATCGCCACCAACGCGATCATGGTCTGCGCGGGCTTCCTGGTCCTGACGCGAGGCGAAGCGAAGCCGTTGCAGAGCGTCGGAGGCCTGACCGCAGCGGCGATGCTGACCGCGGCGCTGGCCACCTTCGTGGCGATCCCGGTCCTGGCGCGGCGGAGGAGCTACGTCGCGGCCGGTGCAATCGATAGAATAGATCCGGCGCGCGCCTCGTCCGACCCGCCCGAAGCGACGACCGACGCTGAGGCCGACTGACATTGGTCAGCAACATTGGTCGTCGAAACGAGGAGCAGAGGTGATCACCTCCTGCGCTCCTCGTGTTAAAGGCTCATCGTCCGCGCGCGTTCGCCGCGCGCTGCAAGCGAGGTTCAAGATGACGAGATCGTTCCGCAGTGGCCTCCTCCTGGCAGCGTCCGCCCTGGCCCTGATCAGCCACGGAGGCGCCGCGCGCGCCGACGCCGCGGGCGACAAAGTCCTCACCGCCATGGATGGGGCGCTGAACCGGGCCAAGACCCAGTACTTCGAGTACGACGTCATCAACCAGGAGCCCGGCAAGGCCGAGCGCAAGCTCGGGCTCCAGGTCCGGCTGAAGGGCGAGAAGCGCTTCACCGAGTTCACGGCTCCCGCGGACATGAAGGGGACCAAGATCCTGATCATGTCGCCGACGCAGATGTACGTGTTCCTCCCGGCGTTCGGGAAGGTCCGTCGCATCGCCAGCTCGGTCTCGGACCAGGGCTTCCTGGGCATGACCTTCAGCCAGGACGACCTCGCGTCGCAGGCGTACAACACCACCTACCAGGCGTCGATCGCCTCCGAAGACGCGACCGCCTTTCACCTCGTGGTGACGCCGAAGGCCGGGCAAACGACGCCTTACGCCAAGATCGAGATCGCCGTCGGCAAGGACAAGATGCTGCCGACCGAGCTCAAGTACTTCAACGCGGCCGGCGTCAACGTGAAGACCGAGACCCGCACCGGCTACACCTGCGAAGGCAACGTCTGCGTCCCGAGCGAGCTCAAGATGGTGGACAACACCAAGGGCGGCGCCTCGACCCGGATGGTCCGCACGAAGTGGAAGGTGAATGAAGAGATGTCGGACGACCTCTTTTCAAAGCGTGCTCTGGGGGAGTAAAAGCGCGGGATGATCCGCCCGTCCGCCCGCGCGTCGCTCCTCGCGCTCTCCACCGCCTCGGCCCTCGCCTTCCTCCCGTCCGAAGCCCGGGCCGACGACGAGCTCACGCTCCAGTGGACCGGCCGGATCCAGTCGGATCTCCGCTTCCGCGTCGAGGACAAGGCCATCGGCGACTTCAGCAACAAGCTGGAGCTGGCCCCCGGCGTCGAGCGCAACCAGAACCTCTTCAATCTCCAGCTCAAGGCCGCGTTCGGGCGTTTCCGCGGCGTGGCGTCGATCGACCTGATGCTCAACGGCGTCACGGGCAAGCTCGACGGCCTCGGCGATCTCTCGTCGTACAACAAGATCCAGCCGTTCACGTTCGAGCCTCAGGCCCTCTACATCGAGGGCAAAGACTTGATCGTAAAGGGGCTCGATCTCCGCATCGGCCACCAGATCGTGAGCTGGGGTGTGGCCGATCAGTTCAACCCCACCAACAACCTCAACGCCGACGATCTCCGCGATCCGCTGCTGTTCGGGCGCCAGCAGGCGAACTTCATGGTGAAGGCCGACTACTGGGCCACGAAGAGCCTCTCGCTCTCGGCCGTCCTCGTGCCGATCTTCAAGCCCGCGCTCTTGCCGTACTCGGCGGCGCTGGGCGTCGGCGCGGTCGATCGCTTGCCCTTCACCGACGCGGCGTTTCGTCACCGGATCGAGGCCGAGAACGCCACCAGCGCCGGCGCGGCGATCGGGTTTCCCACCATCGTTGGAAGCGCGACGCCGGTGCTCCCCGATCCCAAGCCCGAGAACATGCAGGGGGCCTTTCGCATCGCCGGGACCATCGCCGATCAGGACGTCTCGCTCAGCTACTACAACGGCCGCACCGACTTCCCGCAGCCGTTCCTCAACCACACCAAGCAGAC
>JBDTXR010000410.1:0-8465 GCA_040006075.1 Byssovorax sp. | reverse complement strand
GCCATCGTCTCCCACGACCTCCGGGGTCCGCTCTTCGCCATCATCTCGGCCGCGAGCCTGCTCGCCGACGAGGACACGCGCGGCGACGACGCGTCCCTGACCCACTGCGTCGGCGTGATTCACCGCAACGGGCAGCGAATGGCCGGGATGATCAAGGATCTGCTCGACTTCGAGAGCCTGCGCGGAGCCGGCCTGTCGGTCACGGTGGCCGAGCACGCCATTGGCACCTTGCTCGAAGAAGCGCTGGAGACGGTCGAGCCGCAAGCGGCGGCGAAATCGCTCCACCTGGAGAGCCACGCTCCCGGCCCGGCGACCGCGTGGTTCGACCGCGAAAGGACGCTTCAGATCCTCTCCAACCTCCTCGGCAACGCGGTCAAGTTCACCCCGAACGGCGGGACGATCACCCTCACCGCAGAGCTCCTGTCCGCCGAGGTGCGGATCTCGGTACGCGACACCGGGCCGGGCATCCCGCCCGACGACGCGCCCCACGTGTTCGACCGGTACTGGCAAGCCCAGCGCTCGGATCGCCGGGGGATCGGCCTTGGCCTCCCCATCGCCAGGGGCCTCGTCGAGGCCCAGGGCGGCAAGCTCTGGGTCGAGAGCGCGCTCGGCGTCGGGACCACGTTCTTCTTCACGTTGCCAGCCCACGATCTGCGGCGAGCGTTACCATGAGTCGAGCGCGCGAAAAATTGTCGATCGCGCCGCGCCGAGACGTGTAGTCTCACGGGCACATGGCGAGGATCGTCAGCAACGCACGGGCACCGAGGGGTATGTCGAGCGACCGGCGCGAGGGCTTCGTCCGCGCCGCCACCAAGCTCCTCCGCCGCAAGGGCGCGCTCGCCACCGCAGAGCTGCTCGCCCTGCTCAGCGCTCAAGGCCTCTCCATCATCGAGGCGCTGTCGGTGGTGAACCACGGCTTCTCGGTCCGCCTGCTGGTGCGCGATCCCGCGGATCCCTCCGGCATCGCCGCGGGCCCAGCCTCGCTCCCGCCGGCGAGCCGCGCGGTGAGCGGCGTGGTCCTCCAGACCGCGTCCACGCGGCCTGTCGACAAGCGGAAGTCGCACCGGCGGAAGATCGAGCTGCCAGTCGCCGTGGAGGGCTGAGGGCTGAGGGCGCGGCGCCGTCGCTCACCCACGCTCTCACTCGGTCGTGCCCGCGCCGGCAATCCCGGGATCGTGGAAATCTGGTTCGAGGGGGTTTGGCGCGGCGCCGAAGCGAGCTTCAAAATATTTGAAAACGTTTGACGAAGGGCCGAGAGCGCCGTGGCTCGCCCCGGCCGTACCAGCGCACTGAAGGGACGTGATCGCGGCGTGCAGCATCACCCTATTCGCACAGCGGCAGCGTTCGAGCTTGAATTTCCGCGGGTCCCGCCGCTACGGTCAGGCTGGGATCAGGTCCCAGCCCCCGCGGAGATTCATGCGCCACCCCCTCGTCACGCCGTTCCTTCTTGGCTCCGTGCTCTTCCTCGGCTGCGGCGTGGAGAGCGTCCCGGCCGACGGAGAGCGCCTGGGCGCGAGTGACAGCGCGATCATCAACGGGTCGCCCGACGTCACCCACACCGCGGTCGTCGCGGTCCTCGCGCCCGACTTCGAGTGCAGCGGGACCGTCCTCCAGGTCAAGGGCACCACGGGGTACGTGCTCACCGCGGCGCACTGCTGCCCGGCCAACGATCTGCCCATCGAGGTCGTCGTCGGCCCCGACTACACCACCGGCATCAGCCACCCGATCGTCCCGGGCTCGATCGTCAAGGACCCTTGTTACCAGGACTACCCCGGCAGCACCGACGACGTCTGCATGCTCAAGTTCAAGAACGCGACCGGGGTCCCCACCATCCCTCCCATGACCCCGCAGAGTGACACTCTGGCGGTGGGCACCCCGATCACCTACGTGGGGTATGGCATCACCGCGGCTCCGCCCGGCGGGGGAAACAGCCTGCGTCGTTATGTCAACAAGACGGTGGGCAAGGTCGACACCTACTTCGTCGAGTACGCCAGCCCCGGGCAGAGCGGGACGTGCGAGGGCGACAGCGGCGGCCCCGGCCTCGTGGTGGTGAACGGCCAGGAGCAGGTGGCCTCGGTCACCTCGTACGGCGACAACATGTGCAATCAGCTCGGATCGAGCATCCGCACCTCGGCTGTCTACACCAGCTTCATCGCGCCCTTCCTCGCCGATCAGGCGCCCAACCCCTCGTGTCCCGCGGCCACCGACTGCAACGCATGCAGCCAGTCGGTCACCCAGAACGGCGGCTGCGTCAACGTCACCAACACCTGCTTCCAGGACCCGCAGTGCTCGGCGCTCGCGCAGTGCTACCAGGGCTGCGGCAGCAGCGCGTGCATCGCCACCTGCAACAACGCGCACGTCGGCGGCCTGACGAAGTACGTGGCGATCGAGACCTGCATCTGCGCCGGCTGCCCGCAAGCCTGCGGCACCACCTCCACGTGCATCGCGCCGAAGTGCGGGCTCAAGGTCGTCGACACCACCTGCACGGCCTGCGTCGAGACCGGCTGCTGCGCCGAAGCGTGGGAGTGCCAGAACGACACCACCTGCAAGAAGTGCTTTACCGCCGGCACCCCGCCCGCGGCGTGCGCGGCCAACGCCAAGGCCGCCGCGTACTACGCGTGCGCCAAGAACAAGTGCGCCTGCTCGGTCAAGGATCCGGCCCTGGCCGGCGGCACCACCGCGGCGAGCTCGAGCGCGGCCACCACCGGCAGCGGCGAGATGACGACGAGCGGCGCGGGCGGGAGCGGCGGCGCGGCCGGCACGATCGCCACCACCACCACCGCGGGCGTCGGCGGCGGAGCGGCGGCGAGCAGCGCCGAGAGCGGGACGGGCGGCAGCGGCGCGGGCAGCGCCGCGGTCGGCGGCTGCGGCTGCACCACCGCCGATAGCAGCCGGGGCAGCACGGCCCCGTTCGCCGCGCTGGCGCTGGTCGCCGCCGGGATCCTCGCGCGGCGCCGCCGCAGCGCCGCCTGATGGTATAGGCTCGGGCCCCCACGGCACCACGGAGAGACCAATGAGCGAACAACGATTGGAATCGGTAGCGAGCACGCTCGCGAACAACGCGAGCTTCACCGAGCAGGTGAGCTCCGAGCAGCAGCGCATCACCGACGAGGGCGCCGCCGCCGAAGAGGCGACCCTGCTCGCGGGCATGGTCGAGGCCGCCTACCTCATGGCCATGGCCGACGGCGAGATGACGCAAGAAGAGGCCGACGCCATGTCGGAGGGCCTGTACAAGCTCACCAACATCACCCAGGAGACCCTGGCGACGCTCTTTGGTGTCGCAGTCTCCCGCCACGAAAACGAGGGGCAAGCGGCGCGGATCGCAGCGCTCGGCACCGACATCCCCGACGCCGATCACCGGCGCGGCGCGTTCCTGGTCGCGGCGGCGGTCTCGTGGAAGGGCGGCGGCATCGGCGTGAAGCAGGGCCTCGCGCTCCAGGCGCTCGCGCGCTCGTTCGAGATGTCGACGCACGAGATGCAAGTCCTGCTAGGCAAAGCCCACGGCTGACGTCGGGTTCCTGCCGCACTCACCGGTCTGACACCCGTTTGTCACCGAATGCGACTATCCGTGTTCGGCAAATGACACGCACCCTCTTCGCACTCTCCATCCTCGCGCTTGCGGTCGGCTGTAGCAAGTCGGACGGGGGCGCGGGCGACGCTCCCCTGCCCGGCTCCAAGAAGGCGGACGCACCGCCTGCGGCGGACGGCAAGATCACCCTCACCGGCGCCGGCGCCACGTTCCCGTATCCCCTCTACACGCGGTGGATCGCGGACTACACCAAGACCGTACCCGGCCTCCAGATCAACTACCAATCGATCGGCTCCGGCGGCGGCATCCGCCAGATCACCGAGCGCACCGTCGACTTCGGCGCCAGCGACGCGCCGATGTCGGAAGAGCAGCTCGGCAAGGCGCCGGGCATGCTCCACATCCCGACCTGCCTCGGCGCGGTCGTGCTCACCTACAACCTCGAGGGCGTGAAGAGCGGCCTCAAGATCACCCCCGAGGCCGCCGCGGGGATCTTCCTCGGCAAGATCAAGGACTGGGACGATCCGGCCATCGCCAAGGAGAACGCCGACGTCAAGCTCCCGCACAAGCCCATCGCCTCGGTCCACCGCTCCGACGGCAGCGGCACCACCAAGATCTTCGTCGACTACCTCACCGCGGTGAGCCCCGAGTGGAAGGCCGGCCCGGGCTCGGGCACCAGCGTGAGCTGGCCTTCAGGCCTTGGCGCCAAGGGCAACGAGGGCATCTCCGGCCAGGTCTCCAGCACCCCCGGCGCGATTGGCTATGTCGAGCTGGTCTATGCCGCGCAGAACAAGCTCTCCTATGCTTCGATGAAGAACGCGGCCGGCAAATTCGTGATGCCGACCCTGGAGAGCGTCACCGCCGCGGGCGCCAGCGCCCTGGCGAAGATGCCCGACGATCTCCGCGTGTCCATCGTCAACGCCGAGGGCGACGCGGCCTATCCGATCTCCGGCTTCACGTACATGCTGCTCTTCAAGGAGCAGAAAGACGCCGCGAAGGGCAAGGCCCTGACCGGCTTCCTCGCCTGGTCGCTCCACGACGGGCAGAAGCTCACCCAGGCGCTCAACTACGCCCCGCTGCCCGACGAGCTGGTGAAGAAGGCCGACGCGAAGCTGCGCACCGTCACCGGGCCCGACGGCAAGGCCTACCTTCCTTGATAGGCGAGGGGGAGCGCGCCTTTGCGGAGCTCCCTCGTGCCCCCGAACCGCGGCCGAGGAAGCGATGAGCCAGGTGGAAGAGCTGCCGGTGCCGGAAGTGACGAGCGAGCCCGCGCCCCCGGCCCCGGCGCGCCCCGCGCCG
Source organism: Byssovorax sp. (assembly GCA_040006075.1). Lineage (GTDB taxonomy): Bacteria > Myxococcota_A > Polyangia > Polyangiales > Polyangiaceae > JANYGI01. Next base: position 3,640 of record JBDTXR010000410.1, on the reverse strand, counting down.
CTCGGACGGCCCACGGGCGACCGCGCCTTCAGGGGCGTGATGACGCTCTTCGGCCTCACCATCCTGGCCGTGCCCGCGATGATGGTGGCGCAGCTCGTCCACACCTCGAAGCTCTCGCTCGCGAAGTTCGGGCTCTCGTTCCTCACCTCCACCAAGTGGGATCCCGTCCACCAGGAGTTCGGCGCCTGGCCCTTCATTTACGGCACTGTCGTGTCGTCGCTGCTCGCCCTGGTCATCGCCGTCCCGGTCTCGATCGGCCTGGCGATCTTCCTCTCCGATCTCGCGCCGTCGCGGCTGCGCAAGCCGCTGGGCTTCCTGGTCGAGCTGCTCGCGGCGATCCCCAGCGTGGTCTACGGCTTCTGGGGGATCTTCGTGCTCGTGCCGCTCCTGCGCGAGTCGGTCGAGCCCACGATCATCAAGTACCTCGGATCGATCCCCTTCTTCGAAGGCCCGCCGCTCGGCTTCGGCATGCTCGCGGCGGGGGTCATCCTGGCGATCATGATCGTCCCCACGATCACCTCGGTGACGCGCGAGGTCCTCAAGGCCGTGCCCGATACGCACCGCGAGGCGGCGATCGGGCTCGGCGCGACGCCGTGGGACACCATTCGCTACGCGGTGCTCCCTTCGGCGCGATCGGGGATCGTCGGCGCGATCATCCTCGGCCTCAACCGCGCCCTCGGCGAGACGATGGCCGTGACCATGGTGATTGGCAATCGGCCCAAGGCGGCCGCGTCGATCCTCGCGCCGGGCTACTCCATGGCCAGCGTCATCGCCAACGAGTTCGCCGAGGCCGACTCCGATCTCTACCTCTCGGCGCTGGCCGAGATGGCCTTGCTGCTGCTCGTCGTCGCCCTGGTGATGAACCTCGCGGCGCGATGGCTGGTGTCGATGACCAAGAACAAGATGGGAGCCCGCTCGTGAGCGCGACCCCCGAAGCCCGCGGCCACAGCCTGCTCGAGCCCGGCCCGGGCGAGCGCGCGCGGCACCTGCGCAGCCGGATCTTCACCGCGCTCTGCACCGCCTCGGCGATCATCGTCCTCGTCCCGCTCTTCTCGATCGTGCTCTACGTCGTCAAGCGCGGCCTCGCGGGCGTCTCGGTGGCGTTCTTCACGCGGCTGCCCGCGCCGGTCGGCGAGACCGGCGGCGGCATGGGCAACGCCGTCGTCGGCACCCTGGTCCTGATCGCCATCGCCTGCGCCATCGGTCTGCCCATCGGCATCGGCGCCGGCGTCTACCTCGCCGAGGTCGGCCGCGGCCGTCTCCGCACCGTGATCCGCTTCACGGCCGACGTGCTCGGCGGCGTCCCGTCGATCACCGTGGGCGTCTTCGTCTACTCGCTCTTCGTCGTGACGATGCACCGCTTCTCCGCGCTCGCGGGCGGCTTCGCGCTGGCCCTCGTGATGATCCCGACGGTCACCCGCACCACCGAAGAGCTGCTCCGCCTCGTGCCCCCGCACCTCCGCGAAGCGGCGCTCGGCCTCGGCGTTCCCGCCTGGCGCGCGAGCGTCTTCATCATGCTCCGCACCGCGCTCCCCGGCATCGCCACCGGGGTGATGCTCGCGGTGGCGCGCATCGCCGGCGAGACGGCCCCGCTGATCTTCACGGCCTTCAACAACCGCTACTGGAGCTTCTCGATCGACCGACCCATGGCCTCGCTCCCGGTGCAGATCCTCACCTACGCCACGTCGCCGTACAAGGACTGGCAAGACCAGGCGTGGACCGGCGCCCTCGTGCTGATCACCCTGGTCTTCTTCCTCAACCTGACGGCGCGGATCGCCGCGTCTCGCGGCCTCGGAGGCGCGCGCCGATGACGACGACCGAACCGGAGCTCGTGGCCGACGCGACCACGACCAAGATCTCCGTCCGCAAGCTCAACGCCTATTTCGACAAGTTCCGCGCGGTGAAAGACATCGATCTCGACATCCCCGAGAAGCGGGTCACGGCGATGATCGGGCCTTCGGGCTGCGGCAAATCCACGTTCCTGCGCTGCCTGAACCGGATGCACGAGCAGACCGCGGGCGCCCACGCCGAGGGCACGGTGACGCTCGACGGCGTCGACATCTACGATCGCAAGGTCGATCCGGTGCGGCTCCGTCGCCAGGTGGGCATGGTCTTCCAGAAGCCCAACCCGTTTCCGACCATGTCCATCCGCCAGAACGTCCTCGCCGGCCACACCCTGAACGGCCTGAAGGTCAAGGCGCCGAACGATCTCGTCGAGCAGACGCTGCGCCACGTCGCGCTCTGGGACGAGGTCAAAGACAAGCTCGATCAATCGGGCATGTCCCTCAGCGGCGGCCAGCAGCAGCGTCTTTGCATCGCGCGCGTGCTCGCGGTCGAGCCGGAGGTCATCCTCCTCGACGAGCCGTGCTCGGCCCTCGATCCAATCGCCACCGCGCGCATCGAAGAGCTGATCGACGAGCTCAAGGAGCGCTATACCCTGGTGCTGGTCACCCACAACATGCAGCAAGCCGCGCGAGTCTCGGACTACACCGCGTTCTTCTACCTGGGCGATCTCGTGGAGTTCGACCGCACCGAGCGGATCTTCACCAACCCCCAGGTGAGCCGAACCGAAGATTACGTGACCGGCAAATTCGGTTGAGCGAAGGCCAGGTACAAAGAGGCGGGTCATGGCCATGAATTCGACGCATACGAGCAAGAACTACGAGCAAGAGCTCGGCACCCTGCGCGAGAAGCTGCTGCTCATGGGCAGCCTCGTGGAAGAGATGATCGGCAAGGGCGCGACCGCCCTCTCCACGCGCGACACGCCGCTCGCGCAGTCGACGATGCGCCTCGATCGCCGGATCAACCGCCTGGAGTGCGAGGTCGACGAGCTGGCGATGCGGATCCTCGCCACGCGCCAGCCGGTGGCGTCGGATCTCCGCTTCATCACCACGGCGCTGAAGATCGTCACCGATCTCGAGCGCATCGGCGACCTGTGCGTGAACATCTGCGAGCGGGTGATCGAGCTCAACGAAGAGCCGCCGCTGCCCCCGGTGGCCGATCTCGAGAGCCTCGCGGGCGAGGCCATCGCCGTGGTCCACGAGGCCCTCGACGCCCTGGTCGCCCGCGACGTCGACCGCGCCCGCGAGCTCCTCACCCGCGACGACGGCATCGACGAGCACTACGGCCGCATCTTCAAGGACGTCCTCGAGCTCATGGCGAAGGACCCGAAGAGCGTCTACCGAGCCACGCGGGTGCAGTCGATCGCCAAGTACCTGGAGCGCATCGCCGACCACGCGATGAACGTCGCCGAGACCACGGTCTTCCTCGTGAAGGGCACCGACATCCGCCACTACAACCGCAAGCACGACAGCGACATCCCGCCCCCCCCGGCGCCGCCCGCGGCGAAGCGTTAGCGCGTCGAGCACGCTCGAAACGGCGGAAAAGACCCGGATTTCAACGCAAAGGCGCGGAGACGCAAAGGCGCAACAATCCCGGAGGAGAATTATTAAATTCTCCCTTCTCCGTCTTTTTGCGTCTCCGCGTCTTGGCGCCTTTGCGTTTGATTCCGGATCTCTCCGGCTTTATTCGCCGAGCGGGATGTGCAGGCCCTTGTAGCAAAGCCACGAGACGGCTGCGCTCACGGGGATCGTCAGGATCCACGCGTAGAAGATCCGCGTCGTCACTCCCCAGCGCACCG
>JBDTXR010000409.1:0-8468 GCA_040006075.1 Byssovorax sp. | reverse complement strand
TTCGCTTCGAGAAGATCGCCCACGGCGAGGCCACCTTCGCGCGGCTGGTCGAGGCGGGCCGCGCCGCCGCCGAGAGCGTGCCAGGCACCACCGTCACCGTGACCGGCGGCCCGGCGCGGATGCCGCTCGAGCGCACCGAGCAGAGCCTGGCGCTCTACCGCGAGTACGCGGCCCACGCGAAGGCCGCCGGCCTCGGCGACGGCGAGTCCGCGCTCCTGGGCGGCGGCTCCGACGCCAGCACCACGGCGGCGATGGGGATCCCGTCCATCGACGGCCTCGGCCCGCGCGGCTCGGGGTTTCACACGAAAGAAGAGCTGATCGAGATTGCCAGTCTGCTCCCCAAGGCCGAGGCGATGGCCGCGTTCCTGGCGGCGCGCGCCCGCTGAATGCATTTTCGGCGGCGACCTCTCCCCGTCCGGGAGGAGGCGCCGCCGAAGGCGATGCGCTGCGAGCGACTATCGCGTCACGGCACGGCCTCGAACTGGAAGGCGACGCCTCCATTGAGCCCGATCTCGGTGTTGTACGACGCGGTCCCCACCGTCCCTGCCACGTTCTGGAAGCCGATGGTCGCCGAGTTGCCGTCGGCGCGAGGCTGGTTGGCCGAGGTCATGGTGGAGTAGACGACATCGATGTTGTTCGTCCCTTCGGAGAGGATCGCTTCGAAGGTCAGGTCCGCGGGTTTGTCGCCGGAGGGACTGTTGAAGGTCATGTCCTGCCACTCGATCACGAACTGGCGGTTGGGCGCCGAGCCGAAGGTCTTGGTGCAGAGCCCGCTCCCGCTCGCGTTGTAGGCGAGGTCGTCCCAGAAGACGAACAGCCCCGGCTTGGTGACGCTGTTCGTGGAATGGGGAAGATCGTAGTTGGTGGCCAGGGCCGGGATGGCGCCGCCGATCGTCACGATCCCGCGCGGCGAGAACTTCACCGTCGCCGAGGTGGCGGTGTAGAGCGTGAAGGTGAACGGCATGGTCGCCGTGGCGCTGCCGCCGAGGGCTGGCTTGCTGGGCGTCTGCCCCGAGCACGCGTCGAGGAACGTCGCGGTCGAGCTGGTGAAGTTGTAATCGGAGTACGTCGTGCTCGCGATGACCCGCATCTTGATGTACGTGTCCGCGTCGTCGGGGTTGGAGAACACCCAGTCTCGCGCGCCGGAGTTGAAGGTGTTCGCGCCCGAGGGCTCCCCGAGGACGCCCAGCGGCTCCGAGCTCCCGGTGTACTCCCAGAGCCCCTTGGTGTCGTCGAGCCCGAACACGGTGGTGTCCTGGTTGAGCGCGTAGTGGCCAGAGATCTCCGCCCACGTCGTCGGGCTGTAGACCGAGATCACCTGGACGAAGGCGTTGTTGATGCTCCTGCCGAGGAAGCTCCGCAAGGTCACGTTGCCGCAGAACGATTTGGTGGGGAAGCCCGCGCAGTCGGAGTCGTATCCCACGCTGTTGGTGATCAGCTCCACGGTGTTGGTCGATCCGCTCCCGGCGACGCCGTCGTCGACGACGGTGAGCTCGTTGAAGGCCTCGGCCTGGAGGGCTCCCGCGGCCTTCGGCGCGCGGGCGAAGGTGATCGTGCCTTGCTTCGGGCTGACGTGGGCGATGAACTCGCCGAGCACCGCGGCCTGCGCCGGGGCCGGCACCTCCGGCGCCGCGGCGGGCGTGATCACCGGCGCAGAGTCCGTCTGATCACCCGCGCACCCGGCCAGCCCTCCCAGGCAGACCGCCACAGAAGCCGCCATCACCCAACGACCAAGGGTCCCCAGGGACTCCGATGTACTCATGATTGTCTCCTTCCAGATCTTTCTGCACGGCTCAGGGAGCGGGGATGAGCGAGTAGGCGTCCCCGGTGGCGAAGTCCGCCTCCTGGAACACCGAAACCGCCGCAAAGCCGCCGATGTCTTGCACTCCGAACGTGGCCGAGGCGCCGCTGGCGCGCTCGGTCGGGCCGGTCATGTCGTCGTAGACCACGTCGATGGTGTCCGATCCTTCGGAGAGCACCGCGGAGAACGTGAGGTGCGCCCCGGCGTCCTTCGCGGCCTTGAAATCCAGGTTCTTCCAGGTGATCACCACCTGTCGGTTGGGCGCGCTCCCCAGGGTGCGGGCGCACACGGCGCCGCCCGAGGTGCCATATCCGAGGTCGTCCCAGAACGGGAATATCGCCGATCCGGGCGCCGCGGCGCTGGGCAGGTCCAGGTTGCTCCCCGTGAGGACGGCGGGCTTGTCGCCGAGGGCGATGACGCCGGTGAGCCCGATCTGCGCTTCGCCGCTCGTCGCCCCGTAGAGGGTGAACGGGAACGGCAACGCCAGGGTGGCCGAGGGGCTCGGCGCCAGCGCGACGCCTCCGTCGCACGCGTCGACGAACGGCTGCGTCGAGGCCACCAGATCGTAGTCGGAGTAGGCCAGGCTCCCGAGCAGGCGGGCGTGGACGTCGATCGGGGCGGCGTCGTCGTCGGCGAACACCAGCTCTCGTGACGCGGTGTTGAAGGGGCTTTGCGCCACCACCCCGGGCGTCGCCGACGCCGGCGAGGTGAGCTGCCAGAAGCCCTTGTCGACGGCGAGCCCCAGCTCGGAGGGATCGCCGTTGAGGCCGGCGTGATTGGCAATCTCGAGGCCGGTGTCCGGCGCGGTGATCGCCAGGACCTGGAGGTGAACGTGGCCGAGGCCGCGCGGGAGATCGTGGGTGAAGGCGACGTCGAAGCACGTCGTCGCCGCCTGAAATCCGGCCGGGCAGCCCGCGGCGGGGAGGAGGCCAGAGGCGGTGAGCTCCACCGGGAGCGCGGGGCTCCCGGGCGCGCCGATCTTCTCGACGGTGACCGTCCCCTCCTTGGGGCGAACATGAATCGAGTACTCACCGAGGGTGGACGACGGCCTCACCGCCGCCGGCAGCGCGGGCGGTGTGGTGGGATAAGCCGCTGTGGCCGGGACTGTCGTGGTCGGCGTCGGCGCGACGGGCCCGCCGTGGTGGCCGGTCGGTCCGGCCTGCGTACCGACGTCGCAGCCCGCGAGCAGGCCGCCGAGCAAGGCGCACGAAGCGAGCGCGCCGCGCCGCGAAGGGCTGCCAGCGTACGAACGAACCGTCATGGCGATCTCCTCACGAGACCGTCCATCGGAGCCAGGACTGGAAGCTTGAGCCCGTTCCCCGAAAATCTACGTCGTTGTGCTGGAGAGCGCCGCAGCGATGGCCTCGGCGCTTATCGGCCCGTCGCGGAGGATCAGGCGGCGTCCGTCAACGATCGAGACCAGCGTGGACGGGCGCGGGAGAGGGACGCACTGCGGATCGATCACCACGAACAGCGCGGCCTCGGCCTTCCATTCGAGCGCGGCGAGGGTCTCGTCGACCGAGGCGCGCGGAGGATCGCCCGAAACGTTGAGGCTGGTCGCGGTGATCGGCCCGCCGAGCGCGGCGATGATCTGGAGCGTGACCGGGCTGTCGGGGACGCGGATCCCGACGTTCCCCGTGCCTGCGACGAGGATGTCGGGCACCGCGTCGCGCTTCGGGCAGACCACGGTGAGCGGCCCGGGCGTGAAGACTTGCAAGAGCCGCCGCGCGGCGTCGCCGAGGTGGGCGAGCTGCTCGGCCATCTCGACGCCGGTCACCGCGGCGTGCATGGGGTTGCGTGGGCTCCGCACCTTGACGGCGAAGGCGCGGCGGACGGCGTCGGGATCGAGCGCGGCGGCCCCGAGCAAATACCCGGTCTCGGTCGGGAGCACGACCAGGCCTCCGCGGCGCAAATGAAGCACGACGGCGTCGAGGTCGGCGAGGCGGAGCAGGCGATTGGGGGTGAGCTGGGGATCGATCCGGTTCACGGCGGGGGCGAGTATGCGACGAAGGGCGCCCGCGTCCAGCGTCGCCGCGCGGATTGGCCCCGCTTCGACCGAGACGCGCGCGGCGCTCGCGTTTCGGCGCCCCTGCCGCGCCCGCTCGCGTATGCTCCCGCGGAGACGAGCATGGCATCGGCAGATCCGTTTGGCTGGGTAGGCGCGACGATCGACGGCAAATTCCGCGTCGAGGCCGTCGTTGGTGAAGGCGGCTTCGGCGTGGTGTACCGCGGGCAGCACCTCGGCTTCCACGAGCCGGTGGCCATCAAGTGCCTCAAGCTCCCGGCGGCCCTCGACGGCGCCGAGCGCGAGAAATTCCACGCCACGTTCCTGGAAGAGGGCCGCCTGCTTCATCGCCTCTCGAAGGGCACCGCCGGCATCGTCCAGGCGCTCGACGTCGGCGCCGCGGTCTCGCCGTCGGGCGTGTGGACTCCGTATCTGGTGCTCGAGTGGCTCCAGGGATCGCCCCTCGATCAGGACCTGGCGGAGCGGCGCGCCCGCGACGAGGGCGGCCGCTCGGTGGCCGAGACCATCAGCTTCCTCGCCCCCGCGGCGCGCGCGCTCCAGGTGGCGCACGCGCAGGGCGTGGCCCACCGCGACATCAAGCCGGCCAACCTGTTCCTCACCGAGATCGGCGGCACGCGCACGTTGAAAGTGCTCGATTTCGGCATCGCCAAGGTGCTGAGCAGCGTGTCGAGCCTGACTCAAGCGCTCTCCGAGACGGGAGCGTCGGTGAAGGCCTTCACCCCGCAATACGGCGCTCCCGAGCAGTTTCATCGCCGCTTCGGCGCGACCGGCCCGTGGACCGATGTGTTCGCCCTGGCTCTGGTGGTGATCGAGGTGGCCTCGGGAAAATCGGCGCTGGAGGGCGGCGACACCACGCAGCTCTTCATTGCCTCCACCGATCTCTCGTTTCGACCGACGTTGAAGGCGGCCGGCGTCGAGGCCTCGCCGGCCATCGAAGCGGTGCTGGCCAAGGCGCTCGCGGTCGAGCCGCGCGAGCGCTACCACTCCGCGGGCGAGCTCTGGGACGCCCTCGAGGCGGCCGCGCCCGACGCCGCCAGCGCTATGAGCTCATCGAGCCGCGGAGTCACGCCGGCGACGCGACCGCGGGTCACCGAGCCCGAGGCGCTCGGCGCGATGGCCACCGGCGAGTACCTCGGCCTCACTGGCGACAGCGCGGCTCCCGCGCCCACGCACATCACGCGGATGCGGGCGGCGGCGACGGGCACCGCGAACACCGAGCCTGCGCCGGCCCAGCTCCCCGAGGTGGTCGAGACGCCCGCGAAGGTGGTCCGCGAGGCGGCCGCGCCGGCGCCGCCGTCAAAGGCCTCTCCCGCGCCGGTTCGCCCTGAAAACAAGGCCCGTGCGGTGATTGGAGCTGGGATCGTGATTGCCGCTCTCGGGGCCGCGGCGTTCCAGCTCACGAAGAAGCAGGTCAACCCTCCTCTGCCGGCGGCTCCGGTGGTGGAGGCCGCTCGGGTAGAGCCCCCTGCGCCCCCGCCGGACATGGTCCGCGTCCCCGCCGGCAAGTTCATCATGGGCAGCGAGGCCGGCGGAAAGACCGAGAAGCCGGCGCACGAGATCACGTTCACTCATGCGTTTGCCCTCGACCGCAACGAGGTCACCGCGGGCGATTACCAGCTCTGCGTCAAGGCCGGGAAATGCAGCGCCACCTCGGTGCACGGCCCCCACGTCGAGCCCGCCGACGTCGAGAAGCGCGGCCCGCTCTGCACTGCCGTGGATCCCGCCAAGGCCCATCACCCGGTCACCTGCGTGGATCAGGCCCAGGCCATGGCCTATTGCAGCTTCGTGAGCAAGCGATTGCCGACCGAGGCCGAGTGGGAGTACGCCGCGCGCGGCCCCGACGAGCGCGATTATCCCTGGGGCAACGATCCTGCGAGCTGCGAGCGCGCCAACGTCGCGAGGAACCCGGGCCAGGGCTGCGGTCGGCCCAAAGGCACCCAGGAGGTCGGGTTGTTGACCGCGGGCGCGAGCCCGTTTGGGGCCCTCGATCTGGCAGGCAACGCGTGGGAGTGGGTGGCCGACGGGTGGGACCCGAACGCGTATTCGAAAGGCCCGCAGACCGATCCCAGGGTGGCCGCCAGCGGCGACAAGGGCATCTTGCGAGGCGGCTCGTGGGACTTCGCTGCCTCAACGGCCAAGGCGACATTTCGATTGCCGTTCGACCGGATGGCGGGGGATGCGGCCACCGGGTTTCGCTGCGCCCGTACGGTGGAGTGAACCGCGCATCACCAGGGCCTGGCTCATGACGGCGCCGCCGCATTCAGACGACCTGAGCTTCACGGGGGGCAACGACGGCGAGCCGGTCCCCCCGGAGAGCGTCGCCCGTGCGCTCGAAGACCTCGTCCGGATTGCCGACGCCATCGGTGTGCGCTGGGCGCTGATTGGAGGGCAAGCGCTCCTGGCGTACGGCGTGCCGCGCCAGACACACGACGTGGACGTGCTGGTCTCGCGCCACGCCACCTTGGCTCTGGCGACGGAGCTTTGCAGGTCAGCAGGCTGGACGGCCCTCCAGTATCGCTCCTGGACCAGGGACTACGTGCCCGTGGCCGAGCCGACGCTGCACCCTTTCGACGATCTTGTGCTGTTCTCCCTCCCGTGCGAGCGGGTGATGTACTCCCTGCGCTCGCCCCCAAGGTTGCTGGTGCAGTTGCTCTCGGCGCAGCACCGGATCGAGCGGGCGATGGTCGACGACGCGGCGCCGGGGCTGCACTTCGGGGTGAATGTCCCGTTGGCCCCGCTCGGTGGGGTACTGGTGGTCAAGGGCCTGGCCGAGCGCACCAAGGATATCGCCGCCATCGAACAGACCGCGGAGCAGGCGCCGAGCGAAGCGCTGGACGAGGCGATCTCCTGGCTGCGAAAGCACGATCAGGTATCTGCCACGTGGCTGACATCGATGGTGGACCAGGCGAAGGCGCGGCGGCGGGCCCAGGCCACGGGAGGCGGTACCGTCCCCGGTCGAGGACCAGCCCGGTCCATGCCATAGGCGCATTGCTGGCTCAGCTCGGCACCGCGGCTACCCGCCCAACGCGATTGCCGGTGAGCCGCGAAGCCCGCCGAGGTCGACGAACCAGCGTGCCACAATCCTCCCACCCGCCGCGAAGCCACGGTCGTCGAGACGGCGGGCTTCGTCGGATCCAGCCGCTGGTTGGGCTGATGCGCGCAGTCGCCTCGAGCGATTGTACGACGAGCGGTCACCGCGCGACGAGCGAAAGAACCGACACCTCATCGCAGACTCGAAATGCTTCGCGAACGCCTCATTTGCCATCAAGGACAAATGGTGCGTTGACCGGGGTCGAACCGCTCGATGGTGGGAATTTCCACCCTTTCATCAGTGTAGCGATGCATGCCGCAAGGCCGGGAAAGTCTTGCTCGGCGCCCGTCGCCGACGAAGATGTGACCTGGCCTGACGAATCGATGACGAAACTCGCATTGACGACCGTTTTCGTAGGTCCCTCGGGCGGCCGAGCATTGAGTGCCGGATTCCAGCACTCGCGTTTTATCATCGACTGGTTCCGAGTCACAACGTCCATGATCTGTCTCCGCGAGAGCTGGCCCGTCTCCCGTCCGCGCGGCGAAGGCGACGCCGCCACCGACGCGGAGACCGGCGCCGACCACGATGCCGGGGTGCATGCTGCGACGAGACAGAGCACCATGGAGGTCACCAGAAGGCGTGCTTCCTCCGTGGTCAGTATTCGCGAACATGCGGGGCACGCGCGGCCAGGCGACATCACGGGTTTCACGCGTCCAACGCTGGCCCACGCGCTCGCGGCTTCCGCTTGCTCCACCCAAACCCGCCTTTGCGCTCGTAGCACTCTTGCGATTTTCACTGCACCCGTCATCCACAGCACCCAACCATCGACGGAGCTCGCCCGCCCAACGCTCACGCTCAGCCGCGGGCCTGAGGGCGACGCGAGGCGGCGACCTCAGGGACGTCGGATGCAGCGTGTTGCTCGGCCTCGATGACGCGGCTGTGTACAGGAATCATCTCGTGTCCTTCGGCATCAGGACATGCTCTAAAGGGAAAAGCATCAAGAACCCGCCCTCACACCATCGCCAGATCCAGCCCGATATCCGCCGCCGGCGCGCTCTGCATCAACCGGCCAACCGAGACGTAATCCACCCCGCTCGCCGCAATCGCGCCAATCGTGTCCAGCCGCACGCCTCCCGAAGCCTCGGTCTTCGCGCGCCTTGCGACCAGCGCCACCGCCTCGGCCAGCGTTGCCGGCGCCATGTTGTCCAGCAGCAGATGGTTCGCCCCCGCCGCCAGCGCCGGCTCGATCTGGTCCAGCCGATCCACCTCGCAGATGATCCACGCGATGCCCGCCGCCTTCGCCCGCGCCACCGCCGCGCCGACACCCCCCGCCACCGCGACGTGGTTGTCCTTGATCATCGCCGCGTCCCACAGGCCCATGCGGTAGTTCTCCGCCCCGCCCATCCGCGTCGCGTATTTCTCCAGGCGGCGCAGGCCCGGCAGCGTCTTGCGCGTGTCGAGCAGCGTTGCGCGGCCCGCCATCGCGTGCACATAGGCGCGAGTCATGGTGGCGATGCCGGTAAGGTGCTGCACCGTGTTCAAGGCACTGCGCTCTGCCGTGAGCAGCGCGCGGGCGGCGCCGGTGACGCGCAGCAGCTCGGCGCCGGCCG
>JBDTXR010000408.1:0-8482 GCA_040006075.1 Byssovorax sp. | reverse complement strand
TCGTCGAGCGAGGCCTTGTCGTGGAGGAAGATCGCCACCCGGCCGTCGAGGATCTCGATGCTCCGCGACGTGCCGCTCGGCAGGCTGACGAAGACCTTCAGCCGCAGCCGCGCGCGCTCGCCCTCGACGAAGCGATCGATCTCCTCGGGCGTGGCCTTGGCGCAGCGGGCGGCCGCGCGCTCGAACAGGGCCTCCTCGCGCGGATCGGCGCCGCCGACGATCTCCTGGGCCCAGCCGATCACCACCCGCTCGAGCGCGCCGTCGTCGCCGAGGTAGATGACCTTGTCGGCCTGCGCGTCGTCGACGAGGTACTGCGCCGCGCGGGCCAACCCCACGAGATCGTCGTACGCCGGACCGAGGATCCCGAGCCGCATCAACCGGGGAAGATAGCCCAACGCCCCCGCGCGCCGACGATCAAAAGCGCGATTGTCCCTCGGCGCGCTCCGAATGACACATTTGTCGGCCGCTCGGCGGGCGGGCCCGACCACCCGCGCCGGGCCGGTTCTGGTAGCGTCCCCGCGATGTTTCGAAGGACCCGCGCCCTCCGCGATCCCGTCACGTTCACCCTCGACGGCGAGACGATCGCCGCCGAGCGCGGCGAGCCGCTGGCCGTCGCGCTGCTCGGCGACGACAAGACCATCCTCGCGCGCAGCCCGAAGCTTCATCGACCGCGCGGCCCGAGCTGCCTCCGCGGCGGCTGCGACGGCTGCCTCGCGCGCGTCGACGGCGTGCCCAACGTGATGACCTGCCTCAAGCCCGCGCAGGGCGGCGAGGTCATCGTCTCGCAGAACGTGATCGGCTCGCGCAAGGCCGATTTCATGCGCGTCACCGACTGGTTCTTCGCCCAGGGGATCGATCATCACCACCTCATGGCCGGCATCCCCGGCCTCTCCGACGTGATGCAGACCTTCGCCCGCAAGGTGGCCGGCCTCGGCCGCTTGCCCACCGCCGTCGAGGCCGTGAAGGCCGCGCGCCGGATCGAGGCCGAGGTCGACGTCGCGGTCGTCGGCGCCGGGCTCGCGGGGCTGGTCATCGCCTCACGCCTCGCCGCGGCCGGTCTCCGCGTGGTGCTCGTCGACGACGGCCTCACCGTCGGCGGCTCGCTCCACGCCGCGCCGAAGCACCTCGCCGGAGCGCTCGCGGCGTACCCGGTCGATCGCGTCGAGATCCACACCAGCAGCGTCGCCGCGGGCTTCTACTTCGGCGATCTCCTCGTCGCCGCGCCGGAGGGCGCGATCGTCGTCCGGCCGCGCGCCACGGTGTTCGCGACCGGCGCCCACGACGGCGTGCTCTCGATCCCCAACAACGATCTGCCAGGGATTTTCTCGGCCCGCGCGCTCGCTCGCGTCCTCCATGCCGGCGTGATGCCCGACGGCCCGGTGGCCATCGTCGGCGACGGCTTCTGGGCCGACGAGGTCGCGGCGGCGCTCGCCGCTCACGCCACGCACCGCTTCGCTCCGGCCGAGGTGATCGCCGCCCACGGGACGGCGGGCGTGAAGTCGCTCGAGGTCCGCGACGGCGCGAAGAAGACCCGCAAGGCCGAGGTGGGCGCGGTGGCCCTCGCCCTGCGCGGCGCGCCCGCGTTCGAGCTCGCCGAGCAGGCCGGCGCCGCCACCCATTTCGATCCCGAGGGCGGCTACGCGGTCGTCACCGGCCCGGACGGGCGACTCTCGGACACCCTCTGGGCCGCGGGCGAGTGCACCGGCAAACCCTTCGATCCTGCGGCGATCCGCGCCGAGGCCGAGGCCGTGGCCGCGAGCGTTCGCGCCGCTCTCAGCCCTCGATGAGGATCTCGAACATCCAGAGCCCGCCCGCGGTGAACACCAGGGCGAACATGCCCATCAGCTCCAGGTAGTCGACCAGGCCGGCGATCGGCACGCCGTTGAAGAGCTCGCGCGTGCCGGCGACGGCCGAGAGCAGCGTCGGCGCGAGGAGCGGGAACAGCACGCTGGCGAGCACCAGATCGCGCGCGCGGGTGCGCACCGTCATCACGCCGAAGAGCGTCCCCACCGCGGCGATCCCCGGCGTCGCCGCGAGGCAAAACATGGCAATTCCCGGCCCCATTTGCAGGAGATCGACGTTGAAGAACAGCGCCGTCACCGGCACCACGACGATCTCCACCAGGGTGATGAACACCGCCATGCCGAGCGCCTTGCCAGCGAAGATCGCGCTCCGCGCCGTCGGCGTCACCAGCAGGCCCGAGAGGGCGCCCTCCTCGCGCTCGCGCTGCCAGGTGCGGCTGAGCGAGAGCACCGAGGCGAAGGCCACCGCCACCCAGATCACCCCGGGGGCCACCGAGACCTTCGATTCCGGCCCGGCGTAGAACGCGAGCGAGGCGATCACCGCGACCAGCACCGCGAAGAACGCGCTGGTCGTGACGATCTCGCCGGTGGCGATCTCGATGGCGAGATCCTTCCTCGCGATGAGCAGGACCTGCACGGGCCAGGACGGCAGGAGGCGCACGGCCGCGACTATAGTCGGCCGAGCACCCCGGCGGCACTTGAAGGAGCGGCACGCTTGGCGTATTCACCGCGGGGCGCGCGGCGCTCCCGGCGTACGTCTCACCCGCATAGGAGGACTCACAGAAATTGAAAGCCGAGATCGCCAGCCCGCCCGTCGACACCACGACGGAGGGCCCCTTCAAGATCGGGCCTGCTGCTGCCTCGCCGAACGAGGCCCCCACCGACGGCTGGACCACGGAAGACGCGAAAGAGCTCTACCTCATCGATCGATGGGGCAACGGTTACTTCGACGTCGGCGCCGACGGCAACCTGACGATCGCTCCGCTCCAGGAGCGCGGGCAGAAGATCGCGATCCGCGAGGTCGTGGCCGCCGCGCGCGAGCAGGGCCTGCACACCCCGCTGCTGATCCGCTTTCAAGATCTCCTCCACCACCGGGTGCGGGCGCTCAACGACGCCTTCATCACCGCCTGCGCCGACAACAAGTTCCGGGGCGTGTACCGCGGCGTCTTCCCGATCAAGGTCAACCAGCTCCGCGAGGTGGTCGAAGAGATCCTCGAGGCCGGGCGCCCTTATCACTACGGGATCGAGGTCGGATCCAAGCCGGAGATCTTCGCCGGCCTCTCGGTCCACACCGACAACGAGTCGCTGATCGTCTGCAACGGCTACAAGGACGACGGCTACATTCGAACCGCGATGATCGGCCGCAAGCTCGGCAAGAAGGTCATCCTCATCGCCGAGAAGGTGTCCGAGGTCCGGGCGATTACGAGGATCGCCAAGGAGATGGGCGTCGAGCCGATGATCGGCCTCCGCGTTCGCCTGGTGACCAAGGGCGCGGGCAAATGGGCCGAGTCCGGCGGCGAGCACGCCAAATTCGGCCTCTCCACCGCGGAGATCCTCCTCGCCGCGCAGATCATGAAGGAAGCGGGGATGAGCTCGGCCTTCAAGCTCATTCACTTCCACATCGGCTCTCAGGTGCCGGACATCCTGATCATCAAGCGCGCGGTGCGCGAGGCGACCCGCTACTACGCCAAGCTCCGCAAGATGGGGCATCCCATCGAGTACCTCGACGTCGGCGGCGGCCTCGCCATCGACTACGACGGCTCGCGCTCCACCTTCCACTCGTCGATGAACTACTCGGTCGAGGAGTACGCGCGCGACGTCGTCTACAACATCACCGACATCTGCGACGACGAGAAGGTGCCTCACCCGAACATCGTCTCCGAGTCCGGCCGGGCCATCGTCGCTCACCACTCGGTCCTGGTGGTCGAGGCCTTTGGCGCGATCGAGAAGACGGCGATGTCGCCGGCCGAGCTCGAGGCCCCCGATCACAAGCTGATCAAGGAGCTGATGTACATCGCGGAGAACCTCTCCGAGCGCAACCTCATCGAGTGCTGGCACGACATCGTGCAAGGCAAGGAAGAGGCGCAGAAGATGTTCGAGCTCGGCCTCTTGCCGCTCGACGTCAAGGCCAAGACCGAGACGTTGTTCTGGCAAATCGCCACGAAGATGCAGAAGATCGCCAACGGGCTCGATCCCACCGAGGTCCCGGAAGACATCGCCGATCTGCGCAACCAGCTCTCCGATCAGCACATCTGCAACTTCTCGGTGTTCCAGTCGCTGCTCGATCACTGGGCCCTCGGCGCGCTCTTCCCCATCGTGCCGATCCACCGGCTCGACGAGAAGCCGCAGTCGCAGAGCACGCTGGTCGACATCACCTGCGACTCCGACGGCAAGGTGAGCAAGTTCATCGACATCAACGACGTCAAGGACACCCTGGCGCTCCACGACATCAAGGACGGGGAGCCGTACTATCTCGGCATCTTCCTCACCGGCGCCTATCAAGACATCATGGGGGATATCCACAACCTCTTTGGCCGGGTCAACGAGGTCCACGTGTTCCTCGACGACGACGAGGACAGCGGGTATTACCTGGAAGAGACCATCGCCGGGAACACCATCGGGGAGGTCCTGGGGATGTGCCAGTACGACGCTCACGATCTCGTGGCCAAGGTGAAGGCTCAGGTCGACGTGGCCATCAAGCAAGACAAGATGCGCCCGACCGAGGGAATGCGCCTCCTCGCCGACTACGAGCGCGGTTTGAAGGATCAAACCTACCTGAGCTTCTGAAGCTCTCTGCTCCGTGCAGTGCGGGCCTCCGTGCCCGCACTGCAAGGACACCAAATGAAAAGAGCCACAGGCCGTGTGCCCGTGGCTCTTCTCTTTGCTACCGAAGCGGCCCGCGCCGCCTCGTTCAGCGATTCACTTCGCGGCCTTGGCAGCCTTGGGGGCCTTTGCGGCCGGCGCGGCGGCCTTGGGGGCGGCCTTCGCGGCCTTGGGCTCCGCGGCCTTGGCGGCCTTGGCGACGCTCTTGTAGAGATCGAACAGGCGCGGGACGGGGTACGTCTCGAGCTTCTTCTTCAGATCGCCGTCCTTCGAGCGCTTCTGCGTGGTGAGGATCGCCTCGATCAGGCCGGCGCGGGTGGCGAACTTCTCCTTCACCTCGGTGAACACCGCGTGGAGGCGGACGAGCTTGGCGTTCGAGACGTGCGCGAGGCCGCGGCCCTTGCCGCCGGCGTTGTCGGCGCTGGTGCGGCCGAGCCACAGCTCCTCGGTGCCGAAGGCCTTCACGGCCTCGACGAGCTTGGACTTGTCGCCGAACTTCTCTTTGACGATCGCGAGGGGGCTCTTCATGGTGCTTTTCCTTGTTCGAGGGTGCGCGAGCTGACTCGCGCGGCAGGGTGGGGAGCGGCCTTCTAGCAGATCCTCCGGGCGTCGAGCAAGCGCGGTCGCGAGCCCCGGGGATCAGGCCCACGCCACAGCCACGGTGCGCGGCCCCTGGTAGGGCATTCGCCCGTGGGAAACCGCGAAATTGTCGATCGCCACCACATCGCCCTTTCGCCACGGGACGAAGACCATGTTCTTCCACACCGCGTCGCGGACCTGATCCATGTCGGCGTCGGAGATCGGTGTCCCGTCGCCGAAGGTGCAGTGCATGGCCTGATCGAGCGGGCTCCCGAGCCGCTTCACCCGCACCGCCGCGGCGGCGATCCGGGCCAGCACCGAATAGCGCGGCTTGCCGAGGCGCGCGGCGATGCGACGGTATTCGCCCTCCACCGCGGAGAGGTGGAACACCTGACTGTGGTTGAACCAGGTAGGCTCGCCGGTCTCCGGGTGCAGCTTCGCCGCAGGCTGGGTGTTGACGAGGCGGAGGCGCCCGCCCGGCAGCCACGTGGGCTCGAACCCGTTGGCCTCGCAGGCGGCCTCGACCTTCGCGCGATCGGTGGTCAAGAACATCTCGTCCCAGCGCTTGAGCTTCCACAGATCGAAGCGACCACCGCCCTCGGGGCCGGCGTAGTTGCGGATGTTGCGCACCCCCCTGGCGATGAAGCGAGCGCGGACCTCGGGATCGAGATCGGCGTAAACGCGGCGGAAATCGCAGAGAGGCGTCTCGCCTCCGGGGCCCGACGAGGGCACGAAGCAGCAGAAGAACAGCCGCGACGGCGGGCTGCGGGTGAAGCTCATCTCGCAGTGCTGGGGGATCGGGTAGTACGGCGGGAGCTCGCTCGCCGAGAACACGAAGTCGGTGAGGGCGTTGCGCGGCGAGGTACCGAGGTAGTCGTTCTTGAGGTGGGGATCGACGGCGCGGGCCACGCGCTCGAAGTCGACGGCGCCGCCCACCGCGAACCCACGAAACAGAAGCGCCCCGTGCGTGGTGAGCTTTTGCCGCAAAATCGTGTGATTTTCAGCGATCCACGCCGTGAGCGCGGGGACGCTGCGGCCCTCGGCGCTGACCGGCTCGATCACCAGCGGGAGCCGCGAGGCGCCGAGGGTCCGGGTGTGGATCGCCCCGTCGTCGAGCGTGGAGGAGGTCGTCGGCGCGCTGCCGGCGCTGGTCGCAGTGGGCGGCATCATCGGCGGATGGTCGGCGAATCCCGCCCGGAAGGAAAGGCCGACCCGACGCCGTCGCCGCGACGCGGACCAGAAAAAGCGCCGACGCGCGCGCCGCCGAAGCCGGCCGGATCGCCCTCTCCGCGCTGATCCGTGGTACGAGGCGCGCCATGGCCACTGGCAAGCCTCGCCTCCGCTTCGCCCCCTCCCCGACTGGATACCTCCACATCGGCGGGGTCCGCACCGCCCTCTTCAACTGGCTCTGGGCGCGCAAGACGGGCGGCACATTCATCCTCCGGATCGAGGACACCGACCGCGAGCGGAGCACGCCCGAGAACGAGGCGATCATCCTCCGCGACATGCGCTGGCTCGGCCTCGAGTGGGACGAAGGGCCCGATAACGGCGGCCCGCACGGCCCCTATCGGCAGATGGAGCGCTTGCCGATCTACCACGAGTTCGCGGACAAGCTCATCGCCTCGGGCGCCGCCTACCGCTGCGACTGCACCAAGGAAGAGCTCGACGCCCAGCGCAAGGCCCTCACCGCGGCGGATCCCAGGGCCCAGTTTCGTTACCCGGGCACCTGCCGCGACAAGAAGCTCCCCGCGAACGGCGAGCGCCCCGCGGTGCTGCGGATGCGCGCGCCGAGCTCCGGCGCCGTCACCTACAAGGATCTGGTCTTCGGCGAGGTGACCACCCCCAACAGCGCCCTTCAAGATGCGGTGTTGATGCGCTCTGACGGTGTCCCGCTCTACAACCTGGGCGCGGTCGTCGACGACGTGACCATGGGCATTACCCTGGTCGCCCGCGGCCGTGATCACATGATCAACACCCCGATCCAGATCCTGCTCTACCAGGCGCTCGGGGTCCCGCTCCCGGAGTTTGCTCACTTGCCGATGATGCTCGGCCCCGACGGCGCCAAGCTCTCCAAGCGCCACGGCGCCGTGGCCGTGGGCGAGTACCGCGACAAAGGGATCCCCGGCGGCGGGCTCCTCAACTACCTGGTTCGATTCGGCTGGTCGCACGGGGACGAGGAGATCTTCTCGGTGGCCGATCTGATCCAGAAGTTCGACTGGGAGCACTGCGGCAAGGCCGATGGGAAGTACGATCCCAAGAAGTTCTCGGCGATCATCTTCGAGCACCTGAAGCGGCCCGACCTGACGAGCGACGACGCTTATGCCGAGGGCGTGCTGCCGTTCCTGCGCCTGCGAGGCCTGACCGACGTCGCGCGCCCGAAGCTCCTCGCCGCGCTCCCGCTGGTGCGAGAGCGGGCGCAAACCTTCCTCGAAGCGGCCGACGCGCTCGACTACTTCTTCCGCGACGTCCCGGCGCTCGACGAGAAGGCGGCCAGGAAATTCCTGGTCCAGGACAAGGCTGCTCACCTGGGCGGCCTCCGCGACGAGCTCGCCTCTGCGCCGGTATTCGAGGCCAAGCCGCTCGAAGAGCGGGTGATCGCCTGGCTCGCCGGACGAGGCCTGGAGCTGAAAGACGTGGCCCAGGCCGCGCGCGTCGCCGTCACCGGCCGCTCGGCGTCGCCGGGCCTCTTCGAGGTCATCGCCGTGCTCGGCCGAGAGATGGTCCTGGCGCGGCTCGATCGCGCGGTGGCCCTGGTCGCGAAGAGCGCCGCGGCGAGCACCTGAGCGCGATGCACGCCACTCTAGCGACCCTGTGGGCCCTGGCGCCCGGCGCGTTCCCTGCCCCCGCCGCGCTCGACGCCGGCCCTTCCCTGGCGATGACCCTGGGAAAGGCCCTCTTCCCGATCGCGGCCTACCTGGCGCTCGCGCCGGTGCTCTGGCTCTTCTTCCGCCGCACCTGGCGCGAGCTCGACGTCACCACCCACGAGCACCAGAAGAAGACGCTGTCCGAGGGCAGCTACAACTACCGTCCAATCGTCCTCTTCGTGATCACCGCTCTCGTGCTCACGCTGCAAGAGTACTACGGCGGCCGCGATTTCTACGACGAGCACATCAAGTCGTGGCTGCGCACCGTCGAGGTCAATCAGCTGGTGCACCCGGGCGGGCTCGGGGCGCTGGTGAACCTGAAGAAGTACAACGATCTCTACGGGTACGCCTGGTGGTCGTTCGCGCGCTGCTCCGGCTACGTGGCCTTCCCGATGGTGGCCTGGAAGATCTTCT
>JBDTXR010000407.1:0-8492 GCA_040006075.1 Byssovorax sp. | reverse complement strand
GTCGCGCAGAACATCACCTCGCTCCTCGCCAGCGTGCTCTCGATGGTGGGGATCGTCGTCGCGATGTTCGTCCTCGATCGCTGGCTCGCGCTGGCGTCGCTGCTCGTCGTCCCGATCATGATCGGCTTCACCCGCTGGGTCGCGGTGTTCACGCGCAAGGGCTTCAAGGAGCTGCAAAAGCACCTCGGTCAGCTGAACGGGGTGATGGAAGAGTCGATCGGCGGGCAGAAGATCGTCACGGTGTTTCGCCGCAATCAGTCGGTGATCGAGGCCTTCCGCGCCGAGAACGAGAACGTGTACCGTGCCGGGATCCAGGCCAACACCTACGCGCTCTTGCTGATGCCGCTGACCTCGGTGCTGGGGAACCTCTTCGTGATCGTGCTCGCCGGCCTCGGCGGCCTGCTCGCGCTGGAAGGCCTCGTGAGCGTGGGGATCATCGCCACGTTCATCAACTACGGGCAGAGCTTCGTGAACCCGCTCCGGCAGCTCTCGCTCCTCTACAACACGCTGCAAGCCGCGCTCGCCGGCGCCGAGCGGGTGTTCGAGATCCTCGACACCGCGAGCGAGGCCGACGACGCGCCGGCGGCCCGCGTGCTGCCCGCGGTGCGCGGCGACGTGCGCTTCGATCACGTGACCTTCGGCTACCGCCCCGGCACGACGATCCTCGACGACATGTCGCTCGAAGCGAAGCCCGGGCAGATGGTGGCGCTCGTCGGACCCACGGGCGCGGGCAAGACGACGATCATCAATTTGCTCACGCGGTTCTACGAGATCGATCGCGGGACGATCTCCATCGACGGCGTCGACGTCCGCGATCTGAAGAAAGACGAGCTCCGGCGCATGCTCGGGCTCGTGCTTCAGGACACGTACCTCTTCGGCGCGACCGTGATGGAGAACATCCGCTACGGGAGGCTCGGAGCGACCGACGCCGAGGTGGTCCGCGCGGCCGAGATGGCGGACGCCGATCACTTCATCCGCCAGCTCCCGCACGGCTACGAGACGGTGCTCTCGGAGCGCGCCGGCAACCTGAGCCAGGGCCAGCGGCAGCTCCTGGCCATCGCCCGGACGCTGCTCGCGGAGCCGTCGATCCTGATCCTCGACGAGGCCACGAGCAGCGTCGACACGCGCACCGAAGCCCGGATCCAGAAGTCGCTGCTGCGGCTGATGGAGGGGAGGACGAGCTTCGTGATCGCCCACCGACTCAGCACGATCCGCGACGCGGATCAGGTGCTGGTGATCGACGGCGGGAAGATCGTCGAGAGCGGGACACACCAGGCCTTGCTCGACCAGCGCGGCTTCTATCACCAGCTCTACACCAGCCAGTTCAAGGGCCACGCCCTCTGAGGATCGTGCGTCCGGTCGTACGCGCCTTCGCCGTCCGCGAGAGACCGTTAACTACCATTCACGCCGACGGGGCGGACCTCCTCGATTCTTCGGGAAATTTACCGTGGCATGGTCGGTGCTGAGGGCGACGCTCACCACGGAGGTCTCGTCCCGCCATGCTTTCTCTTCTTCGTTCTTCTGCTCCCCTTGCTCTCACCCTCACCACTCTCGCGCTCGGCTCGACCGGGTGCGCTGCCAAGCTCGGAGGCTCGGCTCGATTCTCGACGCCGTCTCCCTCGATCGCCCTCAACGTCCCTTCGCCTGGCGTGGCCGTTCACAGCCACGGTAACGCCTCTTGCGGCGACGACGCGCAAGCGCAAATCAACGCGCAGGCGCAGGCCAACGCGCAAGCCCAGGCCAGCGCGCAAGCCCAGGCGCAGGCCAGCGCGCAGGCCCAGGCCAACGCGCAGGCGCAGGCCAACGCGCAGGCGCAGGCCAACGCGCAGGCGCAGGTCAATGCGCAAACGAAGATCCAGTATGGAGGCTCGGCCAACGGGGGAGGTGGCTATCGCGAGGCTGCGGATTTGCCGCCCGCGTCGCGCCCGCAGCCCTGGCGCCCGGCGCCGACGTTCTACGGTGTCCCGCTCGAGAACGCGCAAGATGTGGTGTTCGTGCTCGATCGCTCGCTCTCCATGACCGAGACCGACGCGGGCGCCCCGATGGGCTTTGCCAGCCCGGCAATGACGCTCTCGGCGCTCACCGCCGTCGGGACTCGGGCCTTCGCGGGCTTCTCGTTCCCGACCAGCGTCACGCAGCTCGGCGCGGCGACGTCGGCGTTCGCCGGGCTCCCCGGGCTCGCGCCGAGCGCGCTGACCACGCGGCAAACCAAGCTCGACGTCGCCAAGGCCGAGCTCACCGGCGCCATCGCCGGCCTGCCCGACGGCACGCGCTACAACGTGATCTTCTTCGGAGATACGGTGTCTTCGCTCTCCCCCTCGCTCGTGACCCTGAACGTCATGACCCGCGTTGGATCGGTGGTGTTCGTGCAGAGCATCGCCCCCGACGGCTCGACGGCCGCGGTCCCCGCGCTGCGCACCGCGTACGCCAGCCACCCGCGCCGGGTGGTGTTCCTCTCCGACGGTCTCGCCAACGTGGGAGGCGACGGCTCCCAGCTCCACGCCGAGGCCCGGCAGCAGATGCGGAGCGGGGTGCGCTTCGACACCGTCGGTGTCGGCGCGGATCAGGATCGCCCGCTGATGCACGCTCTGGCCGCGGAGAGCGGAGGGATCGCGATGTCGCGCTGATTCACGGGAGCGCGAAGGTCTGGGAGGTCGTCGCGATCACGTAGTCGCGCGCGTCCCAGCCTCGCTGGCGCGCGAGGGCCACGGGGATCGGGCGATAGACCACCACGGCGGTGACGGTCGCGCTCGCGCACCCCATGGGGATCGCGAAGGCGTGCGTCGTGGTGGCCTTGGACTGCGGGGCGATCCGGTTGTCGCTCACCATGTCAATCGCGCGGTAGTGCGGTATCCCGCGCTGCCCGAGCGGATCGACGAGGGTGCGGGCGAAGCTCTCTCCGACCGCGCCGGCGAGCGCCGGGGCCACCATGCCGTCGACCGGGGGCCAGGCCTCGGGCTCGCCGAGGAACACCGTATCTCCTGCCTGCAGCGCGAGCGGGGAAGCGAGGGTTACCACGCCTCCCGACACCGACACCACCGCGGCTTCGCCGACCGGGCTGCGGATCGGGAGGCCCTTTTGCGCCGGGGTCAGCGCGGGATCGGCGAAGAAGCCAATCCCGACGTAGTCGTCGAACATCCCTGTCGAGCGCACCACGCGGATCACGTCGCCGGGCTTGGCCGCTGCCGCTCCCGCGGGCCAGGTGAGCTGCGCGCCGCTGATCGTCACGGCGCCCCCCACCGTCGCTTCGGCGAAGGCGCCGCCCCAGTCGTCGAGGGTCATGCCCCCTGCCGGGGTCATGGCCTGTCCGCAGGCGTCGGCGTGGATCCGCACCAGGAGCGAGCGCATCGGCTCGCCCGAGGGGATGGCGTGGCCCACGTTCACGTTCTTGATCTGCGCGGTGACGCTCAGGAGAGAGGCGCTGACCGCGCCGGCGATCCCCACGGTCACGGCCTTGTCGATCAGCCGCGGGCTGCCCTGGAGCGGGCTGCGGAAGATGTGCTTGTGGATCTCCTCGGGCTTGCGGGCGTAGCCGAAGGTGATGCTGGTCTCGTCGGGGTGGGTCACGTCGACCGAGTTCACGAGGCCGGTGTCGTCGCTGGGCATGTGGCAGAACTGGCACTGTGTCCCGGGGGTGTTGTACGAGCTCGCCGCCCACTCGTCGTAGGTGGAGTGGGTCGGGAGGCCGGCGGGCCAGCGGGCGGAGTCGAGCGCGGCGCCGGGGAGCATGGCCTCTTGATTCTGGTGGTGGCACCCGCCGCAGAGCTCCGAGGTCGTGAACTTGGGCTGGTAGCTCCCGCCCATGAAGCTGTTGGGGACGTCGATGGTCGGGCCGTAGAAGATCGGGATCAGCAGCCCGCCCGGATCGTCGTTCAGGTGCTCGCGCGGGCGCTGGATCAGCAGCGCTCCGCCCACGCCCGGGGGCTGGGCGAGATCGATGTCGCGGACGTGGTGGCAGACGTCGCAGTGATTGCCATTCTCGAAGGCGATCCCGGTGGCCTCGTGGAGGCTGCGCCCGCCGGCCTTGCCGTCGATCCCCGGAGCGTGGCAGTCGGCGCAGCGGCCGAAGCTCGTGGGCTTGCTCGCGGGCCCGAGCGCGGGATCGTCGCACGTGAGCTGGCCCTTGGCGCCGCAAGCCGGGTTGAGATCGGGCAGGACGCCGGCGCCGACGTAGCACTTCGACGCGGCCATCTGCGGTGATCCCGGGACCAGGCCCGCCCGGAGCGCCCCTCCCACGGAAAGGCACGCGGCCGGGGTCGTGAGCGCCGAGGCCACCCCGGCATAGAGGTCCTGGACCAGCGGATCGCGCGTGGCTTTGGCGTGCGCGGAGGTCTGGAATTGCTTGGAGTAGGTGGTGTGGCAGTGCCCGCAGAACTTGGTCGATTTGTCGTGCGCGGTGTCCCCGTTGCCCGGCTCACCGTAGCTGTATCCGATGTTGTCGGGCGGGCTCGCGCGGCGGACGACGAGGGTTATCGGCCCGTCGGGCAGCTCGAGGAACTCGGCCCCTGCGGCGCGATAGCCGATCTTCGCGGCGACCACGGCGGGGATGGCGGGGATGGCGCTGGTGAGCTCGATCGTGAAGGCGCCGTCGGGTCCGGTGGTGAAGGCGGGTTTGCCGCCGCCCTGCATCACCGTCGCTCCTTCCAGGGGCGCGAGGCCGTCGGTGACGACGCCGGTCACCGTGAATTTGTCGGGGAGAGGGAGCGCGCCGCCGGCTCCGCCCGACCCGGTGCTGCCGCTCGCGCTCGCGGTGATCGCCGTCGAGGACGAGCCCGCCGCGCCCCCCGAGCCGCTGCTGGACGCGGCCGACGCGCTCGTGGGATCGGAGCCGCACGAGGCCACGACAGCGGCTCCGAGCGCCGTGGCAAGGGCGATTGATGAGGTGGCGCGAGGGGTCACGACGCAATGATAGCGCGAAGTCGCCTCGCGATGGGGCTCCGGAGCAGGGCAGTTTCGCCACACTGTGCGGAGCGCCGCGTGGCGTGATCGTCGTTCAGTGGATGGTGAGCGCCTGCGATCGCTTCAGGACCTCCTGGGCGATGCTGGGATCGTCGGAGCGGACCGCGATGGCAAAGAGCCCATCGCCGGCGGGGCTGACGGTGGCCTTGACGTTCTTGAGGACCAGCGGGCAATAGGCCATCTCCTGGGCGCCGTTCTCGAGGCAGGCGTTGCGCGCGAGCTGGCAGTTGACCAGCTTTTCGAGCCGCGGCGAGGTCATCCCGTCGATGGCGCGGAAGGTGATCAGCGCGCCTTCGGGCTTCGGCGAGGCGCCGGCCGACTTCAGCGGAGTGACCGACGCGACGTCCTCGGGGTGCGAGAACGGGCTCATGGTCTTGTCGATCTCGGAGACGCCCGAGCACGCCGTGACCTCGGCCTGACGGAGCTTCTCCGAGGTGGCGCGCTGCTCTTCCGCGAGCGCGTGGAGGCGCTGCGCCTTCTTCAGGTGATCGGCCGTCGGGTTGACCTCGGAGGTCCAGCAGACCTCGATTTCGGCCTCGCCGCGCGCCGATCGCCCGGTGCAACGCTGCTTGGTCTGCCGCGCCGCCGGATCGAATTTCGCGCCCTGGGCGGCGGCGGCCTTGTCGTCGCTCGCGGCGAGCTGATCGTGCTGAGCGGCGGCCACTTCGGTCGTCTGCGGGGTGGGCGTCGACGCGCAGGCCGAGAGGGCGAGCGTCGCGAGGACGAGCTGTGGCATCACGTAGCGCATGAAGATCTCCTGAGTTGTTTCCGAAACAGCGCTTCGCAAGACCCGGGCCGCGATGCGCCCTGTCGATGGTCGAGGCCACCGCGCAGGGTTCCGACGCCGGGTGCTGGCGATGCGCTCGCGAGCCGCCTCGCGGTCGATCCGACCGCGAGGGGGCGAGGTCAGCTACTTGCTGGTGTCGTCGAGGCCGCGGAGGAACTCGACGAGATCCTTCCGATCGGCCTCGCTCGCTGCGTAGAACGGGTGCGGGGCCTTCTCGCCGCGCACGGGATCGAGGAGGT
The DNA here is from genome assembly GCA_040006075.1 of Byssovorax sp. Taxonomy (GTDB): domain Bacteria; phylum Myxococcota_A; class Polyangia; order Polyangiales; family Polyangiaceae; genus JANYGI01. The sequence continues at coordinate 2,507 of JBDTXR010000407.1, read as the reverse complement.
TGTCGAGCGTGGGTACCGAGTTGTCGTGGAGGAAGACCGGCTTGCGATCGAGATCCATGAGCAGCGGCATCGCCGAGCCGCGGATCAGGCCGCGCAGGCTGGCGTTGATCACGATCATCTTGTCGTCGAAGGTGTTGCCCGGGGTGTCTTCCACCGGGCTGAGCGGGGCGTCGCGCATCGCCAGGACCACCGGATCGTCGCCCGGGAAGATGGTCTTGGTGGGGATGATCATCGACGGGACGAACCGCGACTGATCGACGTTGTGGCAGGTGGTGCACTTGCCTGCTCCGCGGAAGAGCTCGCGCCCGCGCGCGCTCGACGCGGCGTCGACGGCGGCGCCCTTGGGCGAACGGAGGCTGTTGAGATAGCCATTCATGTCGAGGAGCTTCTTGCTGTCGACGCGGATGCCGATCAGGGTGTCGGGATCGCCGGGCATCCCCGTGGTGGACGACTTCAGGAACGGATATCCGGCGACGCCGGTGTCCTTGAGCACCGCGGCGTAGTCCAGGGCGAGCTGGTCGCCGGCGGCGCCCGCGGCCTTGTGGAGGAAGGCCTTTCCGCCCGGCGTGAGGAGATCGGTGGGATCGAGCAGGACGGTGTACACCGTGTTGGCGAACTGATCGAGCTTGCTCAGCTCACCCGCGCTGCCCCACGGCGCGCCGAGATCGCCCCGGAACATCGGGGTGTTGTGCATCGGGTTGCCGAAGCCGTCGACGGTGTCGTCGAACATGCCCGGAGGGTAGTAATCGGCGTTCCCGAAGTAGGCGTCGAACTCGGCCTCGGTCGAGGTCTTGGTCAGGCCCTTGTCCGACGGGGCGCGGCCGATCGATTTCCCGTCGGCGCCCTTGAGCTGGGCCATCGGGAAGAAGGCGCGCGTGTTGGCGGCCATCGCGAAGATCCCGCCGATGTGGATGGTGTGGACCGCGGGGCCGTCGACGCGCTTGCCGATCGATCCTCCGTTGGGGAGATCGAAGGCCGATTTGTCGGTGATCGAGTGGCAGAGAGCGCAGGTGACGCCGACCTTGTCGCCGCCGGCGACGTCGAGCTTGGAGTCCCCGTTGGTGTCCTTGACGACGACCCCGAGGATCGCGTTGGCGTTGAGGAGGGCCACCGTGGTGGCGAAGCTGTTGAGCAGAGGGCCCTTGGTGCCCATCGCCGCGATCTCGTCGGCGATGGCCTTCTGGGTCGCGGCGTCGAGGGCCTCGATATCCACCGACAGGCCAGCCTGGAGCGCCTGCACCGGCGTGAGCTTCGCGGCGGTGATGCCTTGAGGGAGCTTGGCGGCGTCGGTCCAGAATCCCTCGTTGCCGAAGGTCTCGAAGCGGAAGACGTCCTTTCCGGCGGCCGCGTTTCCGACGTCGTGCGTGTTGGGATTGACCGCCTCGTTCGGGCCGTCGGAGGGGGTGACGGCGCCGCCGGTACCCTCGCTCCCCGTCGACGTCGCGCCCGGTCCACCGCCGCCGCCGCCGAGGCCGCCGTCACCGAGCGGAGGCGGGAGGATTTGCCCCCCGCTACACGCCGTGAGGCCCGCCGCGCCCGCGAGCGCGACCGAGATGCTCAGGAGCCCGACGCCCCGGAGTCGCTGCAACTTCTTCCATGTCATCATCTGCGCCGCCTTCTTCGTGACCGCAAGGAGAGTGCGCGGTCGTGAGGGGCGATAGAGCAATCAACAAGCCACCTCGATTCATGCAGAGAACGTGAGTGTCGAGGCCATTTTGTCCCGGGACAGTCCTGCGCTGGTGCGTCTTTGTGGAGTCTGAGGCGGCGAGAACGAGCTATTTACGAGGCGAGCGAAACCGGGAGTCGACCTCGGTCGTACGCCAAGTGCTCGCTGGCCAGACTCTCACGGAGCGAGCTTGGCGGCCTCGGCCGCGCCGCTGCGATCGAAGGCCGGGTTCAGCTTCAACGCTTCTCGCAAAAGCTTCTCGCCGGCGGCCTTCTCGCCGCCCGCGATCCGGATGGCGCCGGCGTGATAGAGCAGCCGCGCGTCCTTGGTTCCCAGGGCCATGGCCTTGTCGCTCGCGGCCCTGGCCCCGGTGATATCGCCTTTGCGGTAAAGGGCCCACGCGAGGGCGTCCTCGGTATAGAGATCGTCGCGGACCTTCTTTTCGGCCTGGGCGAGGGTCACTGCCTCGTCGGTGTCGCGGCCCTTGGTCGCGAAGAACAGGGAGAGCGTGCGGCCGTCGACCTGGCGACCGTGCTTGACGAGCTCGGCGCGGATGGCCTCTGCGCTCGGGAGATCGCCGGCGGCCTCGCGCGCGTCGCCCAGGAGCCAGGCGGTCTCCACCAGCGGACTTTGCGCGTAGGCGCGACCGAGGTAATCCACCGCGCGGGGGAAATCGCCGCCGCCGAGGGCCACACGGCCGCGGCCCACGAGGGCAGGAGGGTAGTCCGAACAGGCCTTGAGGGCCTCCTCGAAGCCGGCGTCGGCGCCGCCGGCGTCGCCCTCGCTCCAGAAGATCATCGCGGCTTGCACCAGGGCCCAGCAGCGCGGCTCGGGCTCGCGC
>JBDTXR010000406.1:0-8519 GCA_040006075.1 Byssovorax sp. | reverse complement strand
AGCCCGCGCAGGCAGCGCATCGCCTGGTTCACGTGCGCGTTGTTCATGTCCACGAGGCAGATGCGGAGTGGACGGAGGCGGTCGTTCGACATCGCGCTGAGCACCGGGCTTCCCTGGCGCACGGGCTCATCCAGTCGAGCCGTGGCGAGAAGCCTGGAGGCAAATGCCATAGCACCCCCGGCGGTTCGCGAAAAGAAAGGAGGCGCTGCGTTTCAGGACTGAAAGGTCGCGCAGCCCGCGGCGCCTGATCGAGGCGAGGTGCCGCCCCGGCTGGAGACGCGCCCTGGCCGAGCGTTGCGTCGGCGAGACCGTTGCTGCTGCAACCATCTTGCGCGGCTACGGCGCGAGCTTGTTGGCGGCGCCCGGCGTCGGCGCGCCGGCGAGGAAGTCGACGCTGTTGTCGTCCGTGTCCTTGCCGTTGGGGTAGCGGCCGAGCGAGGCCGCGGTGCTCATCGCGGGGAACTTCTCGCCCTTGAAGAACTGGCCCATCGCGAAGCTGCCGTAGCCGAGGGCGTCGACGACGGTGCCGCTGTGCTTGAGGACCAGGCTGTCCGGTCCGTTCTGCAAGTCGGCCGTGCCCTTGATCAGCTTGTTCGCGCCGGCGGGGACGACGACCGACGCGTCTTGCGCGACGACGAAGTACCCCGAAGCGCCGATGGTCTGCCCCGTCAGCGCGGCGATCGGGGTCAGCGCGCCGTCGCTGCCGTTGACGGCCTCGAGGGTGTAGCCCGCGAGATCGAGGCCCGCGGGGCCGAGGATCTCGATGAAGCAGCCGACGTCGGGACCGGCAGGATCGTAGACGATCTCGTTGATCACCGGGGTCGTGAGGTCGACGAGCTTGCAGTCGATGCAGGCCTTGCCACCGGGCGCGGCGCCGTCGCACTCCTCGCCCGCGTCGACGACGCCGTCGCCGCAGACGCCGCCTCCGCTGCTCGTGCTGCCACCGCCCGCGCCGGTCGTCGTGGTCGCGCTCGAGGTCGACGTGGTGGTGCTCGTCGCGCTCACGCTCGCAGATGAGGTCATGTCAACGGCCCCACCTCCCCCGCCGACGCCGTCGGTGGCCTGGTTCCCGCGGGCGCACCCCCCGGCGAGAGAAAGCAGCAACGGGAGCGCGAGGTGGAGCGAGCGAAAGGAGGAGCGCATGGAAAATCGCGCCACGATAGCGCACCCCGCGCGGTCGCGCCCGCGCCGCGGGGACCTCGTCAGCGTTCTCGCGCTCGGCGCGGATCTTCGGTAGAAGCGCCCCGACGTGGCGATGGACGACGACGAGAGCGCGCTGATCATCGGGGCGGCCACCGAGCCCACGCCTCCGGGTGCGATCGCCGAGGCGGGCGCGGGGCCCAGCGCGGCGCGTTCGGCCGGGATGGTCACGGCGGGGATCATCCTCTCGCGCCTCGTCGGCCTGGTGCGGCAGCGCTTCGTCGCCCACTACTTCGGGACCTCGGCGTTCGCCGACATTCTCTCGGCGGGCTTTCGCCTCGGCAACATCACCCAGAACCTGCTCGGCGAAGGCACCCTCTCGGCGTCGTTCATCCCGGTCTACGCCAAGCTGCGGGCGCAGGGAAAGACGCGCGAAGCCACGCATTTCGCGCTCTCCACGCTCGGCCTGCTCATCGTCACGTCGACCGCGGCGTCGGTCCTCGGGGTGGTCTTCGCGCCGTGGCTGACCCTGCTCATCGCCGGGCGATTCGATCCCGAGAGCCAGCAGACCATGGTCAGCGTGGTGCGCGTGCTCTTCCCGATGACGGGGCTGCTCGTGCTCTCGGCGTGGGGGCTCGGCGTGCTCAACGCGCACCGACGCTTCTTCTTGCCCTACGCCGCGCCCGTGGTGTGGAGCCTCGCGCAGATCGCCGGCATCGCCATCTTCGGCTACTGGCTCGGGCAGCGCGGCGAGCCGCTGGCGATGGCCGTGGCGTGGAGCGCCCTCGTCGGCGCGGGCCTCCAGCTCTTGCTGCTGCTCCCCGCGGCGCGCGCGCTCCTCGGCGGGCTCACGCCGCGGTTCGATCATCGCGACGAGAACGTGCGTGAGGCGGCGCGACGCCTCCCGCCGGCGCTGCTCGGTCGAGGGGTGATCCAGATCTCGGGCCTGATCGACATGGCCCTCGTCGGCCTCCTCGGTCAGGGCGCGCAGTCGACGTTCACCTACGCCCAGACCGTTTACTTGCTCCCGATGGCGCTGCTCGGGACGGGCGAGGCGGCCGCCGCCCTCCCCGCGATGGCGGGCGAGTCGGCCGAGCAGGATCTCGAGCTGCGCAACGCGGCGCTTCGAAGGCGACTCGGGGCGTCGATCGCCCGCATCTCGGTGATCACGGTGCCGACGACGCTGGCGTTTCTGTTCCTCGGTCGCGACCTGATCCGGCTGCTCCTCCAGAGCGGGAGCTTCGATCGCGCGTCGACCGAGCGGGTGGTGCCGCTGCTCGCGGCCTACGGCTTCGCGCTCCTCGGCAACGCCTCGGGGCGCCTGCTCATCACCATGTCGTACGCGATCGGCGACACCCGGACCCCGACCCGCTACGCGATTTACCGCGTGGTCTCGAGCTCGGTGGTCGCGCTGATCCTGATGCAGTGGCTCGACGTCCTCGGCGTGGTGCTCGGCGCGGTGTTCGCGGCCTGGGTCGAGACGATCGCCCTTGGAATGAAGCTCCGGACGCAGATCGGCGGCCTCGGCCTGGAGCAGGTCAAGCCGGCGCGGACGCTGCTGCTCGGGGCGCTCTCCGTCGGCCCCGCCGCGCTCCTCCGCTTCGTTTTGCCGGAGCCGTTCGCCTCCTCGCTGCTGTCTTCGGTGGTGGTGCTCGCGCTCTTCGGCGGCAGCTTCGCCGTCGCGGCGCCGCTGCTCGGCCTGTTCGACCTGCGCTCGCTGCTCCGGCGCGCGCGACGTTGAGCCGCAACGGCGCTTGGCGCCCCCGGCGCGGCGTGGAACACTCCCCGGCGATGCCCCTCGAGAACGCCGCGAGCGCGAGCGCCGGCCCGACCCGATGATCGGCGCCCCGCAGCCGGGCCAGATCCTCGCCGGGAAATTTCGCGTCGAGCGCGTGCTGGGCGAGGGCGGGATGGGCGTCGTCGTCGCCGCGCATCACCTCCACCTCGACAAGCGCGTAGCGCTGAAATTCCTCCGCCCCGAGGTAGCCGCGAACCGCGAGCTCGTGGCGCGCTTCTCCAACGAAGCGCGCTCCGCGGCGAAGATCCAGAGCGAGCACGTGGCCCGCGTGCTCGACGTCGGCGCGCTCGACGACGGCTCGCCGTACATGGTCATGGAGTACCTCGAGGGCACCGACCTCGCGGGGCTGATCAAGCAGCGCGGAAGCATCCCCGGCCCGGAGGCGATCGAGTACGTTTTGCAGGCCTGCGAGGCCCTCGCCGAGGCCCACGTGGCGGGCATCGTCCACCGCGATCTCAAGCCCGCGAACCTGTTCCTCACGCGCCGCGCCGACGGCTCGCCCAGCGTGAAGGTGCTCGACTTCGGCATCTCGAAGGCCGCGCTCTCGGGCGACGGCGCCGGGCAAGCGCTGACGCAGACCGCGGCGGTGCTGGGCTCGCCGAGCTACATGGCGCCCGAGCAGCTCCGGTCGGCGCGCCAGGCCGATCCGCGCACCGACATCTGGGCCCTCGGGATCATCCTCCACGAGCTGATGACCGGCGAGGTCGCGTTCCGCGCCGACACGGTGCCCGAGCTCTACGTGTCGATCCTGCAATCGCCGCCGTCAGCGCTGCGGCAGCGCCTCCCGAACGCGCCGCCCGCGCTCGAGGCGGCGCTGCTCCGGTGCCTCGAAAAGGATCCGGCGCGCCGCTTCGCCAGCGTCGGCGAGCTCGCCCTCGCGCTCGCCGAGTTCGCGCCGGCCCGCGCGCAGCCGCCGGTCGAGCGCGTCGCCAAGATCACCGGCGCGGTGCGCGCGCCGCGGCCCGTGAGCACGCCGCAGCCCGCGTACGGCGGCGGCGTCGCGCCGACGATCGGCGCGGCGAGCTCGACCGCGAGCCACCACCGCGGCCCGTACGGCGCGCCGCCGCAGGCCACGCACGCGCCCGCGCCGGGCTACCCCATGCAGCCGCAGTACGCTCCGCAGCCGACGCCGCACCAGCACCCGCACGCGGCCTACGCCGCCGCGCAGGCCGCGCCGAAGGGGATGAGCACGGCCACGATCGTCCTGATCCTCCTCGTCGCGATCATCGTCTTCGGCGCCAGCAGCTGCATGCTCTGCGTGTGCGTCGGCGCGGCAAACAGCGGCAATTCCCGGCACGGCCAGGTCGATCTCCCGACCGCGGACGGCCTCGTCCCCGGGGCGGTGTCCCGGATCCCCTTCCAACCGCGCGCAGGTTGGACTAGCGTGGCGCGCGGTGAACCCCATCGTCTCCCCCATCCGGCGGAGCCTCGCGCGTCCTTCGCGCGAGGGGAAGAGAAGCGATCGCGAACTTCGGCGCACGTTGCGCACTCCGGCGGATGGATCCAGAAACGGAGCCGTCCCCCCGCACACACGACACCCCTGTCGTGGATCTTGGGCCTATAGCTCAATTGGTCAGAGCCCCCGGCTCATAACCGGGTTGTTCCTGGTTCGAGTCCAGGTGGGCCTACATCGTCGCTCGAAATCGAGCAAGGAGCAGACCGGGAAGTGAGCATCCGCGAGCAGATCGCATCTTTGGAAGAGCTCTCGGCGATCGACGTCGAAATTCGACGGATCGACGAGCTCCTGGAAAAGCAGAAGAAGGGCCTGTCGGGGATGCAATCCGAGGTGAAGGGCCTCGAAGAGCGCCTGAAGGCCGACCGAGAAATGCTGGCGGCCATGGAGCGGACCCGGTCCGAGCTCATGACCGAGGCGCGCCAGATGACGCAGCAAATCGACAAGTCCCGCGAGAAGCTCGGTCGCTCCCGCAACGAGCGCGAGTCCAACGCCGCCCAGCGCGAGGTCGAGGAGCTGCGCAAGCTGCTCCGCGATCGCGAAGACGAGGTCGAGCGCCTCAACAACGCGACCAACGCCGCGCGCGCCGCCATCGAGGACGCCGACGGCAAGCGCACGACGATCGCCGGCGATCTCGCGGGCACCGCGCCCGGAATCACCACCTCGCTGTCGGAGCTCGAGGCCGAGCGCGCCACCTACGCCGAGACGCGCGCCAAGGTCGTGACCCGGCTGCCGAACATTCTCTACCGGCGCTACCAGTCGATCCGGACGCGGCGCCCGGTGGCGATCGCCCGGACGACCGACGGCACCTGCATGGGCTGCCACGTCTCGGTCCCGCCGATGATGTTCCAGAAAATGCGGCGAATGCACGAGTTCGAGCAGTGCCCGAACTGCTTGCGGATCCTCTACTACCACGTGCCCGACGCCGATCCGGCGTCGGCGCCGGACCCTTCGCGGGCGTGACGAGCCACTCAGCGCACCCCGGCGCGCTCACGACCCGCGTGAGCACGCCGGAAGCTTGACTGAATCGTCGCAACACGTTTCCCTGGACGGAACCCCGCCTTGAAGACCTGCGACGCTTGCCATCGCCTCTACGCTGACGACGGTGGCTTTTGCCCAATCGATGGTCAAAAGCTGACGCCCGTCGCGGAAGCCACCGTCCCGACCGACGCCAACGACAAGCGCCTGGGCACGACCCTGTGCGAGGGCCGCTACCAGATCTGGCGCACCGTCGCCGACGGCGGCATGGGCCGCGTTTATCAGGCGATCGACAACAAGGAAAACCGCAGCGTCGCGCTGAAGATCCTCCACTCCGACGTGGCCATGGACTCGGTCGCGGTGGCGCGCTTCAAGCGCGAGTTCGAGTGCAGCGCCGCGCTCCCGCACGACTACATCGTCGAGGTCTTCGCGTTCGAAAAGACCGAAGACGGTAGCTTCGCCCTGGTGATGGAATACCTCGAAGGCGAGGAGCTCCGGATGCTCCTCAAGCGCGAGAAGGTGCTCTCCCCCGAGCGCCTGGTCCGCATGCTCTCGCAGACGGCCATCGGCCTCTCCGCCGCGCACGATCGCAAGGTCGTTCACCGCGACCTCAAGCCCGACAACATTTTCCTGTGCGGCGCCACCGAGGGCGATCGCTCGAAGATCCTCGACTTCGGCAGCGTGCGCGACAACTCCGCAGGCGCGAAGAAGCTCACCGTGATGGGCACGACGATCGGCTCGCCGTACTACATGGCGCCCGAGCAGGCGCAGGCCCTCCCGTCGCTCGATCATCGCGCCGACGTGTGGTCGATGGCCGCCATCGCCTACGAATGCCTGACGGGTACCCTCCCCTTCATCGGCTCGAACGGGCCGATGATCCTCCTGGCGATCCTGAGCGAAGAGCCGCGCCCGCCCAGCGAGGTCGGGGCCATGTACCGCGTCCCGAAGACGCTCGACTCGGTGATGGAAGACGCGCTCGCGAAGAACCCGGACATCCGCATCCCCTCGGTCGGGGCCCTGGCGGACCGGATCGGGCGCGCGTTCGGGCTCGAAGGCGATCACGCCGAGTGGGCGACGACACCGCAGGAGGAGCTCGCGGCGCGCATCCGCGCAGGCGTGCGCGGGGCCATCGCCCGCTACGAAGAAGAGCAAGCGCGCATCCCCGACACGGGCGCGATGGACGCCGCGTTCCGCACCTCGGACCCCTTCAAGGCCGGCTCCGAAGGCGGCCCGGCGGCCTTCTCGGACGACCTGGTGATGGGCGTCCCCAAGGGCACCCCGAAGTGGATCTTCGCCGCCGTCGGCGGAGCGGCGATTGTGCTCGGCGTGGTGGTTGCACTGCTCTTCGCGCGATGACGCCCCGGCCGCGCGCTGCTGCCCTTCCCCTCCCGGGATCGCCGGTAAATGCCCGCGATTTGGGGTGGATCGTCGCAGCCCCAGCTGGATCTTTGATCCCTCGTTGCATCGACGCCGGGACGCGCTCGTCGAAACCGCGGGTCAGGTTCGCCGTTTCACACTCACGGGGCTCGTTTGCCGAGCCAACCCCCGTGGCAAGGAGCATAGCGCCGTGATAATCGATTCCATCATGACCACGAAGCCTGCACAGCGGAGTCTCTCGGGTTCGTTCAGCCTCGTCGCCCTCATGGGCCTCGCGTTCGCCCTCGCAGCGGGCTGCGGCAAGAGCGAGGCGGCCCCGGCCCGCGCCTCTGCCGGCCACGAGAACGCCGCCGTGACCAAGGGACCGAAGTCCGAGACCGACAGCTACGTCGCCGAGATCAAGGCCCCTGGCACCTACCGGGCCGGCGCCGAGGGGACCGTGGACATCACCTTCGCGACGAAGGGCGACTACCACATCAACAAGCAGTACCCGTACAAGTTCAAGGCCACGGATCCGGCGCCTGAAGGCATCGCCTACTCCAAGCCCATCCTCCTCCGCGCCGATGGCACGTTCGAGGAGAAGAGCGGCTCGTTCAAGGTGCCCTTCACCGTCTCGAAGGCGGGCAAGGCCACCGTTTCCGGAACGCTGAGCCTCAGTGTTTGCAGCGACGCCAATTGCATCATGGACAAGGTCGAGCTCGCGGTAGACGTCGACGTGAAGTAGCCCGAGGGGCTACACTCGCTCCGCGTGACAAGCCCCGACGCTTCTTCTCCGGAGTCGACGACCATCGCGCTCACCGAGCTCGACCAGATCGCCGGTCGCATGGCGCGCCGTTTCCAGGAGGGGCGGCGCCTCCTCTCCTTCCAGCAATATCTCCAGCTCTTCGCCGAAGGCCCGGTCCGCCACGGTCGGGACGCGTCGCGCTACGTGCGCGACATGTTCGACCACTTCGGCACGCGCACGGTGAAGAAGCCGTGGGGCGAGCAAACCCGCTATCGCCTCTTCGACCTCCCGTGGAACGAGGGTGACGCGGCGTCGGCCCACCCCGCTCATGCGGCCCGCGACGCGGCGCTGGTCGGCCAGGAAGACTTGCAGACGGAGATTTACCGTTGCCTCGAGAACTTCGTGCAAGAGGGCCGAGCCAACCGGCTCATCCTCCTGCACGGGCCGAACGGCTCCGCCAAGAGCACCATCGCGGCCTGCATTCTCCGCGCGCTCGAGCACTACTCCACCCTCGACGAGGGCATGCTCTACCGCTTTCACTGGGTCTTCCCGAGCCGCAAGAAGCTCAAGGGGGCCATCGGCTTCGGCGGCGAGGTCGCGGGCGAGAGCCCCTCCGAAGGCGCCAGCTACGCTCACCTCGACGACGACCAGATCGACGCGCGCCTGGTGATCGAGCTCCGCGATCATCCGCTGTTCCTGCTGCCGATCGCCGAGCGCAAGGATTTGCTGCTGCGCCTCTACGCCGCGGCCGGCGTCAAGGACGCGCCGCCGGACTGGCTGCTGAGCGGCAAGCTCTCGCACAAGAATCAGCAGGTGTTCGAGGCGCTCTTCACGTCGTACAAGGGCTCGCTCGCCGAGGTGCTGCGGCACGTGCAGGTCGAGCGGTGGTTCGTGTCGCGCCGCTACCGCACCGGCGCCGTCACGCTCGGGCCGGCGCTCTCGGTCGACGCGGGCGAGCGGCAAATCACGGCCGATCGATCGCTCTCGGCGCTGCCCACCTCGCTCCAGGCCACCACCCTCTTCGAGGCCCACGGCGAGCTGATCGAGGC
>JBDTXR010000405.1:0-8521 GCA_040006075.1 Byssovorax sp. | reverse complement strand
CCGGCGACTGCAAGAAGGTCGTCTGCGACGGCGCCGGGAAGACGACGTCGATCGACGACAACGCCGACGTCAACGACGACGCCAAGGAGTGCACGACCGACACCTGCTCCGGTGGCGTGCCGGTCCACACGCCGGTCGCCGTCAACACGATGTGCGGCGTGGCGGGCGGCACCACGAAGTGTGATGCCACCGGCGAGTGCGTCGGCTGCATCACGGCCATCGACTGCGGCGCGGCGCCGGCGTGCAAGGTCGCCACCTGCACCGCGGGCGTTTGCGGCACCGTCGACTCCCCCAACGCGACCGCGTGCAACGACGGCAACGCATGCACCCAGGTCGACACCTGCCAGGCCGGGGTCTGCACCGGCGCCAGCCCCGTCGTCTGCTCGGCGATGGATCAGTGCCACAACGTCGGCACGTGCGACATGGCCACGGGCATGTGCTCGAACCCGATGACGGGTGACGGCGCGGCCTGCAGCGACGGCAACGCGTGCACCACGGTCGACACCTGCCAGACCGGCGTGTGCACCGGCGCCACCCCCGTCGTCTGCATGGCGATGGACCAGTGTCACACCGCGGGCACCTGTGCTCCGGCCACGGGCATGTGCTCGAACCCGACGAAGGCCAACGGCGTCGCGTGCGACGACCTCAACAACTGCACGACCGGCGACAGCTGCACGGCCGGCGCATGCACAGGGACTCCCGTCGTCTGTACCGCGCTGGATACCTGTCACACGATCGGCACCTGCAACATGGCGACCGGCATGTGCTCGAACCCGAACGCGGCCAATGGCACCGTCTGCAACGACGCCAACAACTGCACGACCGCTGACGTCTGCACCGCCGGCTCGTGCGCGGGCACCACCGTCGTGTGCTCTGCGCTCGACACGTGCCATGTCGCCGGCACCTGCAACGCGGCGACGGGCACCTGCTCGAACCCGGCCAAGGGCACCGGCTCGGCCTGCGACGACATGAACCTCTGCACGACGAGCGACATGTGCTCGGCGGCCGCGACATGCTCGGGTACCGCCACGGTGTGCCCGGCACCGGATCAGTGCCATCTGGCTGGCACCTGCGCGTCGGCGACCGGCATCTGCTCGAACCCGGCTGTCCCCGACGGCACGCCGTGCGTCAACCCCGCCAACGACGCGGGCGTGGCCACTTGCGTCGCTGGCGTCTGCCAGTAATCCAGAGCGTCGACCGGTGAGCCGCAGCAGCGCTCTCCAGTCAACGCGCAAACACACATCGAAGGGCGCTCAGGGCAACCTGGGCGCCTTTCGTATTTTGTGCGCCTTGAGCCGGCGCTTGCCAGGCACCCCTCCCGGTGAGCGCATCGCCGCGCGCAGGGGGGCGCTGCAGTGTCCAGCTCATCGTCAGCTTCCGATCCCCGGGATCTCACCCTCCCGGGCAGCGTCTTCGCCGGCAAATACCGAGGCACACGCGATTGGCGTCATCCACCGCGATCTCGAGCCCGCAAACCTCTTTCTCGCCCGGCGCCGCGGCGGGGCGACCAGCAGCAAGGTGCTCGACTTCGGCATCTCGAAGGCGATGGTGTCCCCTCGGTGAGCAGGCGGTGACGGTCACCGGGACGGTGCTTGGCTCACCCAGTTCCATGTCGCCCGAGCAGATCGCCGCGGCCCGGCATCTCGATGGTCGAACCGACCTCTGGTCGCTCGGGGTGATTCTGTATCAGTTGCTCACCGGCAGATTGCCATTCCCGGCAGCGACGTTGACGCAGCTCTGCGCCAGGGTGCTGCAGAACGAGCCGCGCCGGCCAACCGCGCTCCGGCCGGATCTACCGCCGGGCTTCGAGGCGGTGATCTTGCGCTGTCCAGATCACCGGCCATGATCCTCGAACACAAGGGCTCTCGCGTATTTCCATGCAAGGCCGCTGACAAGGCGGTTGCCCTGTCGACTGCTCGCGATCTCAGCGGCGCTCGTTCAGCTGGGCTCGCCTCCATCTCCGCCGTTTTGTGCCCCCTCCCGCCGAATTCCGGTAGTCTCCCGCCCGTACCCGCTTACCCCCCGAGGGCGCCATGAACCGAACCTTCCGACATCTCCTCGTCCCCTGCCTGCTCGCCCTCGTCACCACCACGGCGGCGTGCGAGCTCATCTCCACCGTCGATCGCAGCGCCATCGGCGGCACCTCGGGGACGGGCGGCGCGGGCGGCACCCCGGCCACCACCGCGACGACCACGGGCGACATGGCCACGGGCACGGGCGGCGCCACCGCGACCTCGGGCGGCACGGGCGGCATGACCACCACCAGCACGGGCATGGGCGGAGCGGGCGGCGCCGGCGGCGCGACCAGCAGCAGCGTCGCCAGCAGCAGCGTCGCCAGCAGCAGCGTCGCCAGCAGCAGCACCGGCGCGGGCTGCGTGGTCCCGGCGACCGACTGCCCTGCTCCGGGGAGCATGTGTGTCGTCGCCATCTGCGCGGCCGGCGCCTGCTCCACCATGAACGTCGCGGCCAACACCCCGATGGGGCCGCAGGTGGCGGGCGATTGCAAACAGGGTGTCTGCGACGGCGCCGGCAACCTCACCTCCATCGACGACAACAACGATCACGTGGCCGACGGCGAGGCCTGCACCGACGACACCTGCGTCGGCGGAGTCCCCTCTCACCCGCCCTTCCCCGGAGGCACCGACTGCACGGCCGAGGGCCCCGCGCCCAAGCACCTCTGCGGCACGGTCGGCGGCGCGATGGCCGGAAAATGCGTCGAGTGCAACGGCGCTGCGGACTGCGCCAGCAAGGTGTGCACCGCCAACGCATGTCAGGCCCCGACATGCATGGATGGAGTGAAGAACGGCGCCGAGACGGGCATCGACTGCGGAGGAGGCACCTGCCCCGCCTGCGTGGTGAGCTGCTTCAACGGCCTCAAGGACGGCACCGAGACCGACATCGACTGTGGCGGCACCTGCGCGGCCAACTGCGGCATCGGTCAGGGGTGCTTCGGCGACTTCGACTGCATCAGCAACGACTGTGCGATCACCGGCTGCATCCCGGCGCCCCACTGCAGCAACGCGATCACGGATCTCGGCGAGACCGACCTCAACTGCGGAGGCCAGGTCTGCAATGGCTGCACCGTCGGCCTCAAGTGCCTGGCGAACAGCGACTGCCTCAGCAAGTCGTGCAACATGGCCGTCTCGCCCCACGTCTGCAACTGAGCTGGTTGTAAGCTCGATATAAGCCACCTGCGTCCCCGGAGCGCCGCTATGCTCCGGGGATGAAGACCTCGACTTCCTTCGCTCTCCTCGCCGCCCTCGCCGCCCCGGCTCTCGCGCTTGCGGCCTGCTCTTCCACCGGCTCCAGCAGCTCGGGAGGCGGCACCGCTTCCACGACCACGACCACGACGTCGTCCTCTGCAGGGGGCGCGGGCGGCGTCTCGTCGACGACGACCGCCACCACTACCGGCGCCACCACCACCGCGACGTCTGGCAGCACCGCGCAGTCCGCGAGCGCGACCTCCGGCGCGGGTGGCTCCGGCGGCAGCGGCGGCAGCGCCTCGACCAGCGGCGTGACCTCGGTGACGTCGTCCGGCTCGGGGATGTCGACCGGGGCATCCGGCTCGAGCTCGGCAGCCTCTTCGTCGTCCAGCAGCAGCGGGGGCGGCGGGTGCTCTCCGGTCAACGCCGGCCTCCCGGCCGCCGGGTGCACGCCGAGCGATCCCTCGTGCAACACCTCGATCGCCGAGTGCCTGCCGCTGCACGACAGCGGCGCTGCCACCACCTTTGGCCTCCGCATGGCCGATCTCGCGCTCACCGCGCCTCCGGCGCTCACCAAGGGTCTCGTGAAGAGCGTCATTGTCAACAGCGTCACGCCCTCCGAGCCGGTGTGCAACCTCTCGGGCGGCGGCACCTTCTCGTGGCTCCTCTCATTCGACACCGTCGCGGGCACCGTCAAGACCGGAGGCGCCAAGCCGGCCGCCAACCCCGCTCTCGGCTACAGCTTCGTCGACCAGAATTATCCGATCATCGGCGGGATGCTCCACGTCGCGCCGGTGACCCTCACCGCGCCGATCGACGCCGCCTGCAACACCACCTCGAGCAAGGGCGACGTCAACCTCCCGGTGTACCTCGACGCCATGGCGACCTCGCAGATCTCGCTCCCCCTGCGTCAGGCCCAGTTCGTCAACCTCACCGTCTCTGGCAACCACGACTGCATTGGCAAGTACAACGCGGCCGGGCTCGATCCCGCGGGCGGCTGCCTGCCCGACCAGAACACTCCGGCCTTCTTTCCCGGCGCCCAGGTCGTCGCCTTCATCAACCTCAACGAGGCCGACACCATCCCGATCGCGCCGATCGGCCAGAGCCTCTGCGTCGTGCTCTCCGGCGACGCGGCCACCTACGGCGACGGAGCGCAGCCGATCAGCCGATGCAAGCGGGTCAATGGCAAGATCCTCTTCCAGGGCGACTGGTGCACCGCGACCAACCAGGCCGCGAGCGCGCTGTGCAAGGACGCCGTCTACTTCGCGGGCGCGTTCGCCGCGAGCGGGGTGATCATCAACTGACCAGCTCTGCTCGGACTCTCAAGGCGAGCTGGCGCTGGCCAGCTTGGCCGACGGGCTCGCCGCGAGCGGGGAGCTCCGCGCCTCGCTCGGCAGATCCCGCGCGTACAGGAACTCGTAGGCCGTCAGGCTGGTGATCACCCGCTTGGTGTACATCCGGGTCTCCTCGTAGGGGATCCGCTCGACCCAGAGATCGAAATCGTCGCCGGGGCGCTCGCCGACCCATTTCTTCGGGGCGCCGCCGCCGGCGTTGTAGCCGGGGATGGCCAGCAGCGGGTTGTCGGGGAACTGCCCGCGGAGGATCGACAGGTAGCGACAGCCGACAGCCACGTTGATCTCCGGCCGCTTCAAGGCCTCTTCGTCCCAGGGCAGGTTGAGCGGCTCGGCCATCTTCTTCGCGGTGGGGACGATGAGCTGCATCAGCCCGAAGGCCTTGGCCGGCGAGACCACCCGGGGATCGAAGGCGGACTCCTCGCGCATGATGGCATAGGCCCAGGCCTCGGGCAGCCCCGAGCGCCTGGTCTCGGCCGCCACCGCGGCGACGAACGGGCGCGGATAGGCCACCTCCCAGGGCGCGCGCCAGCGGCCCACCGGATAATGATCGAGCCAGTCGACGAGCTCGTTCCCGGGCGCTGCGTTGCTGTTCATCCCCGAGCGCATGAATCCATGCGACGCCGTGACCGCGCCCGCGCGCGCGAGCAGGAAGGCCGAGGCCCAGGTCAGCTCGCGCGGGGCGGTGCGCGCCCCGACGCCGAGCTTGTCGAGCTCGCCCCGAGCCAGCTTGGCGTCGCCCTCGCGGATCAGCGCCACGGCCCGCAGGAAGCCTGGATCGTCGGCCCAGGGGCCGCGCGCGATCGAGAACACGCCTTCCGGCTCGCGGGCCACCGCCTCGGCCACCGCGCGCTCCGCCGCCGGGCGATCGCGCTCCGCGAGCCGCGCATAGGCCAGCGCCATGTAGTACGAGAGCGGGTACTCCCGGATCACCCCGGCCAGCTCGGAGAGGCCTTTATCGGCCTGCCCCGTCTCCAGGTGAGCCCGCGCCAGATAATAGGGCAGCCGCCCCGCCGCGAAGTACGCCCGCTCGTGGGGAGCGCGGGCCAAGGCCTTTTCGAGAGGCGGTATCGCCGCGGCCCAGTCGTGCTTGCCGACGTCGAGGAGCGCCAGCTCGAAGAGCCCGTCGCCCGCGAGATCGCCCTCCGGATAGTCGTCGGCGATGGAGGCGAGCATGGCCTTGAACTTCGCCTCGTCGCCGGCGTCGAGCGCCGCCCGCGCCCCGCGGAGCCGCGCGTCGTCGGCCAGACGATGCTTCGGAAACTCCTTCTCGAGCTGGGCAAAGCGCGCGATCGCCTCGATTTGCCGCCCCGCGGACGCCGAGGCCCGCGCGCCGAGGAAGAGCGCCTCGACCCGCCGCGGCTGCCCGGCGCATTTCTCGATGGTGCCCTTGAAGGCGTCGGCCGCCTCGGGCTTCTTCTTCAGCTTCGTGAGCGAGTCGCCGCGGACCAGCCAGAGATCACAGGCATACTCGCTCGGCTTCTTGCCCTTCGGCGTCCGCACGATCTTGTCGGTCACCAGCACCGCTTCGCGGTACTGCGCCGAGCCCGCCAGCGCCCGGGCCCGCGCCAGCAAATCCTCCGGAGAGGCCTTCTCGAGGGCGATCCTATTTTTGTGAGGGATGGTGTCGAGAGCCTGCTTTTCCAGGTCTTTCGCGGTGCCCGCCCCGGCGCCGCCCGACGACTCCTCGATCACCCTGCGAGCCAGTCGAAAGGCCTCCTCGGCGTGGGCCTCGCTCGGGTGCTGGAGGAGCGCCGCGGCGAAGCGGAGGGCGACGGTGGCCCACTGCGGAGGGTGCTTGTCGCGCGCGAGGTAGGCCCGGAATCGCAGCGCCGCACCGTCGATGTCGCTCTTGCCGAGGAGGGCGTCGGCCAGCACCAGATCGACCGCGCCGCCGATCGGCGCGTCCTTGCCAATCGCCCTGGCCTCGATGAGCGCCGCGTCGAGCTGGCCAGTCCCCACCAGCCATTGGGCGGCCTGGAGATGCGCGTAGTCGGTGAGCGGCCCCGCCGTCGCAGCCGCGTCCTGAAACGCCCTGGCGGCGCCCGCGGGATCGCCGCCGAGCGCCCGCAGCCTCCCCATCTGGTACAGCCACGAAGGCCGCTCGTCGGCGGAGGGCGGCGTGGCGGTCATCGCCGCGCTCATGGCCTGCGCGGCGCGGGGAAAGGCCTCGCGATCCACCTCGGACTTCACGGCGGCGAGGCGCGGATCCTCGAGCACGAGGGTGATCCGCGCGGGCTCGAACAGCGTGGGATCCGGCGGCGGCAGCGGCGCGGGCGGCGGCGCCGGCGGCGGGGCGATCGCGGTGAGCGCGGGCGCAGCGGAGGGCAGCGGCGACGGCGCGATCGGCGCGATCGAGGGCGGCAGGGCCTCCGCGCACCCCGAGGCGGTGGATCCCAGGAGGCCCGCGGCGAGGGCCGACCAGCGTAGAAATCGGCCAATCACGGCTGCGGAGCCTAGTCCATCTCGCCCGATCGCCCAAAGCCTTCGCATGGGGAGGCGCAACGCCTCGCGCTGCCGCGAGCATCCCGACGCCGGTCGAGGTACGGTGCCGCGCATGTCGCCGCCCTGGTCGCGCCCCGAGCCCTTTGGCGCGTGGGTCCGCCTCGGCGACACCACGCTCGTCGCCGTGGACGAGGCCCTCGCCGCGCGCCTCGGCGTCGATCACGGCCGCGCCCTGGGCTCGGCGACGCGCCCGCTCGAGCTGCATATCGCGGTCACCGCGCGCTGCCCCGCGCCCTGCGAGGGCTGCTACCTCGACGCGCGCCCCGACGGCTACGAGCCCCCGATCGAGGCCGTCATCGCCCGCCTCGAAGCGGCGCGCGCGGCCGGCGTCTCCACCGTCGCGCTCGGCGGAGGCGAGCCGCTGACCCGTCACGATTTGCCGCAAATTGCAGCCGTTGCGCGTCGCCTCGGCCTGGTGCCGGTGCTGACCACGAGCGGGATCGGGCTGACCCGCGAGCGCGCCGCGGGCCTCGTCGGCTTCGCCCAGATCAACGTCAGCCACGACGGCGTCGGCGAGGCCTACGAGGCGGTGCGTGGCTTCGACGGCAAGGCCCACGCCGAGCGGGCGATCGGCTTCCTCTGCGACGCGGGGATCCCCACGGGCGTCAACGTGGTGCTCACCTCGAAGTCGCTGGCGAGCCTGGTCGCGACGGCCGATCACGTGGCCTCCCTCGGCGCCGGGGAGATCCAGCTCCTCCGCTACAAACCAGCCGGGCGCGCCGACTCGGCCACCTACGACGAGCTCCGGCTCACGCCCGATCAGGTGGCGCAGCTCTGGCCGCTGATCGCGACGATCGTCGAGAAAAAGCGGCTCCGCGTGCGGATCGACTGCGCCATGGTCCCGCTGCTCTCGGCCTCGCTCCTGGCCGCCGTGAGCGACGCGCCGGCCGCGCTCCACGCCCTCGGCGTCTTCGGGTGCGAGGCCGCGCAGCACCTCGGCGCGATGCGCGTCGACGGCACGCTCGCCGGGTGCAGCTTCTTCTCGCTCGCGGCGCCCGAGCGCCCCGTCGCGCTCGTCGCTCTCGTCTCTCTCAGACGCTCGGCCGACGACCTCGGCGCCGCGTGGGACGAAGGCCCGGATCTCGCGGCGATCCGCGCCTACCACGCCGCGCCCGACGCGCCGTGCGCCACCTGCCCGCTCTTCGCGGTCTGCCGCGGCGGCTGCCAGATCGTCTCGCGTCGCGAGGGCCCGTTCGCGCCCGATCCCGAGTGCCCGCGCGTCCTCGCGCACCGCGCCGCGAGCGCCGCGTGACGGCCGGCGAGGGCGTGATCTTCTTCGGCGCGCGCCGCGCGCTGCTGCTCCTCCACGCCGCGGCGGCCATCGTCCTCATCGGCGCGGCGACCCACCACGCCTTGCAAATGCGGCATTATCTCCGCGGCGACTTCGCGCGCGAGGCCCTGGAGAAGACCTACGCCAAGGTCGTCTCGGTGGCCTACGTGATCACCTTCGGCCTCGGCGCG
>JBDTXR010000404.1:0-8536 GCA_040006075.1 Byssovorax sp. | reverse complement strand
CCTCCGCCGCCGCGTCGCGGCCGGCCACCCGCTCTATACTGGCGCGATCATGCCGTCGAGCGCCGCCAACTTTCCCCGCTGGCCCGGGCTCCTGCGCGCGATCGCCGCGCGGGCGATCCACGCGTCTCCGCTGGCCGCGCTGGTGGTGCTGCTGGCGCTGGTGGGCCTCGGCGACGCCGCGTCCGCCGCGGAGCGCGGGGCGATCGCGGCGATCGCGCTCCGGCCCGCCGCGGCGCGGCTGCTCGCGGGAGCGCGGCTCGCGCCGATCCACCGCGCCGACGAGGGGTTCGCGCTCGCAACGCGCGCGCCCGCGCCCGCGCCCGCGTCGCGATTTCACGCGGCGTCACGGCCGATGACCGCGCGGTTTCCGCGCGAGGCCGCCGGGAAAATCGAGATCGGCGTCGCCGGCGAGTCGCGGCGCGTCGGGGTGCGTCGCGTCGCGGCGAGCGCGGCGACCGGGCGGATCGAGGCCGGCGCGCTGGTGTACGACGCGGCGGCGAAGGGGATCGACGCGGTGTGGCTCGCGCGCGGCGACGACGCCGAGGAGCTGCTGGTGGTGCGCGGGGGCGCCGCGGCGATCGCCTACGATCTCGAGCTGCCCGAGGGGTCGACGTTGATCGCGCCGCCGGGCTTTCCGGGCCTGGTCGAGGTGCGCGACGCGCGCGGCGAAGCGTGGCTGCGGATGGCGGCCGACGCCGCGTGGGACGCCCGCGGGCGCGCGATCGCCATCACCGCGCGGGTCACCGGATCGCGGGTGTCGATCGAGGTGCCCGACGACGCCGAGCGGCCGCTGGTGGTCGATCCGACCTGGTCCGGCGCGGGCCGGCTGGCGTTCGGCCGCGCCGGGCACACGGCGACGCTGCTGGGATCGGGGCAGGTGTTGATCGCGGGCGGGCGCGCCGACGACGACGCCAAGGGCATGACCGCGGAGCTCTACGATCCGGCGACGGGCCGCTTCACCGCGGCCACGACGCTGATGAAGGCCGCGCGCGCAGAGCACACCGCGACGCTGCTCCGGAGCGGGCAGGTGCTGCTCGTGGGCGGGCTCAACGATCCCGAAGAGACGCGCACGGCCGAGGTCTTCGATCCGCCGAGCGCGACCTTCCTCGCGGCGCGCTCGATGCCGATGGCGCGCGCCGAGCACACCGCGACGCTGCTCGCGGACGGGCGGGTGCTCCTGGTCGGCGGCGACGCGATCGGAGCGAAGACCACCGCCGATCTCTACGGCGAGGTCGGCTCGCTCGCGCTGACGGTCGCCACGCCGGTGCGGCAGCGGCGCCGCCACACCGCGACGCTGCTCGCGGACGGGCGCGTGCTCTTCCTCGGAGGCGAGAGCGCGGCCGCTCGCACCACGAGCGAGGTGTTCGCGCCCTCGGCCGGGACTTTCACCCTCGGCGACGTGGCGCTGGTCGAGCCGCGCGCGGGGCACACCACGACGACGCTCCGCGACGGGCGCCTGCTCGTCGCGGGCGGCGACGACGGTACGAAGGACGATCTCACCGCGGAGCTCGTCGATCCCCTGGGGCACCAGGCGACCACGACGCTGCTGATGAACGTCGCGCGCACCGGGCAGACCGCGACGCTGCTGCCGTCGGGGCGCGTGCTCCTCGTCGGCGGAGAGGGGGAGCTCGCGGGGCCGTCGGCCGAGCTCTTCGATCCCGCGGCGGAGGCCTTCACGACGCTCGATCCGCCGCCGCGCCCGCGCTTCGGCGGCCACACCGCGACGCTGCTCCCCTCGGGCGAGGTGCTGATCGTCGGGGGCCTCGCGAGCGCCGACGGTCTCGACCTCGGGGCCGACGCCGAGATCTACGATCCTCACGCCGACGTGTACCCCGAGACCGCGGGGCCGATGGGGACGACGCGCGTGCATCACACCGCCACGCGGCTGGCGAACGGCAAGGTCCTCGTCGTCGGCGGGAGCGCGGTCGGGAAGGCCGTGTCCGTCGTCGATCTCTACGATCGCGCCACCGATCGCTTCACGCCGGCCGGCGGCGCCACGCTCTCCAACCGCGCCGATCACACCGCGACGCTGCTCCCGTCGGGCGCGGTGCTGATCGTCGGCGGCGTCGGCGCGGGCGGCGCGGTGCTCGGCACGGCCGCGATCTACGATCCGCTCACCGATCGCTTTCACCCGACGCTCGGCGAGATGCAGGTCCGGCGGACCCACCACGCGTCGGTCGCGCTCCCGTCGGGCCAGGTGCTGATCACCGGCGGCTCGGACGAGAACGGCGACACGACCTCGCTCTGCGAGCTCTTCGATCCGGTGAGCCAGGAGTTCCACGCGACGGCGGGGCGAATGGCGACCGCGCGCGCGCTCCACTCCGCGACGCTGCTCCCCTCGGGGGAGGTGCTGATCCTCGGCGGCACGTCGAGCCTCGACGACGGCGCGACGGTGTCCGACGACAGCCTCGGTACCGCGGAGATCTACGATCCGATCACCGAGGAGCTCCACGCCGCCGGCGCCCTCGTCGGCCCGCGCCCGCCGATCGGCGCGTCGACGGCGACGCTGCTCCCTTCGGGCGAGGTGCTGATCCTCGGCGTCGGGACCCCCGAGCTCTACGATCCGGTGTCGGGGAAATTCCGCGTCAACACCAACGCCTCCGGCTTCGAGCCCGCGCTGGCGGGGCACACGGCGACGCTGATGCCCTCGGGCCGCGTGCTGATCGCGGGCGGCGCCGGCGGGATCGACGGAAACGCGACGTTCCTCCCCTCGCCCCTGATCTACGCGCCCGCCAGCGGCGAGATCTTCGCGCCGCCGATCGAGGGGTCGACGATGCGCATCTTCGCCAGCGCGACGCTGCTGGCGACCGGCGAGGTGCTGATCGCCGGCGGCAACAAATCCCAGGACACCAAGCTCGCGAACGCGCGCCGCTGGAGCGACACGCCCGACGCGGCGTTTCGCCCGCGGATCACCCGCGTGCCACCGCGGGTGATCGGCGGTGAGATGGCCCAGATCGGCGGCGACTGGGGCGCGCTCGGCCCCGACACCGGAGGCGGCTCGACCAGCGCGTCCACGGCGAACCACCCGGTCGCGGTGTGGATGCCAGAGACCGGCGGCGCGGCCGTGGGCGGGATCGCCGCGACGACGGTCGACACCGCGGCCTGGACCGCGCCGAACGCGGGCCTCTCGGGCCGCGGCCTGCTCTTCATCAGCGCCGACGGCGCGACGAGCGACGGGGTGGATCTCCTGGTTTTACAGGGTTTTTCGTGCACGTCGAACCTCGACTGCCACGCGGGCCTGGCCTGCTCGCCCGAGGGTCGCTGCGTCGATCCGGTGACGACCGGGCCCCCGTCGAGCAGCTGCAGCGCCTCGCGCAGCGCGCCTCCCACGTTGACACCGTTGATCGCGTTTCTCCTTGGATTCGCGGCGATCGCTCTCAGGAAAGGCGGGCGCGCGGCGCCCAGAGCTCGATGTCGCGCGGGACGATGCTCGCGCCGCCGCCGCGCGCGTCGAGGACCCGCGCGCCGTCGGGCGTGAAGCCGATGGCCACGAGCGACGGCGCCGTGGGATCGCGACGGTAGTACGTGCGCCACACCGGCCCGCCCTGCGGCGAGTGCCCGCCCGGCGCGAGCGACGAGCCGGTGGTGACCGCGTGGCGACGGAGCACCGCGCGCTCGCACACCAGCCAGGGGACGCCGACGAGGTCGAGCGCCATCGCCACCGGCTCGCCCTGGTGATCGACGGCCTCGCTGATGGCGCCGCTGCGATCGAAGCCGAGCACGAAGCCCGAGCCCGCGCCCCACGCCTCGCGCGTCGCGCCTGCGAGCGCGACCGAGAGCGCCGGCCGCTCGTTCACGCCCGCGGTGTAGACGCTGGCCTGGCCGTCGAAGCCGACGAACAGCGCTCGCGCGCGCAGGCCGCGGCGCGCTCCGACCACGAGGAATCCGTACGCGCCGCACGACACCGCGCGCGTCTCGCCGCCGAGCGGGAGGATCGTCGGCTGCGACCACGCCGCGCCGTCGTTCGAGGTCCAGAGCTCGGGCCCGCCGCTCTCCTCGTCCTCGGCGGTGATCACCCCGAACACCGGCCCGCTCTCCACCACCGCCTCGATCGGCCCGACCTCCGCGCCGCTCGCGCGGGTAGGCAGCCGCATCGCCGAGAACGCCCCGCCGCGCACCAGCACGATGTGCCGCGGGCCCACGAGCGCGAAGCCCCCGCCGGGCCCGCGCGCGAGCCAGCGCGACGTGGACACGAGGGGCCGCCACTCGCTCGGGACCGCGACCTTGTGGGCGCGATCGCCGATCATGTAGAGCAGCCGATCGCCGAAGCGCGCCAGCACCTTGCCGTCGGGCTGAAACACGGCGCTGCCCGGCGCGACCGGCTCGAGCGGCGTGCGCACCGCGTCGCTCGGTGGGACCGCCGCGCTCCCGATCTCGACCACCGAGGCGATCGGCTCGGCCACCGCCGTCACCGCGAACGGGACGAGCTGCGTCGTGCGCACCACCGTCGCCGCGCGGTTCTCGATCGCGGCGCGCGCGGTCCACGCGGCGGCGCACTCTTCGAGCAGCGGGAACAGCGCCGCGGCGATCTCGCCCACGCCGGCGTAGCGCGGGACGCCGCTGAACATCGACGGATAGAGGGCGCGCGCCAGGCTGGTGTAGATCTCCGGCGCGAGCAGCGCCGCGTCGGGCGGCCGGTGCGACGCGCCGCGCTCGAGCACCGCGTCGATGGCCGACGCCAGCTCGGGCGCGTTCATCAGCGCCGGGTGCAGCCGCGGCGAGGTGCGCAGGCTGCGCCGCTGCCCGTGATGCCAGGCCGAGTCGTCGACGCCGCGGCACCACTCCTCGCCCGCGAGCACGAACCACGCGAGCGCCGAGAGCGCGTGGACGTCGGTCCACGGGCCGATCAGCGGGTTGCTCTCGCCCTGGAGCGAGATCTGCTGCTCGGGCCCGCCGTAGGTGGGCGTGGTGCCGGCGACGGTGCCGAGCACCCCATCGACGCGCGCGATCCCGCAGTCGGCGAGCTTGGGCGTCTCGTCGTCGACGGGGCCGGCCACCAGCACGTTGTCGGGCTTGAGATCGCGGTGGAGGATCCCCTCGGCGTGGAGCGCCGACACCCCCTCGAAGATCCCGCGCAGGAGCCGCAGCGCCCGCACCGGATCGATGCCGTCGCCCTGGGCGCGGTGGACCCGCTGCGTGAGCGTTCCCCCTTCCATTCCGCCGTCGACGAGCTCGATCGCCAGCCACGGGAGCCGCCGCATTTCCCCGCCGGCGAGCTCGACGTCGGCGTCGCCGCAGCCGTAGTAGCCGACCACGAACTCGGTCGGCGGCTGCCGCTCCATCATCCGGCTCAGCGCCACGGTTTCGCGCACGAACACATCGGAAGGATCGAGGTTCTGCCGACGAAACTCCTGCTGGGTGGTGGGCTGGAGGAACTTCACCGCGATCCGCGCGGGAGCGAGCTGCGAGATCCGATCCGATCGATCGCCGGCGTCGAGCTCGGCGAGGAACACCGTCGACATGCCGCCCGCGCCGATGCAGCGGATCAGGCGGGCCCCGGTGCTCTTCCCGGTGGAGGCGTCGATGAGCGGAGGGGAGCCCTGCGCGAGATCGCGCAGCTCGTCGTCCGTGCTGCGGAGAATCGGGCCCATGATCAGGCGCGAGAGGCTACCGGGACCGGACTGCGAGGTCGAGGGAACTCTCCGTCTCGCGCCGCGTGGCCCCCCGTGGGCCGCCATTCGAGAAGGTCTCGCACTTCGAGTGAGGCCCCCGACGTTGATCGCCCGAGTGGCACCGGGCTACGGGCAGATCGCAGCGGAGTACAGCCCGTCGAAATAGTACCAGCCGCCCGTCGCCGCGGAGTCGGTGAACGACTGGTACACCTTGAAGGTGAGGCCGCTCGCGTCGACGCTCAGGATCTCGACGGTGCCATTCGTCAGAGGCCCGCTGGGCTGCGTGCAGGTCGACGATCCGCCGGGGGCACTGACGGTGTAAGCCGCGCCGATCGCCGGATCGGAGAGGCTCACCACGCCGGGCTTCTGGAGCGCCGCGGGGAGCGTGAAGGTCAGTCGCGAGGCGCTGGTGCAGTCCGCCGCGGCCCAGGGATCCTGGCACGTGTTGGGCAAGGTCCCCGCGAAGACGACCAGCGAGTCCGCCGGCGCCATCCCCCCGCCGGGAGGAGGAGACAGGTTGGGCTCGAGGACGGCGAGCGCAGGAGTCGGCGGGGTTTCCGGAGCCAGGGCGCCGCAAATCTCGGCCGTGTACTCGCCGTCGAGGACGATCGGCGGTTGAACGACGCCATTGGCGGTCGAGGCGCCCAGGACCTGAACACCCCCGCTGAGCTTCACCGAAAGGGCGCTCGACCCGTTGCTGACGAGCTCGATCGTGCCTGAAAGAATCGGCCCCTCGAACGCGCCGCCGCCGCACGTGGGCGAGCCGTCGGGGAACGACTCTGCGGCGTACACGTTGATCCGGGGATCGGCGACGGAGATCATGCCCGGATGCGCGAGCTCCGGTGGAATGGCCACGACCGCTTGCCAGAACGTCCCGACTCCGCTGCACCTCGGCGTGAGCACTGGACCGCTGCACTGCTGCGGATCCGAGCTGAAGAGCAGCACCAGCGAGTCGGGGTTCGACCAGGGCGCGTTCATCCCGAACAACCCATCGCTGCTCCAGGCGATGTCGCCGGCGCGCGCAGCGAGCATTACGACCTCGCCCGGGCCTCCGCCCGCAGCCGCGGTCGAGCCGGTTCCCGTGCTCTGTGCTCCTTTGAGCGGCTCGAGCACCACAGGGTTACAGGCGGTCCCCGCCAGCGTGAGCGCGCCAAGTGCCATGATCCAGCTCTTCATTCGATTGACCTCCTCGTCCGGTTCAGAGATGAAGTCTCTCGCCGCGGTCGCCGCGGCTCATTACAACCATCCAAAATCGACCCCGACCGAGGAGAGCACCAGCGGCTGTCCCCAGGTCGCGATCTCGCGCGCCGCGAAATTGATCGCCACGGCCGGGACCACGACGCCGGCGAGGACGTCGGCGCGGAGGCGGAGCGTGGGTACGGGCGCGAACGCGAGGCCGAGGCGCGCGAACGGCGCGGCGGTGACGGCGGAAGGAGAGCTGGCGACGAAGCCCGCGTTGGCGATCCCCGCGCTGTGGAGCGAGACGGCGAGCAGGCCGACGTCGGCCGAGGGGCTCCACGCGCTCTCCGGCGACAGGAAGAGGAAGCGCGCCCCGCCGCCCGCGAGCACGACGGTGAGATCGGCGCTGCCGGCCGCGTTCGAGATGCGCGCGCTCGTCAGCGGGATCGCCGCGAGCGCGCAGACGCCGAGGTGATCGCTCGGCATCCAGTCGAGGCCCAGCGTCAGGCTCGCCGACGCGCCGAAGCCGCCGGGGCTGAGCAGGAGGCCCGGCGCGAGCGCGAGGCGGAGCGTCGGCGGCGATCGCGGCGGGCTCGGCGCCGGCTCGGGGACGCTCATTTTCTCGCGGATCTCGGGCGTCGCGGGCACCTCGCCGCGCGAGGGCGTCGGCAGCGTGATCTCGAGCAAGCTGGCGCGGAGCAGCTCGACGACGCGGAGCGCGAGGGCGTCGTCGAGGTCGGGCGTGCCGCGATCGTTCGCGAGATCGCGGAGCACGGTCTTGCCGGTGACGCGATCGGCGATCCACACCTCGACGCCCCGCTCCGACGGGACCGCGCGGATCGCCGCGATCGCGCCCGCGCGGCGCGCCGAGGCCTCGAGCGAGGCGCGCGACGCGGGCTCGGTCGACGGATCGAGCACCGCGGCGCGGAAGCCCAGCGACTCGAGCTCGGCCACGAGCCGGAGGCCGAAGCGATCGCCCCGCGCGCAGAGCACCGCGATCGTCGCGGCGGCCGGTGCGGGCGCGTCGTCGGCGCGCGCGCGGGGTGCGAGCGACGCGGCGGCGATCAGCGTCGCTCCGGCGAGGATCAGCGCCGCGACGCGGCCCTTCACGGCGCCTGCGGATCGCGGATCGAGCCCGGCGTCCCGGGCGCGGACGGGCTCGATCCGCGCTCGATCACGCTCTTCGCGAAGGCGGCGTGCGAGCCTTGCGGGTACGCCGCGAGGTACCGCGCCGCCGCGCGCCGCGCGCCCGCTTCATCGCCCATCCGGTCCTCCGCTTCGACGAGGCGACCCGTGGCGTCGGCGGCGAACGCGCCGCCCGGCTGCTCGCTCAGGTAGCGCGTGTACCAGCGCGCCGCGCCCGCGTAGTCGTGGCCTTGATCCTGGGCGATCCTCCCGAGGATGAACGCCGCGCCCGCGGCCTCGGGCGAGCCGGGAAACCGGGTGCGGAGCGTGGTGAAAGCCTGGCCCGCGCGCGCCGAGCTCCCGCCGAGGCGGGCCGCGTCGCCGAGCGCGTGCAGATCCCGCGCGCTCGCGCCCGCGCAGATCGCGTCGAAGCCCTCGCGCTCCGCGGCGGCGAGCGCGTCCTTGTACTTCGCGTCGCGCGCCAGGGCCGACCAGCCCGGCGCCGGAGCGTCGTTGCTCGCCGACGCGCGCGGCGCGACCGCTTCGACCTCGACCCCGACCTCGACCGCGCGCACCGGCGTCGGCGGCGCGCTCGACGCGAGGGCGCGCGGCGCCTCGAT
>JBDTXR010000403.1:0-8591 GCA_040006075.1 Byssovorax sp. | reverse complement strand
CCCCGCACCCGCTCGGGATCATGACCTTCGGCTCCAACTTCGAGGAGCTGATCCCGCAGAACACCACCGTCCCCACCAGCCGCTCGAAGATCTTCACCACCAGCCGCGACAACCAGACGGCGGTGAAGATCCTCGTCATGCAGGGCGAGCACGACAAGGCCACCGAGAACGAGCTGCTGGGCGAGTTCATCCTCACGGGCCTCCGCCGCGCCTCGAAGGGCCAGGTCGAGATCGAGGTCACCTTCGAGATCAACAGCGACGGCATCGTCTCGGTCAGCGCCAAGGACCTGGAGACGGGGCAGCAGCAGTCGATCCAGGTCACGGCGTCGAGCGGCCTCACCAAGGAAGAGGTCGGCGAGATGATGGAGTCCGCGAAGGACTACCTCGTCGAGCGCCGCACCACCGACGAATTCGAAGGCATCCGGCAGGACGCCGAGAAGCTCATCAGCGAAATCGAGCGGATGTTCCCCCAGGTCGAGCAGATCGTGGCCTCGAGCGACTTCGGTCGCGACGCCATCGGCAAGGCTCGGGGCATCGTCGAGCGCTCGCGCCAGGCCATCGCCAAGAAGGACGCGGCGGCGATGAAGGAGCAGATGGAGTCGCTCACGCGCACCCACCGCATGTTCAAGGGCGTCGTCGCGAGGCCGCAAGGATGAGCTCCAGCGGAGCAGGCCGCGCGAAGGCGCGAGGGCGCGAGCGCGGCATCGTCGCGCCTCGCGGCGTCGAAAGGCTCGCTCGCCTCCACGCTCTCGAGGCGTGACCGTGCCGCCGTCGCAACCGCCGAGCTCCAAGTCGCTGGACGCGGGCTGGGGGCTGTTTTCGGAGCAGCCCGATCAGGAAGACGACGACACGCGCACCGTGCAGATGTCGTCGCCGCTCTTCCGGGGCGCCCCTTCGTTCGACGACCGGGACGGGACCTCCGACGAGCGCGACACGATGCCGCCCCCGGTGCCGGTGTCCGAGTACGTGCAGACGATGATGGAGCAGGCGATCGAGGAGCCCGAGCCCTCGGGCCGGCCGCCCTCCGCCACCTTCTCGTGGGGAGGCGCGCTCCCGCCTTCGTCGCGCAAGGGCGCGGCGAGCGAACGCGACCGGGGCGCGTCCCCGCCTCCGCGTCGCGTTGACAGCTGGAGCGTCCCGGCGACGTTGTCGCCGCCCGTTGCCGACGTTGACGACGGGGACGACGAGCTCGGCGGCTTCCGCCTCGTCGCCCACGAGCCCGAGCGCCTCGGCGGCGCGCGCGGCGACGTCGAGGATCCGCGCTTCCGCCGGGGGTCCGCGCCGGCGCCCGGCTTCGATGATCTCCCCTTCGACGACGTGATCGCCGCCTCCGAGCGCGCGGCGGCCGGACCGCGGTTTCCCACGCCGGTACCGGTGCTGCCCTCGTCGCGGACCCCGCTCTACGCGGCTCCGCCCGTCCCGCCGTCCTCGCGTCGCGAGCCGCCGTTCCCCTCGGTCCCACCGATCCTCGGCGCCTCGTGGGGCAGCGGCGGATCGGCGCGCGATCCCCTCGAATCCGAGCATCCTGTCGCGTCGCCGCCGACCAAGCGCGGCCTCGCCGCCGAGGCTCCGCACCCGCGCGCCAACCCGGGGACGCAGCGCTACGGATCGATCGGCGACGCCAGCGTGATGGCCAAGCCGCCGAGCACGCAGCGCGCGCCGATCATGGCGCCGCGCGCCGCGCCGCCGCCGCTGCCGGTCGATCCGTTCGACGACGTGCGCGAGCTCTACGACGCCGGCGATTTTCGCAGCGCGCTGGTGATGGCCGAGGCGCTGCTCGAGGCCGAGCCCGAGCTCGCCGAGGCCAGGGCCTGCGCCGTGACCTGCCGCGAGACGCTGTCGAAGAAGTACCTGAGCCGCCTCGGCGGCCTCGCCAAGATCCTCCGCGTGGCGATGCCACCCGACGAGATCCGCTGGCTCTCGCTCGACCACAAGGCGGGGTTCCTCCTCTCGTGCATCGACGGCACCTCGTCGATCGAAGAGGTCCTCGACGTCGCTTGCATGCAGCAGTTCGAGGCCATCCGGATCCTCCACGACTTTCGCGAGCTCGGGGTGATCGAGATCCTCGCCGATCCGCGCAGTTCGCGGCGGTGATCCGAAAAACCCATCCGCCGCGGGGATCGCGGCGATAGGCTGCCCGCGTGCGCCGCCTCCTCGAGATCGCCGTCGGGCTGGGGATCGCCTGGGCCGCAGCCCGCGCGACCCAGCCTTCACCGCCCATGCTCGCCCCGCCGCCGGGCGCCGCTCCGCTCGCGGCGAGCGCGCCGCCGAGCGCCCCCGCGGGGATCCCCGCGCCGGTCGGCGTCGCGTACGACAGCGACGCGGCGATGACCGGCCACCCCGAGGCCGTCGCCGGCTACACGCTGCGCGCCTCGCTCGATCCCGCCAAGCACACGCTCCACGGCGAGGGCCGCATCGTCTGGAAGAACGCCTCGCGCGCGCCGGTGAGCGAGCTCTGGGTGCACCTCTACATGAACGGGTTCAAGAACGACAAAACCCTCTTCCAGCGCGTCCCGATCGACGGCTTCCGCGGCACCGACACCCCGAGCGGCTTCGGCCACATCACCGTGAAGCGCTTCGCGGTGCGCGAAATGGAGGGCCAGGATCTCTGGCCCGGCGCCGACAAAACCTCCCCCGGCGATCCCGACGACGAGACCGACATCCGCGTCCCCTTGCCGCGCGCCGTCGAGCCCGGCGCGTCGATCATCGCCGACGTGATCTGGGACGAGCAGCTCCCGCCGATCACGTTTCGCACTGGGTATCTCGACAACGGGTTTCACTTCGTCGGGCAGTGGTTCCCGAAGATCGCGCGGCTCGAACCCGACGGGCATTTCACCCACTTCGCGTTCCACCATTTGTCGGAATTCTACGCGGATTTCGGCGCCTACGACGTGACCATCGACACGCCCGACAGCATGATCGTCGGCGCCACGGGGCGCCTCGAAGGCGAGGTCCGCACCTCGGGACGCATCGAGCGACGCTACGTCCAGGAAGACGTCCACGACTTCGGGTTCACCGCGTGGGACGCGTTCCGCGAGCTCACCGGCAAGAGCGAGGACGGCAAGGTCGCGCTCCGCGTCCTCTATCCCGCGGGGCACGAGCGCGCCGCCGCGATCGAGATGGACACCGCGCGCTTCGGCCTCACCTACTTCGGCAAGACGTACGGTCGCTACCCGTACGAGACGCTGACCATGGTCCACCCGCCCGAGGGCGCCGAGGAGGCGGGCGGCATGGAGTACCCGACGCTGATCACCACCGGCGGCGCCTGGTACGAGCCCTACATCGGCGCGCGCCTCATCGACGTGGTCACCATCCACGAGCTCGGCCACGAGTGGTTCTACGGCCTCGTCGCCACCGACGAGCACGCCTTCCCGTTCCTCGACGAAGGGCTCAACTCGTACGCCGAGGCCGACTCGATGGAAGCTCGATTTCCCGGCAGCTCCGCGCTGAAATCGGGCAACCTCGAGGTCAGCCTCTGGGCCTTCGGGCGGCTCGGATCGGTCGAGCGCTTCCCCAACGCGCCGGTCGCGCAGCCCGCGCCCTCGTTCGCCACCGGCGGCGACTACGGCGCGCTCGTCTACCAGCGCACCGCGAGCATCCTCGGCACGCTCGCCGGGGTGTACGGCGAGGATCTCGTGCGCCGCGCCATCGGCCGCTACACCCGCCGCTACCGCTTCGAGCACCCCGGGCCGGCCGAGCTGATCGGCGTCATCGACGAGGTCGTCGGTCACGACGCCGCGCAGAACCTCCGCGCCGCGCTCTTCGATCGGGCCTCGGTCGACTACGCGGTCTCGACCTTCGAATCCGAGCGCTCCGAGGCGCCGCACGGCATCTTCGGCGATCCCGCGCACCCGTCCGCGGCCCCCGCGGCGCCCGCCGGCCCGTGGTCGGGCGACGTGCTCCTCCGCCGCCGCGGCGCGCTCCGCTTCCCCGTCGACGTCGAGCTTCACGAAGAGGACGGCACGGTGCAGCGGGTGCGCTGGGAGGCGATCGAGCCGGCCGAGCGGATCCCGTTCACCGGGAAATCAAGGCTCGTCGCGGTGATCATCGATCCTGCGCACAAGGTCCTGCTCGACGAGAACCTCGCCAACAACGCCAAGCAAAGCGGGCGACAGATCGGCGGCCCGCTGCTCGAGCGCGCGGTCTACGTCGGCGAAGCCGGCCTCTGGGGGCTGCAACCGTGAGCCAGCTCGACGCCTCTCTCGATCCTCCGCGCGCCGAGCGCCCCGCCGCGTTCCGGCGGCCTGGCCTCATCGCCGCGTACGCCGTCTATCTCCTCGTCGCGGGCTTCGCGGTCGCCGCGCCGTGGTCCTCGCTGCTCCACGCCACCGTCGCCGGCTACCCGCGCGGTGACGCCGAGCTCTTCGATCGCGGCGGCACGATGCTGATCGAAGCGATCCGCCTCACCCGCTTCGGCTCGCCCCCGGCGACGACGTCGAGCCTGCTGGCGATCCTCTTCACGGGCGCGGTCGGTCTCCTCCCGTTCGCGGCGCTCATCGCCGGCCTTGGCCGCAAGGGCCGAGTCCGCGCGCCGTTCCTCGCGTCCCGCGCCGTGCGACCGATCGGCACGCTCACGCTGCTGTGGGGCCTCAGCTTCGCGGTGGAGGCCATCTTCGGGGCGCTCCTCGGCGTGCTCGGCGTCAAGCTCGTGGGAGCGCTCCATTTCGCGGCGCGCGGCGAGGCCCTCGGTCACGTGGTCCTCGGCGCGGTCGTGCTCCTGCTCCTGCTGCCGATCGGCGTGGCCCGCGATCTCGCCATGGTCTCCGCCGTCAACGACGAGACACGCTTTTACACGTCGTCCTCGCGCGGCCTCCGCGTGGTTCGCCGGGCCTTCGGCCGCGCTGTCGGCGGCTACCTCGTTCGCGCTCTGCTCGCGCTCGGGATCCTGCTCGGCGCGCTCTTCCTCCCGTCGCTCCTCAGCACGCCCGACGCGCCGCCGGCCACGGCGATGCCCTTCGCCCTGCACCAGCTCGCGATCGTCCTCGTCGTCGCCCTCCGCGCCTCGTGGCTGGCCTCGGCGATCCGGCTCCTCGACACGCGCGCGCCGCTGCCGACCGTCGAGGCGCCGGTCGTCTTCGTCGCGCCCGCCGATCCGATCGCGCCCGCGGAGCTCACCGAGCCCGTGAAGACGCTCGACGAGCCCGAGCCGCTCGCGCCGGCCGATCCGATCGCGCCGGCGGAGATCATCGAGCCCGTGAAGACGCTCGACGAGCCCGAGCCGCTCGCGCCGGCGGATCCGATCGACTGAAACGCCGCCTCCGGATCAGTCGATCCAGATCGGGTTGGTGAACCCGAACGGCAGCGCGCCGCTCCGGTGCAAATAGGTCATCGCCTTCGATCCCCGGGCGATCGCCACCACCCACTCGCCCTTGCGCAGGGGCTCGTCGAGCGTCGCGTCGAGGAAGCGCGCGCCGGCCCCGCGCGTGAGGCCGGTCCACTCCTTCAGCACCTCGCCGCGGCGCACGATCTGCACCCGATCGATCGTCACCCACGGCGGCGCGTCGACGATCACGTGGATCTTCGCCGGGCCCGCGGGGATCGTCGATCCCACGGGCTGACCGTTGATCTCCAGCTTCACGAACGGCCCGCTCGAGACGACCACGCGCCCGCGCCGGATCGCGTCGAGGAAGGCGCGCTGATCGAACGCGGCCGGATCGTCGCTGGGCACCAGGACGAAATTCCGCGGGGCGCCGGCCTCCTGGTACGTGAGCTTGTGCGAGTCCGAGTTGCCGGTCGCGGTGAAGCGAAAGCCCGCGTTCAGAAGGGCGAACCAGTCTTTGAGCACCGCGTCGACGGCGTCGATGTGGTTGTAGTGATCGCCGTTGAAGACCTCGATCGCCTCGAAGCCCATGTCGGCGAGCGGCGCGCGGCGGAAGAAGCCGGGCAGGTCTTCGCGGTCGAGGTGGAGCAGATCGAAGTAGCCGATGTCGCCCATGCGCGGGTGGTTCACCTGCACGATCGGGATCTCGCCGAGCGGCCCTGCGGCGTGCGCGGCCGCGAAGATCTGCCGCGGCATCCGGCCCTTCCAGGGGATCGGCGGCGCTCCGCTCGGGAGCGGGAAGGCGTTGAAATGGCCAAAATACGGCTCTTTCGTGGTGATCTCGTCGCCGACGACGCTGGCGATCTCGCGCTCCAACCCCATCGATCGGATCGTCGGCGCGTAGTCGGTGACGGCGTTGTGATCGGTGGCGACGCCGACCTCGACGCCGGCGGCGACCAGGGCGCGGATCCGGTCTTCGAGGAGCTGCGGGGCGTCGGGGGAGGGGACGGCGTGGAGGTGAAGATCGGCGCTGATCCACCCGCGGGTGTCGACGACGCGCTCGAGCTCGGCCTTCACGTCGGCCACGGCGGAGGGCGCGACGGTGATCTCTTGATCGACGTCGGTGTACTCGAATCCGCGGCCGATCGAGACCTGGTATTTCCCCGGCGGGAGCTCGCGCTCGCCCACGCCCTTGTCGGAGTAGACGACGTTGACGGCGGCGCCCACGCTCGGATCGTCGCCCCAGTCGGGATCGGGTGTGGGCGCGATCCCGCGCACGAGCACGCGCGCGGGCATCGCCTTCTTGCCGCGCTCCGTCACCGTGAAGCGCAGCGTCCCGGAGAGCGGGAGCGTCTGGCTCATCGCCGTCGCGGGCGCGAACCACGGGGTCGGCGCGTGGCCGGGCGCGGTGAAGCGGAGGTGCATGCAGCCGCGCGGGAGCCAAGCTTCCTGCTCGCGCGCGGCGAAGCGGGCCCAGGGCGCGCCGGGCTTGCCGTCGGGCAAGCAGCGCGCGGCCTCGATGCGCGCGGACTCGGGCAGCGTCGGCGGGAGCGGCCAGCGCTCGAGCCCCGCGCCTTGCACGCACGGGAGCGTGACGGCGGCGCGCCCGAGCGAGAGCGGGGACTGCGCGATCGAGATCACCCGACGCGCGGAGAGGCCCTCCGCGGGGATCGGGATCGTCTCCTCGCCGGTGACCGCCGAGGGATAAAAGCCGGGATCTCCGCCGCTGAAGCGCGACATCATCCGCCCGCGATCGGAGCACAGCGCGTACGCGACGCCGAAGCTCTCGCGCGCGAGAAAGTCGCCGGTGTGGGCGCCGCCCTGGCTCGCGAAGCCGTGTCCCTCGGCCCACGTGGGCACGTTGCCCCAGCCGACGCGCTCGCCCAGGGTGACCGCGAGCTCGGCCGCCGCCGGCGCCGCCGCGGCCACGGCGGTCTCGATCTTCAACACCGGCCCGGCGAAGCCGAAGAACTCGTGGAGGGTGATCGGCTTCTCGAGGATGCGCCGCTCGACGTGGAGCACGGCGGTCCCTGGAATCGGCTCGATCTTGACGATCTCGGAGTGCGCGGCGTCGAAGCCGACGAACACGATGGGATCGATCGCTGTAATCTCGTCGTGGCCCCCGAGCCCACCGAAATCGATGAGCTTGCCCTCGGCCGAGACGACGGCGACGCTGCCCGCGTTCTCGATGATCCAGTCGCCTGGCTTGGCGTCGACGCGGTGTCCGAGCAGCGGTACCTCGCCGGCGCTGCGCGCCCTGGTGATCGCTCCTTGCCCGAGAAATGAAGGCAACGGGGGCGGCGCGGCGGGCTTCGCGCCGGGCGCGGGGGTGACGGCCCACGCGGGCGGCGGCGTCGGCGGTCGCTCCTGTCCTCGGGTGCACGCCGCGAGGACGAGAGCCGACGCGAGCGAAGAAACCCCACGAAACCGAGCACCGCGCATGCCCTCGCTACTAGCGGAGGCGAGCGAACGACGGGTGAGGATTTTCGTCGAGCGTTCCGGTTGACAAGCTGCGCAGGATGGACGAGATTGCGCGCCGCTTCTCGACGGTTACGCCCAGATAGCTCAGTTGGTAGAGCAGAGGATTGAAAATCCTCGTGTCGGCAGTTCGATTCTGTCTCTGGGCACAGGAAATACCGCAGTTTCAAGGGGATTTGAGCGAGAGGGCCAGACGCTGGTGACACTGAAAAGTGTCCAATGCGTCCAATGAGTCCACTCGGTCTGCGGCACCGGTGCGGCAGCCCCCGCCAGCGTTGGAATCGAACGACGCACACGGCGGATCGATCGCTGCGGCAGCGCGTGCAGCCCGTTGAGCTGAAGCCTTCGGCTTCGGAGCCGCTGTGCTCTTTGTCTGCGGCACCGCTGCGGCAGTCCGGAGCCCCCGCCGCGGTGCTTGGCACACCGGCGTCACATACGCGGGCCCCGGGAGCCGCCTGCCCTTGGTTCCTTTCCCGACCGCGAGGGCGTCGGCCATCGACATCCCCGACGGGACCACGCGGTGGAAGAGCGTCGTCTTCGAGATGCCCGACGTCTCCGCCCAGGTGACGAGCGTGCCCTCCACGCCGTCGACCTCGTAGAGCACGCGCGGCGTCCTCGGCGCGGGCAGCTTCTTGATCGTCTCGACGATCTTCTTGGCTCCGCGCGCGCGGTGCGCCTTCCTCGCGTAGCGAGGATCGATCGCATCGAGCATGCGATCGGTCACGTCCTCGTCCTTGATCTTGGCGTAGACGGTCTCGGTGAGCCGCGTGTCCGCATGACCGAGCACGCGCGAGACCACCGCTGCCGGGACAGGCGCTCGTCGTGCTCGAACCCGACGTCATGCTCGTGACGC
>JBDTXR010000402.1:0-8624 GCA_040006075.1 Byssovorax sp. | reverse complement strand
TGATCCTCCCCCGTTTCGGTGGACAGTCTCACTATGCAGCAATTGCCGCCGTCTGTGATCTCAATTCAAACTC
This sequence comes from Byssovorax sp., assembly GCA_040006075.1. Taxonomy (GTDB): domain Bacteria; phylum Myxococcota_A; class Polyangia; order Polyangiales; family Polyangiaceae; genus JANYGI01. Next base: position 8,551 of record JBDTXR010000402.1, on the reverse strand, counting down.
AATCGGACTGACGTAGCCGAGGTGCGAGTGCCGCCGCTCGGTGTTGTAGAATCTCTCGATGTAGTCGCCGATCGACGCGACGGCCGCGGTCCGCGTCGCGTAGCGCTCGTGATCGACCAGCTCGCCCTTCAGGCTGGCAAAGAAGCTCTCGGCGACGGCGTTGTCCCAGCAATCTCCGGTGCGGCTCATGCTGGCGGTGATGCCGCGATCACGCAAGGCTTTGCGGTAATCCTCGCTCGCGTAGGGGCTTCCACGGTCCGAGTGGTGCATCAGGCCGGTTCGTGGTCGACGGGCGCGGAGAGCTTGATACAGAGCGTCAAGGGCGAGGAAACGGTCGTTGGTGTTGCTGGTGGCCCAGCCGACGACGCGGCGCGAGAACAGGTCGATCATCGCCGCGAGGTAGAGCCACCCCTCGGCGGTGAAGATGTACGTCACGTCGGTCACCCAGACCTTGTTCGGGGCTTCTTGAACGAAGTTTCTCTCGAGCAGGTTGGGTGCGATCGGGCCGTCATGGTTCGAGTCGGTGGTGCGACGAAATCGACGTTTTCGCTGTGCCGCGAGGCCTTTTTCGCGCATCAAACGCGCAACGCGCTTCTTGCCGACGCGCCGTCCCTTCGCGCGCAGACCGGCGTGGACACGAGGGCTCCCATAGGTGCTACGGCTACGACGGTGAATGGCCACGATCTCCACGCCGAGCTGCTCGTCGGCCCTGGCCCTCGCCGACGCGGGGCGCCCCTTCCACGCGTAATAGCCGCTCCGCGAGACGTCCAGCGCCGCGCACAGGACGGCGAGGGGGTACTTGGCCTTCTCCGCGTCGATGAGCTCGAACCTCACCGGCTCTCCCTCGCGAAGAAGGCCGCCGCTTTTTTCAGGATTTCTCGCTCCATTTCAAGCCGCTTGTTCTCCCGCCGAAGCCGTACCAGCTCCTCGCGCTCCGCCGTCGTCAGCGCGCCCGGCGGCCCCTTGCCGGCGTCGATCGCCGCGAGCTTGGTCCAGTTCCGCAGCGCCGTCTCCGGCAGGTCCAGGGCCTTCGCGACCTCGCCGATGCTGCGATCCCCGACGTGGACCAAGCGCACCGCTTCGGCCTTGTACTCGGGCGTGAACGACCTTCGTTTCCTTCGTGCCATCGACAACTCCTGGCGCATTATCGCCATATCCGGGGTGTCCATGGAAGCGGGGGATGATCACCCGCGGCGCTCCGAAAGGCTATGGTTCACGCATCCGGCTCAGCCAGGCCGAGCCCGGATGGAGCCCATATGGAACAAGACCTGAAAGACACGATCGTCACCTGGGTGGACGAGCGCATCGACGACATGCTCGCCGCCCCTCGTATGTGGGGATCCGACGAAGCCGTGGAGATGCAAACACTCCTCCTCCTCGAGCTGCGTGCCCTCACGGTAAGCCCAGCGGCCGAGCTCGCGAACCCGAGGCGAATCGTCGACGCGTATGCGGCCCATCTCGCAAGTGCCTTTCCCACGCAGCCTCATCGCCCGCTGTTCCAGCTCATCACGCCCGATCCCCTCGGCGCGACGATGGCGCACGAGCTGCGAAAGGTGGTCAACGCGCTCCGCCCGAGCACGAGTATGCCCGCGCCACACCAGCGAGAGCCCTGACCGAGGCCCCAGCGACCTACGCGCGCCCGATGCGCCGCTGACCCACCCCTCCGTCCACCGCTAATTTCCAACTTCGTCCCCCTCCCTGCCCGCACAAAGTGTCTACTGGCTCCGCGTGATCGGAGCCCCGCTCGACCAGAAGTACCAGCTCACCCGGCTCCTCGGAGAAGGGGCCATGGGCTCGGTCTACGAAGCGCTTCACCAGCGCACGGGGCGTCGGGTCGCGGTCAAGCTCATCAGGAGCGACAACCTCGCGCTTGGCCCCGAGCGCGACCGCGCTAGCCGGTTTCGCCGCGAAGCGCGCGCCGCAGGCTCGATCGAGAGCCCGCACATCGTGCAAGTCCTCGACTCGGGCGAAGACGCGGCCACGGGCACGCTCTATCTGGTGATGGAGCGCCTCGTCGGCGAAGATCTCCAGCGCTTGCTCGATCGGGTCGGAGCGCTCCCGCTCCGCGTCGGGCTCTGCCTCGCTGGCCAGGCGTTGCTCGGCCTCGAGAAGGCGCATGCCGCGGGGATTGTTCATCGCGACATCAAGCCGGCCAACCTCTTCCTCGCGCGCCAGGACAGCGGCGAGATCGTGGTCAAGATCCTCGATTTCGGCATTGCCAAGGTTCGTGTCGATCCACTCGATACCTCCGCCACCGCCGGGATCACCGGCACGGGCGGCTTCCTCGGCTCACCGCTCTACATGTCGCCGGAGCAGGTTCACGACAGCCGCGAGGTCGACCACCGCGCCGATCTCTGGTCGCTCGGGAGCGCGCTGTACTGCGCCCTGACCGGGAGCGCTCCCCACCAGGAGATCGCCTCGATCGGGCGGCTGATCCTCGCCATTTGCAGCTCGCCGGCGACACCGATCCAGGAGCGCGCGGAGGGGATTTCGCCCGAGGTGGCGGCCGTCGTCCACCGCGCGCTCAGCATCTCGCGCGACGAGCGCTGGTCGGACGCGACAGCCATGCTCGAAGCGATCCGAGCGCTCGCGCCCGCGGGATTCACGCTGCGTGAAGAGATGCTCGTCGGCACGGGAGAGCCTCCGCCCGGGGCCCATCCGGCGATCAAGCTCGTCACGACAGAGCCCGTCTCCAGCGCCGGGGACAAGCTGCCTTTCGAGACCACAGTCAAAGACTCCAGACCTGCTCCCGCGCCGTCGCCACCCCCGCCGCGCCACTGGAAGCTCTGGATGGTGGCCGCGAACCTGGCGGCGTTCGCGGTCGTGGTCGCCTATCTGGCCCACACCAATCGCTCGACCTCGCCAATCCGGCATGTCCACCTCCCCGTCACCGGCAACTCGGTAGCCAAGGTCGACGGCCGCGTTGAGCCGGTGAACGACGGCGAAATCGAGATCTCAGGCTCGAACGGCAGTGTGCACGAAGTCCGGATCTACACAGGGTCCAGGGAGCGCCGCGTCGAGGTGATCCTGACCGACGACGGACCGCGCACCCGTGAGATCGGGATCACGCCCCTCCCCTCCACCGGCAACGTCCCCGAGCTGTGATGCGGAGCAATCGTCGGGCTACTTCACTCCCGCCTTGGCCCCCAGCTCCTTCGTGGTCACTCCGATGGTCACCACCACCTGCGGCCCGGTGGCCTTCACGCGCACGGTCCCGTCGGCGCAGGTGATCGTCTTGTCGTCGGGGGTCGCCTCGACCTTGCCGCAGCCGGGCAAGGACTTCGCGATTCGCTCCACGTCCTTTTCGCCGGTCGGGACAAGCTCGCCGCCGACGCGCACGCCGTCGACCATCGACGCGAGGGAGATCTCGACGATGACCACGTGATCGGCCTCGAGTACGACTCGATAGGATCCCACGCCGAGCATGGGACCGTCCTTGATCGGCAAACCCAGCTTCTCGAGATCGGCGCGCGTCATCCCGAGGTGAACGCGGCCAATCCCGACGCCGGGATCCACCGCGGGCATCGTCCACTCCGGCGGACCCGGCGAGCCGGGGCCTCCGCAAATGACGTCGAGCCTGGCGTCGAGCACGCTCTTCATGGTCGCGAGCCTGGCCTTGTCGCCGATGACGATCTCCTCGACGCTGCCGCACGAACGGTGAGCGCCGGTGGTGCGATCGGCCCGCTTGTCCTCGGGGATCGGCGCGAGCGCGCCGGCCTTTCGCCACCAGAGCTCGTCCTTGATCGTGCCATCTTGCAGGGGGCTCGAGGTCTCGACGATCCCGCTGCTGGGGACCTCGATCAGGAGCATCCCCCCTTCGGTCGGGAGCGGGGGCGCTGTCCGCACCTCCCACACGATCGCCGCCGCGCCCTCGAAGCCGTCGGGGAACACGATCTTGCAGGGTTTGCGCTCGGGGGAGCACCCCGCCGAAAGCGGCGCGAGCAGCAGCAGCACGGACCACGATCGGGATCTCATTGGAGCGCGAGCCTACGCGGATTTAGCCCGTGATTCCAGCGGATCGTGGCCCTTGGCTACTGGCAAACGCCCTTGCTCCCGATCGGCGGCGCCGCGCCGACGTGCACGCATTCACCGCTCTTGCACTGCTCTTTGCCGAGGCAGGCCGCGCCGGAGGCGCCCCTGGGTTTACAGGTGCCGACCACATGGGTCTTGTCGCCGGTCAGCCCGTAGGTGCGGTTGCGCAGATAGCCAGTCCCCGGGCTGGGATCGCCGGGATCGCAGAACGACGCTCCGCCGCAGGCGGTGGCGGCAGCGCCGAAGTTGCAGTCGCTGCCGTCCGCCTGATCGGGTCCGATCGCCGAGCCACAGCCGCTGAGGAGAGCCAGCGCCGCGAGCATCCAGCCAGGGTGTTTCATGTGCCGAGCCATACCGGCAGGGCCTCTTCAATGCAAGCGAGTCGACGCCGTGGCGCCGCGCTTCACCTCACCGCGCCGGCGTCCGCGGGGGCGAGGTCATCGCGAACATCCAAGCGCCGATGGGCAACGCGGCGTACCGGCGACCGCCGTCGCGTGGAGACGCCGAGGCCCGACCCGCATCGCGCCGACGCGCCTCGTCCGGCGCGAGGTCCGCGCCCACGGGATCCCGTCCAACCGCCGAGAGGACCACATCGAACAGGGTTGAGAGCGTCATGGTCCTTCACAAGTGCACTTCACATGCCAGCAATCGTTTCCACGCCTCGATGGAAGCGAGCGGCCATTCCCGCGACAAAACCGGGCGACAAGCCCAAAGCACCCAGCAAAGGCGACACGATCCGCAGGAACGCCACAGATCCTCCCGCGGCGCCTGGGAAGCTCCGCCGGAGATCGCCAGTCCCGCGCCGCCGTGATCGGACCAGCCGAGGTGCGAGAGATTGCCGACACGTTCCTACGTGGCTGGTGTCGAACGACACCAGCCACGGAGCCGTCGGTGATTTTCGTCGAGCTGGGTGCGTGGGCTAGGCGGAGGAGGAGCCGTACGCAAGTACGGTGACGACGACAACGACGCCCACGCGCCCAGATCGGCGAAAAGCACCAGGCTCCTAAGCGCCGTGCTTCAGGAGCACACGATTGCGGCCGCCGCGCTTCGCCTGGTAGAGGGCCTCGTCGGCGCCGGCGATGAGCTGCGTGGCGTTCTCGACGGGGATCTCCGGGTGCGCGGCGACGCCGACGCTGATGGTCACGGGCATGCGCGTCCCGTCGTGCTCGAACGAGGCCTGCTCGACCATCACCCGCAGCCTCTCGCCCAGGATCCCCGCGTGGGTGAGCGAGACGCCGCGACAGACGACGCAGAACTCTTCGCCGCCGTAGCGCGCGAACACGTCCTCGGTCCGCAGGGTGCCGATGGAGAGCTTGCTCAGCTTCACCAGCACCGTGTCGCCCGCGACATGGCCCCAGGTGTCGTTGACACGCTTGAAGTGATCGACGTCGAACATCACCAGCGAGAGGGCCGATCGGTGGCGGCGCGCGTAGGCGATCTCGGTCTCCAGGTAGTCGAGCAGGTGCTTGCGGTTGAAGGCGCCGGTGAGCGGATCGCGCAGCGCCGCGTCGTACATCTGCTGCTGGAAGTTCTCGTCGAGCTGGTCGCTGTACGTGAACTTGAGGATCGTCGTCGACCCGAGGCGGATCTTGTCGCCGTCGGCGAGCGGCTGCTGGGTGACGGCCTCGCCGTTGACCAGGGTGCCGTTGGCGCTCTGCAGGTCCTCGATCCGCACCTGGCCGCCGGTCTGCACCAGGCGCGCGTGACGGCGAGAGATCCCGTCGTCGTTGAGCCGGATCGTCGCGTTCTGGCCGCGGCCGAGGAAGGTCTCCCCCTCTTCGAGGTTGTACGTCTTCCCGACGTTCGAGCCCGCCAGCACCAGCAAGACCGCGCGGTTGCGCTGGGTCCGACTCGCCAGCTCCTGTTGAAGCTCGGCGAGGCTGGAGACCTTGGTGCACTCCATGTCGTCGTCGGGCAAAGGGGATGTCATGGCGATCAATCTTCATTCTAGCGTGAACGCGCGATCTTGGTCTCCCCAAAAGCGCCCCCGCTGAAGAGAGAGCGCGCTGGCGAGGCCGCCGTGAGAATTTCTTACGGGCTCAAGCGGCCTTCCCGAGCGGGACCACGATCTGCTCGACCACGATCTCGAAGCCGTCTTTTCCCTTGCGGACCTCGAGCAGGGTCGCGTCGGCGTGCGCTGCGCTCCGGCCCGCCGACGGGGCCTCGCCGACCGATCCGACGTTGACGATCCGCACGCCCGAGACCGTGCGATCGAAGGGCACGTGCGAGCCGCCGCAGATCACCAGATCGGCCGGATCGTCGCCGATCAGCGCGGAGATCTCTTCTTCGCTCATGTCGTGGGAGAAGGGCTCGAGCGGATCGGCCGGCGAGCCGTGGACGAGGACGAGCTCGCCGCCGTCGTCGAGCGGCAAGCGGTAGGTGGCGGGCAGGCGGGCGAGGCGGGCGAGGATCAGCTCGCCGAGCTCGGTGCGGACCGCCGCGAAGCGATCGAGACGAGCTTTCTCGTGGTCGCTGCGCGGGTGAACGTTGCCGAGATCGAGCGTGGAGAGGGCGCGATCGCCGACACCCTGCACGCAGACCGCGCCGGCCTGCGTGAGCCGCCGCCACGTCTCCAGGGGCTTGGGACCGGGGAAGCACAGGTCGCCCGCGACGAGGAGGTGGGTGTAGCCACGCCGCTCCGCGGTAGCCAGAACGGCCGCGAGAGCGTCGGCGTTGCCGTGAATGTCCGAGAGACAGAGGATCCGCACGCTCCGAGCATATTCGCGCGCGCGGCCTCGCGCCAAGGGTCTGCGACGCGGGCGCGGCGCCCGGTGCCGATCTCCGGAGCGCACGGTGCACACGCGCGCTCCCCCGCGACGGATTCGCTGCTACCGTCGCGCGCCGTCCCCCATGCAGCGACGAACTCGCATCGCGGCCCTCGCGCAGTCGATCGATCCCGAGCGAGCGACCGCGGCCGCGGCGCGGCTTTCGCCTGCGCTGCAGCGGGGCTCCACGGCGCACGCGGTCGCGGTGCTGCTCTCGGCGGCGTACCCGGCGCTGGCGCCGACGCTCGAGGCCTCGCCCGAGATCGCCCGCGCGCTCGTCGACGACGGGACCCTCGCCGCCCGCGACAGCACCGGCCTCGCGATGCGGATCGGCGCGCGCGTCGGCGATCTCGACGACGTCGATCGCGTGCGGCGCGAGCTGCGGCGCGCGGCCCGCGACGAGCGGATCCGGATCGCGTTGCGAGAGATCTTGCCGCCCGCCCTCGGCGGCGCCGACGTCGACGTCACCGCGCGCGAGCTCTCGGCCCTCGCCGACGTGACCATGGAGGTCGCGCTGGCCGAGGCCACGCGGGCCACCACGGCGCGCTTCGGCCCGCCGCGGACCTCGAGCGGCGCGCTCGGGCGCTTCGTGATCCTCGGCATGGGCAAGCTCGGCGGCGAAGAGCTCAACGCCGGCTCGGACATCGATCTCATCTATTTTTACGACACCGACGACGGCGCGGCCGAGGGCGGCGCGAGCGGGCCGATCACCCTCCACGACTACTGGAGCCGCGTGGCCCGGAGGCTCACCGCCACGCTCGAAGAGGTGACCGAAGACGGCTTCGTCTGGCGCGTGGATCTCCGCCTGCGGCCCGAGGGGCGGAGCGGCCCGCTTGTGAACTCGCTCGCCGCGGCCGAGCGCTACTACGAGGACTTTGGCCGCCTCTGGGAGCGCGCGGCGCTGCTCCGCGCGCGCCCTTCGGCGGGCGATCTCGGCTTCGGCGACGAGCTGCTCGCCATGCTCTCGCCCTTCATCTGGCGGCGTCGCGTCGATCCGCGCGTGGCCGGCGAGATGATCCAGCTCGCGCAGCGCTCGCGCGCCGAGCTCTCCACCCACGCCGATCGCGATCGCGATCTCAAGCTCGGCCCCGGCGGCATCCGCGAGGCCGAGTTCTTCGTGCAGGCGCTCCAGCTCGTGTGGGGCGGCAAAGAGCCCCGCGTCCGCGCGCGCAACACGCTCGACGGCCTGCGCCGGCTCCGCGCCAAGGGGTTCGTCACCGATCGCGAAGCGCAGGAGATCGCGCTCGGGTACATCGCGCTCCGCCGCGCCGAGCACGCCGTGCAGGTCGCCAGCGGGATCCAGACCCACGTGCGGCCCGACGAGCCCGCGGCCCGCACCCGGCTCGCGCGCGCCCTCGGCTTCGCCACGCCCGAGGCCTTCGAGGCCGACATCAAGGGCCACATGGCGCGGATCTCCGCGCGCTTCCTCTCGCTCTTGCCCGAGGGCGCTTCGAGCGCGTCGCGCTTCCCCTCGGTCCTCGCCGCGCTCGAGCGGAGCAACGTCGACGCCTTCATCGAGACGCTGGCCCGCGCCGCCGGCGCGCTCCCCGAGGGCGCCCCGCCGGGCTCGCCGGTACCCGATCGCTGGGCCGACACCGCGCGGGATCTGCTCGAGCTCGCGCGCCACCCCGACGCCCTCCTCGGCGCGCGCAGCCGCGAGTCGTTCCCGCACCTCGGCGAGACGATCATCGAGGCCGTGCTCGACGCCGCCGATCCCGAGCAGGCCGCGCGCTACCTCCGCGTCTTCTTCGCGC
>JBDTXR010000401.1:0-8625 GCA_040006075.1 Byssovorax sp. | reverse complement strand
TTCGTGCACATCGACGGCTTCCAGCGGCGCTTCAACGGCGACCACACCGTGGTCGACGGCAAGTACCCGATGAGCCTCTGGCTGCCCGGCGACGTGGTGGTCGACGACGTCGAGTTTCAGCTCGAGCCCAACTTCACGCCGGGCGACTACACCGTGTACTTCGGCTTCTTCTCGGGCGAGTCCCGCTTCCGTGTCACCCGTGGGCCGCAGCACGAGAACCGCGTGGTGGCCGGGGCGATCCACGTCCGCTGACGTCACCGCGACCCGCAAGCGCGGGCGATTTTCCGCGATCGGGATCGACGTGGAGTCGGCTCGACGCGGGCCCCGAAAGGGGCTACTCGCACCCCATGGGCGATAGCCAACGGGACAGCGCGGAAGACCTTCCGACGTCCGCCTTCCCGCCTTCCACCGACGGCCGCGAGCGCCGTTCGTACGAGCGAATCGAGGTCACCTGGTCGGTCGACTGCGAGACGGACGCGACCTTCCTCTACGCCTCGATCTCCAACATCTCCGAGATGGGGATCTTCGTCCGGACCATTTACCCGCTCGCCATCGGCACCAACCTCACCCTGCGCTTCGCCCCGCCGAAGATGCCCGAACCCTTCATTTTACGAGGGATCGTGCAATGGGTAAACCTGGTGCGCCCCCTCGCCGACAACCCGAACCCGGGCATGGGCGTGGCCTTCTCGGACCTGTCGGCCGAGGATCGCGAGCGGATCGTCGACGTGATCCACACCATCGCCTACGTGCGCGAGATCCCGACAAACTGAGCCTCAATAGCATCGTCGACGTGGACGTGGACGTGGACGTGGACGTCCACGTGAACGCTGACGCTGACGCTGACGAACCGCCTTATCTCTTGAGTCGATTCAGCGCTTCGTCGGCGCGCATCGGATCGATCTTCCCGAGGGCGATCGACGCGCCCTTGCGGGGCTCGAAGACCACGCGGCAGAAGCGCTTTCCGCTCGGGATGATGTTGGAGAGCACGTAGTCGAGCGCGATGCCGACGAAGACCAGCAAGAGGCCGATGCCGAGCAGCTCGGGCGATCCGGCGCGGGCGCCGTCGACGAAGATGGAGATCCCGAGGTAGCTGCCGATCGCCAGCGATCCGAGGCCGACGTAGAGCGCGAGGCGCGGGTAGCGGATCTCGCGCGTGGCGCGGAGCAGCGCTTCGATCGGGATGTGGACGTCGCGCTCCTTCACCGTGCGGCCGAGGATCTCGGTCTTGGTGTGGATGACGAGGCCCTTCGGCGAGATCCGGAGCTCGGCCGGGCGGCGGTAGCGGAGGGCCACCTGCCCGAGGAGGCGCGCGAGGTGGAGTATCGCCAGGATCCCCGTGAATCCCAGGACGATCAGCGCGATCGGGCCGCGCGGCGCGGGGACGACCTCGCCGAGGACGATGGTCTCGGGGGCCTCGGGACCGGCCGGATCGGCGGGCGCCGTCGCGGTCTTCGCGAGCAGCGCGCGCACGATCGGATCGCGGGCGTCCTCGGCGAGGCCCGCGGACTCCGCCCACGCCGCGGACGACGCGCTCTCGCGCAGGGCCGAGGCCGCGATGATCGCCCCGGCGCGGCCGACCAGCGGCGCGGTGCCCGAGTCGACGCGGCGGATCAGCGTGCCGACCGCGATCCACAGGCCCGCGGCCTTGTCGCCGAGCGCGGCGTCGAGCGCGGTGAGGGCGTCGATCGAGGTGTTGGTCGCGAGCCACACCAGCGACTCGGCGACGCGGGCTTCGGCCTCGGTACCCGCGGGCGGCGAGAGGGCCACGCCGCGCGCGAGCAGTCCGGCGAGCAGGGCGCGCGTGGCCGATCCGGCCGACTCGGCGCCTCCGCGCTCGAGGGCGCGGAGCACGTTTCCATAGCTCGTCTCGGCGTCTTCGGTCTTGAGGTGGGCGCGCTCGACCAGCTCGGCGAGGCCGTCCTCGATCCGCGCGCGCCGCTCGTCGGCGGCTGCGAACGCCACCGTGTGCACGAGGCGCGCGAGGTCGTCGCCGCGGGGGCGGGAGGCGATCTCTTCGAGGACGGCGTGGGGCGAACGATCGGCGGGCATGCGCGGCTGGGAGGGGCTTAGTGGAACCCCGGCTTCGCGTCGAGCAGGATCCCCTGCGTCGTGGGCGCGGCCGCGCGCGCGACAAAATGCGACGGGCGCCAGGGACGCCAGGTGAATCGGGGGTTCCGACTCAGCCCAGCGGCCTTGACGCCCGTGGCGTCGTGAGAGGACGAGACCTCCGCGTTACGCCGTGCGGCGCCCCGAGATGAGCTGGAACGCGATCGAGATGACCGCGAGCACGAGGAGGATGTGAATGAACCCTCCGACTGTGTACGAGGTGGCGAGGCCGAGAACCCAGAGGACCAGAAGAACGACAGCGGCAGTCCAGAGCATGATGATATCCTCGTTTCAGGTGAGCGTTGTGCAGACCCACATTGCAGCTGGTGTGCCACCGCAGGATCCACGGAAGACGCCAGCATTTGCCGGTTGGAGCGCGGGAGTCCCCGCAGGGACGCCACACCCCGCAAACGCGTCACCACAGGAGTGGTGACGCCCGGTGGCCTTGCTTCGATTGACCATGATCCTGATCTTCCTCATCTCTCGCTCCGCCGGCCTCGAATCACGAGCCGTCGACGTTCTGGATCGGCCCGTCGCTGGACTCGGGCTCGGCGTCGGCGACGCCGAGCGAGGCCGCGTGAAAGCGCCCGTGGCTGCGCGGCTGGTTGGGTGAGGCCTCGCCGATCCCGCCGCCGCTCACGCCGATGTCCTGGTCGAGCTGCTCTTCGTGGGTGCTCTTCTCCTGATCGGAGGTCTCGACCGCGACGCCCGCGGCGCCGCCGACGAAGCCGCCGATCACCGCGCCGATCGCCATGCCGACGGGGCCGGCGAGCGTGCCCGCGAGGGCGCCTGCCGCCGCTCCGGCGGCGGCGTCGAGCGCGACGGGCGCGGCGATCCCGCGATGGCTGAGCGCGTCTTCGAGCGCGTCAGTCGACGGGTCGGTCGGGGTGGTGGGGTGACTTGATTTCCCGAGGGTGCTGTGGTCGTTCATGCTCGAACGATGAGCAACGGACGTGCCGATCGGCGAGCCCGCCGACCACAGCCGCACAGTCGCGATCGGGTCTTTTCAGGAGGGGTGCTTGAGGTCGGCTTCCTTGAAGTACTTGCGCATGTACGCGACGAGCTGCCCGTCGGAGGGGTGGTCGACGGTCTCGACGCCGATGATCTTCGCTTCGACCTTCGGATCGTGCTTGTGCGCGTGCTTGATCAGCTCGAGCTTGGCCGTGGCCGGCCCGACGACGAGGATCATCTCGGCGTCCGAGAGCGCGGCGACGACCTCGTGATAGTAGTCCTGGCTCTCCTTGGCCCGGTGCCCGTCGTCCGAGCCACTCTTCCGGTGAAGCTGGGTGTGGCCCTTGTCGGAGTGAATGGTCTTCTCGTCGAACGTGGTCTTGGTGATGTGGAAGATGCGAGCTTCGTTGTGATCGAGCCAGACGGCAGCATGATAGGTCGACATGGTGTTTCGTACTCGCAACGAGCATGCCGTCCTCGCCGAGGCATGGAGGTCCACAAGCAGCCTTTGCTGGAACCACAAACGCGGAAGCGGCGCGAGCGCTCCAGGTGCGCTCCGCCGCGACCGGCGCGCGGGCTGCGCCGGGGAGAACTTCTTGCGTCGAGCGAGCGAACGGCCTGATCCCGCGGCGATCGCGGGAAGATCACACGCCGTCGATGGTGTCGCGGCTGTTGCTGGCGGGCGCGGTGGGGGCCGATACCGGCGGTGTGGCAGGCGGTGAGGCGAGCGGCGCCGCGCCTGCGTCCACGGCGCCGGGCGGGGCGCTCCACGTGTGTTTGGTACCATCCGAGCTCGCCGGCGCCGGGGGAGCGACCGGCGTGGCAGTCGCGATGACGGCCGGCTTCGCCGGGACTTTACCCCATTTCGCCGTGGTGCTCTTCGGCGCGACGTGAGTCGGTATCGGCGCGGCCGATACCGCAGCAGGAGCCACGATGGCCGCCGACGTCACGGGGGTGGGCGCGGGCGGCGGCGGCTCGGGCGCGGCGGCGGGAGGAGGAGGAGCGGCCGCCGCGGTCATCGCCGCGGCGGGCGGGGCCGCGTCGACCGAGGCAGCGTGGGTCGGAGCAGCCACCGAGGAGAAGGCGATCTTCCACGCCAGCGCGCCGGTCAGCAGCGCGAGCCCGGCCATCACGGCGTAGCGCGAGCGCGGCGATTTCGGGGCCGGCACGCCCGAGACCTCGGAGAACAGCGCCGACGGGGCCACCACCGGCTCCTCCGATCGCGCGCGGAACGGCGAGTCGATCCGGCGTCCGCCGGCGCCCGCGAGAGGCCGCGGCGCCTCGACCATCCGGCGGGACGGGGGCGCGCCGAGCCAGAGCGCGCGCAGCGGGACACCCGAGACGTCCTCGGCCACGCCGCGCGAAGCGAGCCAGTCGGTCAGGGCCTCTCCGACGTCGCGCATGCTGCTCCAGCGCTCCTTGGGATCCTTCTTCAACCCACGCTCGATGATGGCCCAGAGCGCCGCGTCCTTGACGCGCTCCCCGAGCAACGACGGGACCGGATCGCGGATGACCGCGCACAGGGCCTCGAGGGTGTTGACCGAGGGAAACGGGGTGTCGCCCGAGACCATCTCGTAGAGCAGCGCCGAGAAGGACCAGATATCGGTGCGGTGATCGACGGACTCGCCGCCGCCGGCCTGCTCCGGCGACATGTAGCCCGGAGTCCCGATCACCAGCGCTCCGGTGTTGACCCCGCCCGGATCGCCGAAGCTGAGCTTGGCGATGCCGAAGTCCACCAATTTGGGCTGGATCCGGCCCCCGTCGATGCGGGCAAGCATGATGTTGTCCGGCTTGATGTCGCGGTGAATGATCCCCTCTTCGTGGGCGAGGTGCATGGCGCTGGCGAGCGGGAGGAGCACCGATAAGGCCTCTTCCGGCGTGAGGCGGACCTTGCGATCGAGCATGCTCCGCAGCGACTCGCCCTCTAACAGCTCCATCACGATGTAGGGATCGCCGTTGGGCGTCTCGCCGAGATCGAAGACCCGGACGATGGCCGAGTGGGTCAGCCGCGCCGCGGCCCGCGCCTCGCGCATCACCCGCTCGACGATCACCGGCAAACGCATCTCCGGGTGGACCAGCTTGATGGCCACCTTCGACTGGAGCGAGGTGTTGAGCGCGATCCAGACCGCGCCCGTGGCGCCCTCGCCCGCCTTGCTGATGAGCTCGTACTTACCGCCGAGGATCTGCCCCTCGTGGTAGTGGTTCGCGGCGGGGTTCGCGGCCGTGGTGTCCTGGATGCTCGCCATAGTGGTCTCCCCCTGAGCACGGGGCATGCCGAACAGCTCGCGGGTCGATTTCTCGCGGTTCCCGGCGCGGAGCAGAGCGGTTTTCCTGCTTCGTTCACCGAGGATCGTGGAAAATTCAACCGCTCACGTGGGCGGGTCGGTGACGCCGGAGGAGCCCGTGAATCCGGCCTTGGCGGGGCCGCGGTCGCACAAACGCCCCACTCGCGCCGCCGTGCCCCAACGGCGCCCGCGAGAGTGCGGGCGCGCCCTGCTCGATGCGGTATACGAGCGCGCATGCTCTCCCTTCGATCGCGCACGCTGGCCTTCTCGCTCGTTCTCTCTCTCCCGCTCCTCGGCGGGTGCGGCGCCGCCGGCGGCGTCGATGCCGCCTCGGCTCCTCCCTCGATGGTGTCGACCGAGGCCGGGATCAAGACCGCGCTCGCCGGCCCGCAGCGCCCCGCGAAGGAGAGGGCGCGCGACGTCTTCCGTCACCCGTTCGAGGTGCTCACCTTCTTCGGCCTCCGCGACGACATGACGGTCGTCGAGCTCAACCCCGGCGAAGGCTGGTTCACGGCGGTCCTCGCCCCGACGCTGCGCGACCGCGGCAAGCTCTTCGTCACCAACGGCGATCCGGCCGGCGATCCCACCTCGGAGCGCACCAAGAACGCGCTTTCGCTCCTGGCCCGCTTCGCCGCGTTCCCGGGGGCCTTCGACAAGGTGAAGCCCATCGTCGTCCACCCGAAGGAAGACGTCGTCCTCGGCCCGCCCGAGTCGGCCGACATGGTCGTGACCTTCCGCAACCTCCACAACTGGATCGGTAACGGCAACATCGATCCGATGCTCGCCTCCATGTTCAAGGTGCTCAAGCACGGCGGGATCCTCGGCGTGACCGATCACCGCGCCGGGCCGGACGCCGGCACCGACGCCAAGACCGTCGGCGACACCGGCTATGTCCCCGAGGCCTTCGCGATCAAGATCATCGAGGCCGCGGGCTTCAAGCTCGCTGGCAAGAGCGAGGTCAACGCCAATCCCAAGGACACCAAGGATTACCCCAAGGGCGTTTGGACGCTGCCCCCGAGCTACGAGCTCGGCGACGTGGATCACGCCAGATACGAGGCCATCGGCGAGAGCGATCGGATGACGCTCAGGTTCGTCAAGCCCTGAGTCCGGCTACGGTCGCGGCGGCGCCGGGGTAACGATCGAGTCGGTCGTTCCCGCCGGAGGCGGCGGGTGCGGACTCGTGGCGGCCTTGGCGCTGCTCAGCGCTGCCGCGGCCGCCGCCCGATCGCGGGCCTGGCCGGCGAGCTGCATCTCGGCCATGCCCACCACGCGCTTGAGCTGCGCTTCGCTCACGTGCACCTGAGCCTTGATCGACGCGCCCTCGGCGACGAACTCGGCATGATCGACGATCTCCAGCGTGGTTATCACCAGGCTGACGACGCGGACCTGATCGAAGGCCTTGGTGATCTCCGGAGCGTGCTTCTGCGCGTCGGCCGCCGAGGCGTCGCCGCCTTCGAGCGCGACGTCGGCGCCGCCGTCGGCTGTCGGGATCACCGCGACGCGCAGCCATTTCAGCGTGTCGGGGAGCGGGAAGAGGCCTTTGAACGGGCGCGACGGGGTGACCATCGAGATGGCGATACCCACCTTCGAGTTGGGAAACCCCTTGGACTTCTTCAGGCCTTCGAGCTGATCTTTGGCCTCGATCGGGAGCACGACCAAGAGCTTCTTGCCAGGCACCATCGCGAAGAGGCGATCGCCGCCGCCGACCCGGGCGTGCGCCGTGGGCACCGGGGTGTCGTCCAGCCACTCGCCGTTGACGCCGTTGACGATGAGATCCACGGCGGCCTTGATCTTCGCCTCGGGGACGTTGAAGTCCATCACCGCGACGACCTTGCTGGTGTCGCCGCGGAAGCGCGGGGCCGTGATCAGCAGGTGGTTGAGATCGCGGATCGGATCGATGGGGCTGTCGGCGAAGAACTGATGCCACTCGGGGATCAGCACCAGGATCCGCCCGAAGGCCTCGCCGAGCTGGTGCTTGCGGATCACGTTGCCGGCGATCAGCACCTGGACGTTGGCGTCCTTCGCGGAGATTTTTCCGGCGCCGCCCGCGGCCGCGATCGGATCGCGCAGCGAGGGCGTCCCCGCGTCGACCGCGCCCGCGTCGTCGGCGATCCCCGCGTCGTCGGCGACGCCCGCGTCGCTGGGCGGACGCTTCTTCCTCGGCGCCTCGGCGTCGGGCGCGCCGGCGTCGACGAGGCTCGCGCCGTCGGCCGGAGGCGCGGCGGTCGCGGGCGGCGGCGCCACCGGCGGCGGAGGCGCCGCGCTCTCGGCGCTCGGGCTGGGCTCGTCGTTCATCAAGTCGAGATCGATCGGGATGATCGCCGAGGCGTCGTGATCGTCGTAGTCGGCCGCGCTCCCTTGCAGCATGCGCTGCATCCACGCGCCGAGGTTCGACGGCAAGAACGGGAGATGGAGGAGGAGCGCGGTCGTCAGCGCCATCGCGAACGCGCGGCGCGGCAAGCGGCGGCGCGATCTCGCAGGAGAAGGCGGCGCCGCGATCGTGTCGCTGCGCCCACGCGCTCGGGTCCCTTCGGCCACGCGCCTACGGTAGCAGCCGCGCGCGCCACGTCATCCATTGCAGCACGGTGTGGTGGCACGAGCCTCGCTCAGCGAGGACTCGGCGAAACTACCGCCAAGAACTGGATCGACAGTTGAGTGACCAGGTACTAAGACCCGCGGACCCTCAGGGAACAGAGAGTCCAGACACCGCCGGGATGAGCAGCCAGAACGCCCACCGCACGCCTCCCGAGAAGGCCAACAGCCGCTCGCGATCGGGATCGGGGCCGAGCAAGCCGGCGCCGTCGCGCGGGGGCGGAGGCGGCGCTGTCGTTGGTGGGTTCATCGTCGCGGCCCTGGTCGGCGGCGCGGTCGCGTGGGCCAGCGGGTGCCGCAACGAGGCTCCGCCCGGCCCCTCGACCGAGGTGGGTCCCCACGTCAACACGCTCCCGACGCCGCCGCTGGCGAGCGCGATCGCCAGCGCGAAGCCCGCGATCGTCGCGCCCTCGACCAGCGCCTCGACGCCCGCGATGAGCCCGAGCGGCCTCCCGATCGAGAAGCCCTACAACGGGCCGCTCCTCGGCGCGCTGGGCCTGCAAACCGCGGTGTACGCGAAGCCCGAGGGAGGGAAGAAAATCCTCGGCTACGTGCGCCTCGGCGGCAAGGTCCCGGTCGAGACGTCGCTCGTGAAGGACGCCGGGAGCAAGTGCACCGCGGGCTGGTATCGCCTCGTCGACGGCGGCTACGTCTGCGCGAAGTGGGGCACGCTCGACCTCAACAACCCGCA
>JBDTXR010000400.1:0-8680 GCA_040006075.1 Byssovorax sp. | reverse complement strand
ATCCTCGAGTTTTGCTGGCAAAATCGCGCGATTTTCCGGATGGTCCTCGCCGGCGGCGGCGGCACCCCGTACGCCTACCTGATCGACGAGTTCGCGGTGCGCGTGGCCGAGACGACCGCGGGCTGGCTGCGCCAGGCGGTGACCGCGGGCGTGTACCGGAGCGACGTCGACACCCGCGTCGTCGCCGCGCTGATCTCCGGCGGCTACGACCGCATGGTGCGCGAGCTGATCAGCCGACCGAAGCGCCCCGACATCTCGGCGTGGTCGATCCAGGCGCTCTCGCTCTTCACGCGCGGGCTCCTCACCGAAGAGGCGCGCCGCGTTCTTGACCGGGGGGTCACTACCGACGCGCGCCGCGCTCCCGAGCCGATCGAGAGCGCGCCGACGGCCGTGAGCCACAGCGCGGATCGCCGCCGGGGGAAGAGCTCGTGAGCGCGCCGCGACGGCCGGGTGGCTCCGCGCCATCCTCGATCGCACCGAGGCTCGATCGCGCGCGGCCGTCTCGATCTCGATCTCGATCTCGATCTCGATCTCGATCTCGATCCCGATGGATTTAGTCGTTCTCCACTGCGACGAGCACCTCGTCGCCTTCGCCAAACCGTCCGGGCTCCTCGTTCATCGCGGCTGGGGTGACGACGCGGTCACGCTCGTCGACCTCGCGCGCGAGCGCTTCGGCGACGCGATCCACCCGGTGCATCGGCTCGATCGCGGCACCAGCGGCGTGATCGTGATCGCCCGGAGCGGAGAGGCCGCGGCGCGCGTGCAGGCCTCGTTCGAGCGCGGCGAGGCGGAAAAATGTTACCTCGCGCTGGTGCGCGGCGTCGCGCCGGACGAAGGCCTGATCGATCACGCCATCCCGCGTCGCGAGGACGGGCCGCGCGTCCCGGCCGTCACCGCGTTTCGACGCCGCTTCGCCGTCAGCGCCGCGACCGCGATCGATCTGCCGGCCGCGGTGCAGCGCTGCTCGCTCGTCGAGGCTCGCCCGCGCACCGGGCGCCTTCACCAGGTTCGCCGCCATTTGAAGCATTTGAACCACCCGCTGATCGGCGACGCCAACTACGGCAAGGGGGATCTCAACCGCCTCTTTCGCGCCGAGGTAGGCCTCGGTCGCCTCGCGCTGCACGCCGCGTCGCTCGAGCTCGTGCACCCGTTCGGCGGCGCGCGTCTCCGCCTCGAGGCGCCGCTGCCCGACGATCTCGTCGCGCCGTTCACCCGGCTCGGCATCCCCGCTTCCGCGTGGGAGTGAGGGCGCCCGCGAGAACTCCCCGCGCGGGATCGCCGCCGTGATAACCGCGTTCGCCGAGAGCAGATCCCATGGCCACCCTCATCGCGCTCCACTACTCGCCCTGGACCGAGAAGGCCCGCTGGGCGCTCGATCATCACCGCGTCCCGTACCGGCTCGAGCACTACGTGCCGATGCTCGGCGAGCCCCTGCTGCGGCTGCGCACGGGGCGCTTCACCGGCCCCGCCACCGTGCCGGTGCTCCTCGACGGCGACGGCGCGATCTTCGACTCGTTCTCCATCGCCCGCCACGCCGAGCGCAACGGGAGCGGCGCGCCGCTGTTTCCTGCGGCCCACCTCGCCGAGATCACCCGCTGGAACGACCGCGCCGATCAGGCCATGGCCCAGGGCCGCGCCATCGTCGTGGCCCGCATCGCCGCGAGCCGCGGCGCCCAGGCCGAGGCGCTCCCCGGCTTCATCCCCGAGGCGATCCGGCCCGCGCTCACCGGCATGGCCCAGCTCGTTACGCGCTATCTGGCCTTCAAATACAGTGCTTCGCGCGATCTCGAGGGCGCCGAGGCCCGGGTCGCGGGCTACCTCGACGAGCTCCGCGCCGCCCTCGACGGACGCGCGTACCTGCTCGACGGCGAGCTCACGTACGCCGACATCGCGGCGGCGCTGGCGCTCCAGGGGGTGCGCCCCGTGCGCGACGCCTTCATTCGCCTCGGACCGGCCACGCGCACCTGCTGGACGATGCCCGCGCTCGCGGGCCGCTACGCGGATCTGCTCGAGTGGCGCGATCAGCTCTACGAAAAGCACCGGCGGGGATAGGATCTGCGACCCGCTCGATACCTCCGGGTGTCGCGGGGGCTTGTTGACAATGACTTTCACTTACACTATCAACTCGCCTCGATGACGAGACTCTGGTGGTCCGCCGCGTTGACCTCGGCGTTGCTGGTCGGGTGCAGCACCGACGGCAACCGCGCGGTCCTCGCCGACGAAGCGAGCGAGGAGCAAAGCCTGAGCGCCGCAAACGCCTTGATCCAGAGCCGTTTCGACGACTTTGCGATCGCGGCGGCGGCCCTCCGCGACGCGGCCCCCGCCGATCACGACGGCTGGAACGCGGCTTCTGCCCCCGCTTCCCTCACCGCGATGCGCGCGGCGTGGCGGAAGGCGCGCGCGGCGTACACCGCGGTCGAGGTCCCGGCGAGCACCCTGTTCCCCGAGCTCCACCACCGCCTCGACACCGACTACGACGATCTGCTCGCCGACGGCGCCGACGGGTCGCGCTTCGACAATCACGGGGTGATCGGGCTCCAGGCGGTGGAGCGGATCCTCTGGGCGGACGTGATCCCCGCGCCCGTGAAGGCTCACGAGGCCGCGCTGGCCAACGACGTCGCCGCGCGTTTCCCGGGCGACGCGAGCGAGGCCGCCGCGATCAAGAACGAGCTGCTGGGGCAGCTCGCGGCCGACGCCGAGGCGCTGCGCGACGGCTTCCACGCGACGAAGCTCGACGTGAACGCCGCCTACTCGACGACGACGCTCGCGCTGCAGGAGCAGCTCGGTCAGCTCGTGGAGGCCGCCAAGGGCGAGGGAAAGGCGCGCTATGCCGGCGTGTCGCTCGCCAACCTCCGCAGCGACCTCGCGGCGACGCGGGAGATGTACGCGCTATTTCGCCCGTGGATCCTCGCAAAATCGGGCGGCGCGCACACCGATGAAGAGGTCGGCAAGGCCTTCACGCGGCTCACGGCGGCCTACGACAAGCCTCCGGGAGACAACTTGCCGCTGCCACCCGCCAACTGGCGGACAGCCGATCCGAGCGACGCCATGCTCGCCACCGCGTTCGGCCTCCTGTTCGCCGCGGCGCAAAAAGAGGCCGATCCCTCCATCGATGGGACGCTCTGCTTCGAGATGGCGGAGGGCGCCGACTTGCTCGGGGTCACGGCCGCCTACTGAAAAAGGAGGAAGCGGAATCGAATCCAGCTCTTGACCTGCCCGAGCCCTCGACTATAGTCGCGCCCTCGTTCGACAAAAGTCGAGCATTCCAGCTTAGCTCAGTTGGTAGAGCAGGCGGCTGTTAACCGCCGGGTCGCAGGTTCGAGTCCTGCAGCTGGAGCCCCTTGAAGAGCCTCGCGATCCCGCGGGGCTTTTTTCGTTCGATACCGACGCCCAGGGCACCGATCAGCCTTGAGACCCGAAGAAAGAAGGACCGCAAGGGTCGCAAGGAGGGACGCCAAGAATTTCTCGTCCGACCCTTGCGTCCTTTGCGGCCTCGCGGTCTTTCCCCGCTCTTCCCCGGGGATTTCAACGTGTTCGGTCTTCTACAACCGCTTCGTTCGACCGGCGCGGGGCTTTCCTGCGGGCGGCGGGGCGGGCCCATCGACGCTGCCGACCCCGCGCACCGGGCCGAGCCCGTTCAGCGCGCGGGCGACCTCGGCGATGCGCTCTGCGGTCTGGTTGCGACTCCGCATGTCCGCCAGATACCCATCGAGGTTGGCCGTCCCTTCCAGGATGGCCAGCGCCCCGAGGAGCACGTCGATGATCGATCGCGGATCGTCGATGCGAAGGATGCGCTCGGCCGGGATCACCGTGGCCCACTGCTTCAGGATCACGTCGTCCGAGTACTGGGCGTAGGGATCGCCGGCGCTCGCCGCGGGCGCGGGGCGCTGGGCGTCGGGATCGTGATCGAACTCGTACACCAGCACGTTGCTCTCGGCGCGCGTCTCGCCCCTGGGCGACACCGTTCCATCGAAGCGCTTCACCACGCCGGCCACCTCGATCTCGACCCGGAAATCCGTGGGCGAGGGCTGCTCCTTGAAGCCGAAGTTCTGGACGATGACCCGATAGCGCCCCTTCGGCGCCGTCCCCTTGGCCCAGCGCACGTTCTCGACCGGCTTCTGGGTCTCGCCGCCGACGTTCATGTCCACGTCGAGCCAGCCGCCGCAGGCCGACTTCTTGTGGCCGTAATAGACCTCCTCGCCCGAGGGCGGGATCACGTGCAGATCGAGATCGTTGCGGTTGTTCCAGAGGAGCGAGGCCCGGATATCCACGTTGGCGTACTGGCCCCCTGCGGCCTCGACCCGGGTCTTGATCTCGGCGTCGATGTCGGCCTTGCGCTGCTCGATTCCCTTGTTCGGGTAGATGAAGAGCACGTGGAATTTCTCGTGCAGGCGGCGGAAGGCCTCGGCCGAGTCGAGGTCGGCGGGGAGCTCGTCGCCGATGATCTTCAGCACCTGCTCTTTATCGACCTTCGGATAGAAGCCCTCGTCGCCGATGAAGAAGAAATACCCCTTCTTGCCGCTGCCCTTCGCCAGGCGCACGGCGTTGGTGCGCGAGTAGAAGTAGGCGCAGAGCTCGTACGACTCTTGCCCGGTGCCGCCGCCGCCCTCTTCGATCCAGACGCGGCCCAGGTTCTCGTCCATGCGGTTGTCGCCCTCGAACTGGCTGACCTGGAGCGGGGCCGCGTCGACGGTGGCGTCGCCGATGGCCGAGAAGCTGATGCCGGGGTTGGGGACATAGCCCTTGAGCTCGATTTGCCCCATGAGCATGGGCAGCTTCTCGTACATGAGCTTGGTATCGTCGCCACGCGAGCGGGTCACGTCGAGGGCGACCACGATCGGGGTCTCGTTGTTGACCTCGCGCTTCTTGCCAAACGGGTTGAGCGCCGGGTGCACCGTGCGCCGCGTGGCCTCGCCCGCGCCCGGCTGGTGCGCTCGGACCGCAAACGCGTCTCCCTCCGTGGACGATCGGAACGTCTGCGCGACGTCTTGACTGTAGCTTCCACCACCCATGACACGGACTCCTCTGGTCTAGACTTCGAGCGTCAGGAACTCGTGAGGACCGAAGACCTCCTCACGAAGGTTGTCGAGCTGCTTGTACATGTCCCACGCGTCGGCCGCGCGCCCGAGGGCGCTCTCGACGACGAAGAAGCGGAGGAAGCGCTGGAGCCGCACGTCGACCGTGTCGGGCAGCGCGTGGGTCGCCGGATCGCCGCCGGCGGCGTAGATCATGGTCTTGCCGAGCGAGTAGAGATCCGAGCTCGGCAGCGGCTCCTTGCGCGAGCGCGCCTCGGGAGGGCCATAGTCCTCGTTGAGGCAGCGGAACGTCTGGCCGGTCTTCGCGGGCTCGACGATGGCCCACGACCAGTCGATGAGCCAGACGTTGTGATCGCCCGGGCGAACCAGGATGTGGGCCGGCTCGACGTTGCCGTGGAGAATGCCGTTCGAGTGGGCCCAGCCGAGGACGCTGAGCGCGCGGCGCATGATCCAGATCAGGTGCCTTTGCGGGACGCCGCCGGGGAGGCGCTCGCGCAGGGTGCAGAGATCGAGCCCGCTTATCCGTTCGAACACCGTCCCTGCCCGACCATCGCTCGTGCGCACCTGATCGAGGACGACCGGGAGGTGCTTCGATTGCGGGCTCTGCGCTGAGGAGAGGCGTTGAAGGGTGCGCACCTCGGCCTGGAGGAGATCGTTGTCGGCGGCGTCGTCCGCGAGCTTGAAGACCACCTCGCCTCCGCTGGAACCGGCGCGCGCGCCGCCGTAGACGGTGGCCAGATCGCCCCGCGCGACCCGCGACGTCAGCCGGTAGCTGCCACTCTGGGCCTTGACCTCGAAATCGACCGGGCCTTCCGGCGCGGGCGCTTCCTCGATCGGCGCCGATGCGCTCGGCTGCGCGGCGGGGCTCGACCGCACGAGCGTGAGGCCGACCGCGCGCCACTCGCCGCCTTCGTCGGTGATCACGGCGTCGTCGCGCGCCGCGTCGCCGCCGAAGCTGCTCTGGCTGTTGTCGATGACCCGGGCGCCGCTCTGATCGATGTTCACCACCTGCACGTGCGGCGCGCTGCCGATGCGAAAGGTGATCGGATCGAGGCGATACACCGCGGCGGAGCCGCCCGCGTCGGTGGCGTGGAGCGCGCCGGTGATCTCTTCGTAGCCCGCCATGGTCGGGACGACGAAGAGCGAGAGCACCACCGTGCGCCCCGCGGCGAGCGGAGCTTCGCTCGACGCGGTGAGCGGCCCGAGGCCGCGCGCTTCGGCGTGGATCGCCATCGTGGTGAGCGGGCTCGCGCCGAGGTTCTCGACCCGGAGGCGCAGCATGCAGCGCGTCCCCATCTCGAAGCGACGAAGGGTGGCGAGGTCGACGGTGAGCGCCGGGGCGATCGCGGTGAGCGCGGGCTGCGCGAGCCCGCATTTACCGCAAAATGAAGCCCCGGGGCGGATCGGCTCGGAGCACTGGGCGCACGCGGTGGTCATGAGCGAGTGCCCTCGGTGATACACGACGATCGCCCGCTCGGAGAAGACGGGGCGCGCTTTTTTTCGTACGCTGCGCCTCGCCGCGTCACGGAGGACCGATGTCGAAGATGCCTTGCACGAGCTGTGGTCAGCAGAACGAGCCCGGGACCCGCTTCTGCACCCGCTGCGGTCAAACCCTGGAAGCGCGCGCCCTCTGCCCGAGCTGCAACCACGCGCAGGCCGCGGGAAACCAGTTCTGCATGAGCTGCGGCGGCGCCATGAGCGGCGCGCGCTGGGCGCCGGCCGAGGACGGCGGGGCGGTGGTCGGGGGCGTGTGGGAGCGCGGCGACGGCGAGCTGATCCGCCGCGTCGATCCCGAGGACTGCCGGAGGTTCCTCGGCGGGCGCACGGTGCGGGTCCCCGCTGGCTCGGTCGGCGTGGTCCTCGTCGACGGCCTGGTCGAGCGGATCCTCCCGCCGGGCGAGCAGACCAGCGTCTCGGTCTTCGAGCGGATCACCCGCTTTTTCTCGGGTCAAACCGGCGATCGCACCGCGCTCTACCTCGTCGATCTCCGGCCGGTGCCGGTGCCCTTCGCGATCCGGACGCGACCCGGATCCGGAGGCGATCAGGCCGAGACCCAGGTGGTGGTGTCGTTCAGCCTCCAGCGCGGCGACAAGGAGGGCCTGGCCTCGTTCATCGCCAACGTCGTCGGCGCGCGGTCGACGTTCAGCGCGCGCGATCTCCACGATCTGGTCCGGCCCGAGGTCAGCGCGCTCGCGACGCAGGTGCTGGAGCGGCTGGGAACGCAGGGTGGGACGTTCACGTACGACGCCGCCGAGACGGCGATCCGCGCGGCGCTCGAGGCCCGGCTCGCGCGCTATGGCCTCGCGCTCAGCGTCACCGTCGCGCCGCTGACGACGACCACGAGCCTGAGCTTTTGCCTCGGCACAGGCGAGGCGCCCGAGGTGCGGCCGTGCGGGAAATGCAGCGCCGAGCTGCCCGCCTCGATGAAGTTCTGCGATCGCTGCGGCGCCGCGCAGCCCACGATGGTGAGCCCGGCGCGCGTGTGCTCGAAGTGCTCGACGCGCGTGGCCGCGAGCGACGGGTTTTGCAGCGCGTGCGGGACGATCTACGCGGCGCCGCCGGCCAGCGCGACGCCGCTGTTCACCAGCGACGGGGCGCGCGTGGAGATCGATCTCGTGGTGCGGGTGCAGGGCCAGCACGCCGATTTCACGCCGGAGCGGCTAGCGATCCCGCTCGTCGGCGCCGTCGCCGCGCACCTTCGCACCGTGAGCTTCGCCGCGCTCTCCACGGCCGCGGGCTTCGCGGCCGCCGAGCTGGCGATCCGCGGCGCCGCGGAGCAAGGCCTGGCGAGCTTCGGCCTGGTGCTGGTGACGGCGGCGGTCGTCGACGTGCGCGACAAGCGCGGGCAGTGGATCCTGGGCGCGCGGGCCGATCTGGCGCGGGCCCGCGACGAGGTGCTGCTCGGGCGCGAGTGGCTGAAGCAGCGCGAAGACGCCATCGATCTCGAAGAGCTGACCTTCGCGCAGCGGCTCGCCTCGCAGCGCGTGGAGCGCGAGGCGAGGCTCGCGGCGCGCGCAGGCGAGCTCGAGGGCGGGCGTCGCGAGGCCGCGATCGTCGCCGACGACGCCTTCGGGCGCGACCAGGCGGCGCTGGGCGATCGCCTTCGTAGAGAGGCGATCGCGAGCGCCGAGGCCGAGCTCGACGCCGCGCGCGCCGATCGCAGCGCCGACCGCGACGGCCGCGTGCTGGCGGCCGAGCAGCGGCTCGCGCGCGCGCGTCTCGCGGCGCAGCGCGAGCGCGAGCTCGCCGATCAAGCGCACGCGGCGACCCTCGCGCGGGGCGCCCTCGATCTCGACGCGGCGAAGCGAAGGCAGGCCGTCGATCTGGCGGCGGAGGCGGCGCGGCGCGGCACCGAAGACGCGGCGATCGCCGCCCGATCGCAGAAGGACGTGGCGTTCGACGATCACGCGCGGCGGGCTCACCTCGGCGAGGAGATCGCCGGCTCGGAGCAGGCGCGGCACCTCGCCAAGCTGGCGGCGATGGCCGATCTCGATCGCGCGATGGCCGAGCAAGAGCACGCCCAGAAGCGCGAGCTGCGCGAATCGTTGAAGGGCCTGTCGGAGCGCGAGATGATCGCCGCGCAGGCCGCCGAGCTCGCGATGACCGAGGGCGGCGGCGCGGCCTGGGCCGCCGCGCTGGCGGGC
>JBDTXR010000399.1:0-8705 GCA_040006075.1 Byssovorax sp. | reverse complement strand
GGCGGCATCAACGCCGCGAAGAACTACCAGAACGACGGCGACAGCATCTGGCGGCTCTTCTACGACACGGTGAAGGGCGGCGACTACCGCGCCCGCGAGGCCAACGTCTACCGGCTCGCGCAGATCAGCGTGAGCATCATCGACCAGTGCGTCGCCCAGGGCGTCCCCTTCGCGCGCGAGTACGGCGGCACGCTGGCCAACCGATCGTTCGGCGGCGCGCAGGTGTCGCGCACGTTCTACGCGCGCGGGCAGACCGGGCAGCAGCTCTTGCTCGGCGCGTACCAGTCGCTCGAGCGGCAGATCGGCGCGGGCAAGGTGAAGATGCACCCGCGCACCGAGATGCTCGACCTCGTGGTCGTCGACGGGCGGGCTCGCGGGATCATCACCCGCGATCTGGTCACCGGGAAAATCGAGGCGCACGCGGCCGACGCGGTGGTGCTCGGCACCGGCGGCTACGGGAACGTGTTCTACCTGTCGACCAACGCCAAGGGCTGCAACGCCACCGCGATCTGGCGGGCCCACAAGCGCGGCGCGCACTTCGCCAACCCCTGCTTCACGCAGATCCACCCGACCTGCATCCCCGTCGCGGGCGACTACCAGTCGAAGCTCACGCTCATGAGCGAGTCACTCCGCAACGACGGCCGCATCTGGGTGCCGCTCGAGGCCGGCGACACGCGCAAGGCCAAGGACATCCCCGAGGCCGAGCGCGACTACTACCTGGAGCGGCGGTATCCGGCCTTCGGCAACCTCGTGCCGCGCGACGTGGCCTCGCGCGCCGCCAAGCTCGCGTGCGACGAGGGGCGCGGCGTCGGCCCCGGTGGGCGCGGCGTGTACCTCGACTTCGCGGAGTCGATCAAGCGGCTCGGCGAGTCGATGATCCGCGAGCGCTACGGCAACCTGTTCGACATGTACGAGCGGATCACCGGCGAGAACCCGTACCAGGTCCCGATGCGCATTTACCCGGCCATCCACTACACGATGGGCGGGCTCTGGGTGGACTACGATCTCATGAGCACCATCCCCGGGATGTTCGTGATCGGCGAGGCGAACTTCTCCGATCACGGCGCCAATCGCCTCGGCGCGAGCGCCCTGATGCAAGGCCTGGCCGACGGGTATTTCATCCTGCCGTACACCATCGGCAACTACCTCGCGCAGTCGAAGGGCAAGCGGATCGAGACGTCGCACGCGGCCTTCAAGGACGCGATCACCGGCGTCATCGCGACCACCCACAAGCTGCTCGCGTCGAAGGGCAAGCGCACGGTGGACTCGTTTCACCGCGAGCTCGGTCTGCTCCTCTGGGAGGCGTGCGGCATGGCGCGCAACGCGGCTGGCCTCACCGACGCGCTCGAGAAGATCCCCAAGCTGCGCGCCGAGTTCTGGAAGGACGTCATTCTTCCCAGCGGCGGCGGCGAGATGAACCAGGAGCTCGAAAAGGCCGGCCGCGTCGCCGACTTCCTCGAGCTGGGCGAGCTGATGTGCTTCGACGCCCTCCAGCGCAACGAGTCGTGCGGCGGCCATTTCCGCGAGGAGTACGTGGAGACCGAGGGCGCCAACAAGGGCGAGGCCCGGCGCGACGACGAGGCCTACTGCTACGCGGCGGCCTGGGAATACAAAGGCCCGGACGAGCGGCAAGAGCTCCACAAAGAGCCGCTCTCGTTCGACAACGTCCACCTCACCCAGAGGGATTACAAGTGATGCGAACGTTCTCCCTCACCCTCCACGTCTGGCGCCAGAGCAGCGCCAAGCAAGCTGGCCAGTTCGCGAAGTACCAGGCCACGAACATCAGCGAGCACATGTCGTTCCTGGAGATGCTCGACGTCGTGAACCAGGGCCTGATCGAGAAGGGCGACGATCCGATCGCCTTCGATCACGACTGCCGCGAGGGCATCTGCGGGATGTGCGGCTTCATGGTCAACGGCGACGCCCACGGCGGCCACCGCGGCACCACGATTTGCCAGCTTCACATGCGCCATTTCAAGGACGGCGAGGAGCTGTGGCTGGAGCCGTGGCGCTCGTCGGCGTTCCCGATCGTGAAGGATCTGGCGGTCGATCGCGGCTCGTTCGATCGGGTGATCGCGTCGGGCGGTTTCGTGTCAGTCCCGACCGGCAGCGCCGTCGACGGCAACGCGATCCTGGTCCCGAAGACCCAGGCCGATCTGGCGATGGACGCGGCGGCCTGCATCGGCTGCGGCGCCTGCGTGGCGATGTGCCCGAACAGCTCGGCGGCG
Source organism: Byssovorax sp. (assembly GCA_040006075.1). Taxonomy (GTDB): domain Bacteria; phylum Myxococcota_A; class Polyangia; order Polyangiales; family Polyangiaceae; genus JANYGI01. The sequence continues at coordinate 6,477 of JBDTXR010000399.1, read as the reverse complement.
CTGTTCACGGCCGCCAAGGTCGGCCACCTGGGGCTCTTGCCGCAGGGTCAGCCGGAGCGCGATCGCCGGGTGCTGGCGATGGTCGGGCAGATGACGGCCGAGGGATTCGGCCACTGCACCAGCACGGGCGAGTGCGAGGCGGTGTGCCCGAAGGAGATCCCGATCGCCTTCATCGCGCGGATGAACCGCGATTTCCTGGAGGCGAGCGTGAAGGAGCGCCCCCAGGCGAACCGCGGCGGCTCGGGCTGACACCAAATCGACGGCGCCGCCCCCAGGCTCAACGGGCCTCCGGCGGCGCTCGCTCAGGGCGTGATCGCCACCTTGAGCACCCCGTCGCGCTGGTTCGCGAAGAGCTCGTAGGCCTCCTCGATCCGATCGAGCGAGAACCGGTGAGTGACCATCGGCGCGAGATCCACCCGCCCGGAGGCCAGCGTCGCGATCAGACGCCGCATCCGCTCCTTGCCGCCCGGACACAGCGTGGTGACGATGCGGTGATCGCCGAGCCCCGCGGCGAAGGCGTCGACGGGCAACGAGAGCTTGCCTGAATACACCCCGAGGCTCGACAGGACACCTCCCGGGCGGAGCACCCGCAGGCAGCTCTCGAAGGTGGGCTGGGTGCCCAGCGCCTCGATGGCGACGTCGACCCCGCGTCCGCCGGTGAGCTCCAGGATCGCGTCGACCGGATTTCGCTCGTGGTAATCGAGGGTGATGTCCGCGCCGAGCCGCTTCGCCATCGCGAGCCTCCCCGCGATGCCGTCGACGGCGATGATCGTGCTCGCGCCTCGCAGCCGCGCGCCGGCGGTGGCGCAGAGCCCGATCGGCCCCTGGGCGAAGACCGCGACGACATCGCCGAGCCGGACCCCACCGCTCTCCGCGCCGCTGAATCCCGTGCTCATGATGTCTGGACACATCAGCACCTGCTCGTCGGTGAGCCCGTCGGGCACCGCGCAGAGGTTGGCCATGGCAAAGGGCACCCGCAGATATTCGGCCTGACACCCGTCGATGGTGTTGCCAAAGCGCCAGCCGCCCATGGCCTTGCCTCCGCACTGCGACCCTTGCCCGCCGAGGCACGCGTTGCACTGCCCACAAGGCGTGATCGCGCCGACGATGACCCGCTGTCCCACGGCATACCCGGTGACGCCGGCGCCGAGCTCGGCGATGGTCCCGACTGGCTCGTGGCCGATGATCCGCCCCTTGTCGACCGGATACTCACCCTTGAGAATGTGCACGTCCGTCCCGCAAATGGTCGTCGTCGTCACGCGCACGAGAGCATCGTTCGGGCCGATCTCCGGCACCGGCCGCTCTTCGAGCACGATCCTGCCGCGTTCGATGAACACGGCCGCTTTCATCGTTCGCATCGCGTGCACTCTCCTTCGAAGGTCCCGGGGCTGCGCTGGCAAAGAGCAAGACGCAGACCACGCCGCGCTGGAGTGGCGCGGCGCACTCGAGCACGCCTGAGCGCGCCTCGCCCTGCGCTCGGTCGCTGCCCGTCGATGTCGGTCGGCGCAGCCGCTGCGCCTCCACGCCGCGAATGCGCCCTCAGCTCTTCGCCACATGTAGCGCTCCTGGATCTCCTCGGCGATCCGCCGCAGGAGCACGCCGCCATCGCTGCCCCCATCGCGCCAGGAATCTTGTCCCATCGAGCGCCCAATCCATCCCGCTACATCTCAACGCCGCGGAGGCCGGGGCGGCTTGGGCTCCGGCGGAGCTGCGGTGAGCGGATCGTCAGGCCAGCTATGCCGCGGGTATTTTCGCCGTAGCTCCCTGGCGATCCCCGGATAGTGCTTTGACCAGAACCCGGCCAGATCGGTGGTCACCTGCACCGCGCGGTGATTGGGCGCCATCAGCTCCAGCACCACGGGGACACGGCCTCTCGCGACCCGCGGGCCCTCGGCCATCCCGAAAAAATCTTGCAAGCGTGAGCCTCCGCGCGGAGCGCCCCCCACTGCGTAATCCAGCCGGATCTTGCGCCCGCCGGGGAGAGATACGGTATCTGGAGCGACCCTGGCCAGCTCCTGCGCCTGGCTCTGGGTTAGCTGGCCTCGAATCGCCGACGCCAGATCGCGCTCCCGCAGATCCGCGAAGCTCGACGCTCCCTCGCACAGGGCGTCGAGGGCCTGATCGATCGCCGCCTCGTCCAGCGCGGGAAACCCCACCTCGGGGCACTCGGCGCGGGCGAATGCCACCCTCGTCAAGAAGCGATCGAGATCGTCGCCGTCGCCCTTCACGAAGGCTCGCCAGCCTTTCAAGCGCACCGCGGCGGCCAGCGCGCGCGCTATTTCCCGGGGATCGCCGGTGCGACTCCGCGTCTCCTCCAGCACCAGGCCGTCGTAGGCCAGGCGCCGCACCACCTCGACGCGCTCCGCCTGGGCGTTCCACGTAGCCTCGGTCGTGTCGCGGATCGAGTCGGTGAACAGATCGAGCAGCCAGTCGGCCTCGACGGCGCTGGCGATCCGCACCGTCGTTCGCGGGCGCCCGGCGAGGCGCCCCGCCGACGGAAGCTCACTGCGCTCTTCGGCGTCGACGGCCACCACCAGATCGACCTCGGCGACGCCGCTCGACTCCGCGAGCACGGCAGTCCCGCCGCCCGCAAACACGATCTCGCGCGCGCTCCGCCCGGTGGCGTTGGCGGGGCGACGGAGGCGACCGACGCGATCCGGGTAGCCGGCGAGGATGGCAATCAGCTGCTCGCGCTCGCGATCCGCAGGGGATTTCGGGGGCGGGACCTTCTTCTCCACCAGCCGGGAGAGCTGCTTTTCGACGCGGGCGACCGCGTTGACCCGCGCCGGATCGAGCCCCATCCACCGCAGCTTCTCGGGCGCGAAGTCGGCGCGCTCGGCCTCGTCGAACGCGTCGAGCAAGGCCAGCAGATCCGATCGGTGGCTCGCGTCCTTGCGTTGCCGCGCGTCGCGCCCCGAGGCGATGTCGCGCTCGCCGGCGAGGGCTGCGAGCACGCAGCCGTCGGGGCCGACGCCGCGCCGCTCGGCCTCGGCGATCATCCGCGCCAGCCGAGGATGCACCGGAAAACGCAGCATTCGCCGGCCAATCGCGGTGACGGCGCGCGCCGAATCGACTGCGCCGAGGCGGACCAGGAGCTCTTCGGCGGCGGCGAGCGAGGCGTGCGGCGGCGCCTCGAACCAGGCGAACTGCGTGAGATCGCGGATGCCCGCGGAGTAGAGCTCGAGCGCGGTCTCGGCGAGATCGGCGCGCGCGACCTCGGGCGCGTCGTGCTCGGGCCGCGCGGCGTGATCGCCCTTCGTGTACAGCCGGAGGCAGCGACCCTCGCGCGTGCGGCCGGCGCGGCCCGCGCGCTGCGTGGCCGAGGCGCGCGAGATCTTCGCGACGCGGAGCACCGGCAGCCCCGACCACGGCGCGTGGCCCGCGACGCGCGCGAGGCCGCCGTCGATCACCGCGGCCACGCCGTCGATGGTCACGCTGGTCTCGGCCACGTTGGTCGAGAGGATCACCTTGCGGCGATCGGCAGTCTTTATCGCGCGGTCTTGCTCGGCGACCGTGAGCGAGCCGTGGAGCGGTAAAACAAGCAGATTTGCGCGCTGCGCGACCTGCGCGCAAGCCTCGGCAGCACGGCGGATCTCGAGCGCGCCGGGGAGGAACACCAGCACGTCGCCGTCGAGCCCCTCGTCGACGAGGCGGCGCACCGCCGACGACACCTGCGACTCGAGCGGCCGATCGTCGCTCTGCGCGAGGTGCTCTATCGCCACCTCGAAGCGCCGCCCCTCGGCGCGGAGCACCGGAGCGTCGCCGAGGAACGCGGCGATCGGCGCGGCGTCGAGCGTCGCCGACATGGCCACGAGCTTGAGGTCCGGGCGCGCGCCGAGCTGCAAGCGACGCAGCAACGCCAGCGCCAGATCGCCGTCGAGGTGCCGCTCGTGGAACTCGTCGAGGACCACGGTGCCCACGCGCCGCAGCTCGGGATCGCTCACGAGCCGACGCGTCAAGATCCCCTCGGTGACGAAGCGGATCCGCGTGCGTGGGCCGCCCACGTCCTCGAAGCGCATCTGGTAGCCGATGGTCTGCCCGGGCGCCTCGCCGAGCTCTTCGGCCACGCGCTGCGCGGCCATCCGCGCCGCGAGCCGGCGCGGCTCCAGGACCAGGATCTCGCCGTGATCGGCGAAGCCGCGATCGAGCAGCGCGCGCGGCACCCGCGTGGTCTTGCCCGCGCCCGGCGGCGCCTCGAGCACCAGGTTCTGCCCCGTCGTGAGGAGCTCGCACAGGCGAGGCAACAGCGGATCGATCGGGAGTGCGAGCATCGACTTTCAGGACGGAGACGCGGGCTCCGAGGGGGCGCGAACAGTAGACGACCGATGCAAATCGGGCTACCTCGCCGGCCGTGACGAGCGATCTCTTTACGAAGTCGGCGACCGAGCTCTCTCACCTGATCGCCGCCGGCGAGATCTCCTCCGAAGAGGCGACGAAGGCCCACCTCGAGCGCATCGACGCCGTCGATCGTCAGGTCCGCGCGTTCACCGCCGTCTTCCGCTACGAGGCGCTCGCCGCCGCGCGAAAGGCCGACGACGAGCGCCGCCGCGGCGAGGTGCGCGGCCCGCTCCACGGCCTCCCCGTGACCGTGAAAGAGTCGCTCGACCTGGCGGGCTTCGCCTCGACGCTGGGCGCGCCCTCGCGCGCGAGCCACCGCGCGAAGGAAGACGCCGGGATCACCCAGATGCTCCGCGAGGCCGGCGCGGTGATCCTCGGCCGCACCAACCTCTCGCAGCTCATGCTCTACAACGAGGCTCGCAACCCGATCTTCGGGCAGACGGCCAACCCGTGGAGCCTCGATCACTCGCCCGGCGGCTCGTCCGGCGGCGAGAGCGCGGCGATCGCCGCGGGCATGTCGCCGCTCGGCATCGGCACCGACATCGGCGGCAGCATCCGCGTGCCCGCGTACTCGTGCGGCATCGCGGGGCTCAAGCCCACGCTCGATCGCTGGACCAACAAGGGATCGAACACCGCGCTCGTCGGTCAGGAGGTGATCCGCTCGCAGCTCGGGCCGATGGCGCGCACCACGCGCGATCTGGTGCTGGCGATGCGCGCGCTCGATCCCGTGCGAATGAGCGCGATCGACGGTCGCGTGCCGCCCGTGCCGTTCACCGATCCCGCGCGCCACGATCCCGCGTCGCTGCGCGTCGGCGTCTTCACGGAAGACGGCCTCATCCCCTCATCGTCAAGCGTGGTCCGCGCCGTCCACGAGGCCGCCGCCGCGCTGCGATCACGCGGCGCGACCGTCGTCGATTTCACGCCGCCCGGCATGACCGAGATGGCCTACGACTACTTCGGTGCAATGAGCGCCGACGGCGGCGCCACGGCCTCCCGGGTGCTCGCGGGAGGCGCCGTCGATCCTTCGCTCCAGCCGCTGCTGCTGCTCGCGCGCGTGCCCCCCGCGGTGCGTCGCGCGGCGGCCCGCGTCGCCGATCTGGCCGGCGAGCACCGCCTCGCGCGCTTCCTCGCCGCCGTCGGCGAGAAGACGATCGCCGAGCTCTGGGCCATCACCGCGCGCCTCCGCAGCGCGCGCACCACGATCCTCGCGGCGATGGCCGAGGCGAAGATCGATCTGCTCCTCGGCCCGGTCTACGCGACCGCGGCGGTCCCCCACGGCGTCACCAGGGACTTCACCATGGCCGGCACCCCGGCGATGCTCTGGAACGCGACGCAGCTCCCCGCCGGCGTGGTCCCCGTGACCCGGGTCACGCGGGCCGAGACCGTGCGCGAAAACCCGAAGGATCGCCTGGAAAAGCGCGCGGCCGAGGTGGACTCGAAGAGCGAGGGGCTGCCCGTCGGCGTGCAGGTGATCGGCCGGCCGTGGGAAGAAGATCGGGTGCTCTGCGCGATGCTCGCCATCGAGGACGCGGTCCGAACAGCCCCCGGGTTCCCACAGACGCCGGTGCGATCCATCTGAGAACCCGACGCTCGACTGGCACCCTCGGGATCGGGGCGGACAGCAGAGCGTCGATGGAGAGAGAGCGCTACTTGCCCTTCTTCGCGGGGGCGGGCGCGGGCGTCGCCTTGGTGTTGGCGGCGGTCTTCTTCGCGCTCTTGGTCGCGTCGCCCTGCTTCTTCTTCTTGTCGTTGGCCTTCGGAGACTTGTCGCCCATGGGAGCACCTGAGGTTCGGGTTGAAACGGAGAGACGCGAGAGACGCTAACATCAACGGTCGCGGCGGCGACGAACTTTTCGGGGAGGGCGGGGTTGGAGCGGTCGTCAGCGACAGCGTCAGCGTTCACGTAAACGTCCACGTCCACGTCCACGTCTACGTCTACGTCCGCGTCCTCGTTTACGTGGACGTTTACGTGGACGTGGACGCTGTCGCTGACGCTGTCGATCACGACAATCCCCCAACCCCGGGCGCCACCCGATCTCATCTCCTCTCCTCTCCGACCCTCTGCACCGCTCCTTCGCTCTTTCGCTCGACGCGGCCGTCGGCGTGCCGGGCAAAGCGGCCTGCTTCCCCGGCGTGCAC
>JBDTXR010000398.1:0-8723 GCA_040006075.1 Byssovorax sp. | reverse complement strand
GTGAGCGAGAGCGCGTCGACGTTCTTGGCGACCTCGCGGATCGAGTACGCCATCTCTTCGATCGACGACACCGTCTCGCGGACGCTCGATCCCAGCTCGCCGACCTGCTCGGCGGTCTCGTCGTTGGTCGCCGTCATCTCGAGGATGCTCGAGCTCGACTCTTCTGCGCTCGACGCGAGGGTCTCGATCGACTGCGAAATGTTGGCGAGCGAGGTGGTCATCTCGCGGATGTGCCCGGTGGCCTGCTCGCTCGAGGAGAGCACGTTGGTGACGGCCTCGTTGAGGCGCGGGAACGAGTCCTCGATCACCTGCGCGGCCTGCGCCAGCTCGCTGCGGCGGGCCTTCTCGCGCTGCTCGGCGTCGACGACGCGCTCGGCCAGCGCGGTGATCTCGCCGTAGAGCTCGGCCACGTCGGCTGTCGCGCCCGCGGGGACGCGGATGCGCTCGCCCTTCGCGGCGCGCGCGGCGGCGTCGATGATCGCCGGGAGATCGATCTTGCTGGTCTTCTCGCGTTTCTCGGCCTCGCTCGCGCGTTCGCCGAGCGACGCGAGCTCACCGTAGAGCTGCGCGACGTCGCTCGGGGCGCCCGACGGCGCGCGGACGCGCTCGCCCTGCGCGGCGCGGCCCGCGGCGTCGACGAGAGCGCCGACGTCGATCGACGGCGTGCCCGGCCCGAGCAGCTCGAGGCGCTCTACCTCTTCGGTGAGCTCCAGGCTGCGCTTCGCGACGCGGCCGATCTCGTCGTACGCCTCGGCCAGCTCGCCCGTGGCGTCGTCGGGCACGCGCGGCTTCTTCCCGCGGCCGGCGGCCTTGAGCGCGTCGACCAGCGGCGCCAGCGAGATCGCGAGCCCCTTCTGCGGCATCTGGCTCGCGATGTAGACGAGCGCCGCGATCGACACGATCCCGAGCACCCAGAACAGGTTCGAGATGTATTCGAGCGGGATCGCCTTGGTGAGAAAGCCGAAAGCGGCGGCCATCACGAGGATGAGAGCCGCGGGCGCGCCAAGCTGCCGGAGATTCATAGATGCGGAGGGCTCCGAGGGGCCGGCGTTGCGCCGGAAGAGACGCCGGCGTCGCCCCCGCCAAGCGGCGGAGGGCGTCGCAGGACCAACCCGCGGAGGAGCCTAGGAGTGTTGGGGCCCGGAGCGCAAGAAGCCGGCGGTCCAAGGGGACGCGCCGGCGTTCGATACGAGCAGCGGAAGGCGATTCAGCGGCCGGAGGTGCCCGCGCCCGGCAAGGCCGTGGATTGTCCCACGGGAGCGGGCATCGACGTCTGCCGCGGGATCGACCGCGGCGGCGGCGGGGCCACCGGCGCGCCCCCCTGATCGGCCGAAGCGGCGCCGCGCTTGGGGTCCGCGCCTTCGTCGGCGTTCTTGGCCTTCGCCGCGGCGCCCTCGGTCGCGGCGGTCTTCTCCTGCTGCCAGAAACCTCCGATTGCGCGAGCGGGTGCCGAGGTCGTCCACGAGGTGTCTTGCCCCCCATACGTCGGGGAAACCGCGAAGACCTGGCCGTACGCGTCGCGCTCCGAATAATCGTACGCGGTGATGCTGGTCGGGGCCTGGGTCCGCATCGTGCAGCCCGCGAGGAGCGCCAGGGTCACGAAAGCGGCTGCGATCTTCGTGGAGCTCATCATCGACCTCGTGAGGCAAGAACTCATGCAGGTCCATGGACGGGACCCCTCGCGGTCGATTCAATCGCGGGACGAGATCTCTCGCCCGGGGCGTTCCGGCGCAGATCTGCGGCTAGTATCCGCGCACCCCCGTGTCGCTCGCCGTCCGCCTCCTGCTCGCCGTGGGCCTCGTCGCCGTCCTCGCGACCGCGCTCGTGGGCTGGTCGGTGCGTGACGCGTCGCGCGAGATCATCGAGAGCGATTTCAACGATCGGATCGAGGCGGCCGCGAGCGGCGTGAGCCAGGAGCTCGGGTGGGAGGCCGAGGGGCTGCGCGGGCTGCTCTCGCCGCTGTGCGAGCACGACACCTTCGTCGACAAAGCGCAGCTCGAGCTCGATCGGGTCAAGGGCGACATCAAGGCGCTGGATCCGGGGCGGTGGATCGCGATCCGCCACTTCGTCCCCGATCAGGCGAGCGCGCTTCGGCTCGACGATCTGGTGCTGGTGACGGCCGACGGGGCGATCCTCGGGGCCGTCGACGTGGCGCGGATCGGCACGCGTGACGCGCGGCTTTCGGCGTTGATCAAGCTGCCCGCGGGGCCGCCGCGGCTGCGTCCCACGACCGTCGGGGCCGAGCCCACGATGGAAGTGCATTGCGCGCGGCCGAACGGCGGTGTTGGCCTCGTCGGCGCGCGCAAGATCGCCAAGATCCTCGATCGCGTCGGCCTCGCGTACCGGGTCAAGCTCACGGTCGTCGATCCCGGCGCGCCGTCGCCCAAGAGCAGCGCCGACGTCGTGGTGCGGCCGCTCGATTTCGCCGTGGTGTCGGGGCTCAAGGTCGTCGCCTCGGTGCCGCAGGACGAGCTCCGGACCGCGCTGGCCAGGCTCGATCGATCGATCGTGATCACCGGCGCCACGGCGATCGGGCTCGCGCTGCTGATCGCGTTCATCCTCGCGCGCAGCCTCTCGCGGCCGCTGGTGGCGCTCGCCCACGAGACGCGCGAGGTCGTGGCCGGCGAGCCGAAGCGCGTGAAAGGCCGCGGCGGGAGCGAGATCGCCGCGCTGGCCGAGTCGTTCAACCGCACCATCGACGAGCTCACGACGATGCGCCGGCGCCTCGCGGCCACGGAGCGGATCCACGCGCAGCGCGACGTGGCGCGGCAGATCGCCCACGAGATCAAGAACCCGCTCGCGCCGATCCGCGCGGCCGTCGAGACGCTGCGGCGGCTGCGCATGCGCGACGATCCGGCCTTCGACGAGTACTTCGAGGAGGCCACGGCGACGGTGCTCGGCGAGGTGCACCGCATCGCCAACATCGTCAACGAGTTCACCCGCTTCGCGCGGCTGCCGGCGCCGAGCCCGGAGCCGTGCGATCTGGCCAAGGTGGCGCGCGGCGTGGTCACGCTCCACGCGTCGTCGCCCGATGGAGTCGAGGAGCCGGGCGGCCCGCGGGTCGAGCTCGTCGTCGAGAAGATCCCGATGGTGTCGGCCGATCGCGATCAGGTGATCCAGGTGCTGACCAACCTGATCCAGAACGGGCTCGACGCCGCGTCGGCCGTGCGGCCCGATCCGCGCGTGGTGGTGACGATCGGTGCGATGCCGGAAAATCGCGTGCGGATCGTGGTGCGCGACAACGGGCCCGGGGTACCCGAGGCGATGGAGGCGCGCCTCTTCGAGCCCTACGCGACCACGAAAGAGAAGGGGACCGGGCTCGGCCTCGCGATCTGCCAGCGCATCGTCTTCGAGCACGGCGGCGACATCACCTACCGCAAGGGGACGAAGGGCGGCGCGGTGTTCGAGATCAGCCTGCCGATCGCGGGGCCGTCGCTGCTCGAGCGCCCGCCGCCGACGGACATCACGGGGCGCCCGCTCGAGTCGCCGAAGACCGCGCGCGCCGCGGGCAACCCCGAGAAGCCGTAGCCCGCTCGACAACGCGGGAACGATCCCGCGAGGTCACTGTCAACGCCGACCTGCGCTGCGCCGACCGCGCGCGCGAAAGGGCGGACGATGGCGACGAAATCGGACGAGGCGGCCCCGTGCATCGAGGTTCAGATCCTGTGGGGAGCCTCGGTTCTTCACGTCGCGCACCGCGCTCCATCACGCCCGTTTCACGTGGGCGAAGCGGGAGCGAGCGGCGCCGCGTGCGACTGCTTCGTCCCCGCCTCGGCGCTCGGCGTCACGCGCGCGCCAGTTTTCGTGGCAGGTGAAGGCGACACGATCCGGCTGGTGATCCTCGCGGGCATGACGGGCACCGTGAGGCTCCTCGGCGGCGCGCCGCGCAGCGTCGCCGAGCTGGTCGCGGAGGCTGCACCGTACGCCGCGATCGAGGGCGCGCGGCTCGTCGATCTCCCTCGCGGCGCCTCGGCGCGGCTGGAGATCGGCGGCGTGGTCTTCGTCGTGAGCTCGGCCGCGGCGGCGCCGCCGATCGCCGATCTGCGCAAGCCGCGCTGGCGGAGCGTCCCGTTCTGGGTGGGCTCGGGGCTGCTGCACGTCGGCCTGCTCGGATCGATGTCGTGCTTTCCCGCGTCGCCGTCGGCGGACGATCTCGACGGCGTCTCGGCCGATCAGGTCTACGCGATCCAGGCGGCGCTCGAGGAGACCGAGGAGAAGGCCGAAGCGGAGCGGGAGACGGAGGAGCTGGCTGCGGCCACGGCCGACGCGAAAGAGGGCGGCACCGGGGTGCGCGCGCGGGGCGAAGAGGGCTCCATGGGCCAGGCGTCGACGTCGAATCGCTACGGCGTGAGCGGGCCGAACGACGCGCCCGATCCGCATGTTTCAAGGGCCCAAGCGGTCGCGGACGCCTCCGAGTTCGGGATGATCGGGCTGCTCAATCAAGGCGCCGGCGGCGATCCGAACGCGCAGCCCGAGGCCGAGGAGGAGGTCACCTTTGGCATGCTCGGCGTGGGGCACGGCGGCGGCGGCAGGCGCGCCGCTCCGAGCATCGGCGGCGCGGGGCTCGGGCTCAGCGGCATCGCGGGCGGCGCGCCGGGGAAGATCGGCGTCGGTGCGACGAGCCCCCCGATCGCGGCACCCCTGCATGCCACGATCGATCCCAACGGGCGCTTCGCCACCACGTACCGGCCGGGCGGCGGGCACCTCGCGGCGTTCGAGTCGGCCGTCGCCCGCGGCATCGTCCCCGCGGGCGAGCGCGAGATCGTCAGCGACGTCGGGGCGCGCTACACGCCCGCGCTCGCCGTCCCCGAGGGCCACGCGCTCGCGATGCGCGCCGACCTCGAGCGCGGCGCGCTGCCTCCGAACGGCGGCCCATTTCACGTGCGCCTCGCGCTGCAATCGAGCGCGGTCGCCCCGGCGACGCGGCCCCACCTCTCGGTCCACCTCGTGCTGGACGTCAGCGGATCGATGGCCGGCGACTCGATCGCCAGCGCCCGCAGCGCCGCCGCCGCGCTCGTCGACAAGCTCGCGCCCACCGACGACTTCTCTTTGGTGACATTCTCCAGTGACGCCAACGTGATCGTGCCCGACGGCGCGGTCGGCGCGCGGCGCGGGTGGATCAAGGACACCATCGGCAAGATCAAGGAAGACGGCGGCACCAACATCGGCGAAGGGCTGCGCCTCGGCTACGAGCAGGCGGCGTTGAAGAGCATCCCCGACGACGCCGTGCGCGTGGTCTTCCTCGTCTCGGACGGCCACGCGAACTTCGGGGTAACCGGCAGCGATCAGCTCTCGCGGCTCGCGCTCGCGGCCTTTCAGAAGGGGATCCAGACCAGCTCGTTCGGCCTTGGATCGGACTACGACGGCGCGCTGATGAGCTCGATCGCCGACGATGGATCGGGCGGCTACTACTACCTGCGCAACCCCGATCAGATCGCGCCCGCGCTCTCGACCGAGCTCGATCGGCGCCTCGATCCCGTCGCCACCACGGTGGAGGTCCGCGTGCGGCTCAAGCCCGACGTCGGCCTGCTCCGCGTCTACGGATCGAAGCGGCTCGACGAGGCCGAGGCGGCGAAGGTGCGCACCGCGGAGATCGCGGCCGACGCGCAGGCCGCGGCGCGCGATCACATCAAGCAAGATCGCCAGAGCGACGCCGAGGGCGGGATGCGCTTCTTCATCCCCGCGTTCGCGCGCGACGACGCGCACGCCCTTCTCTTCAGGCTCGACGTGCCCGCGGGCATGGGCGGGCGCACCGTCGCGGGGATCGAGCTCAAGTACAAGGATCGCCTCTCGAAGAAGAACGTGATCGAGGAGGTGCCGATCCAGATCGCGTTCGCCGACAGCGACGCGGCGAGCGCGGCGACGATCAACGCCTCGGTCGCGCGCACGGTGCAGGGCTTCGGCGCGGGCGAGGCGCTGACGACGGCCTCGTGGAAGATCGCCAACGGCGATCGCGACGGCGCGACGGCGCTGCTCACGGAGCGCGAGGCCATCCTCCGCGCCGCGGCCGGGACGCTGCACGAGCCGCTGTTCCTGCGCGACGCCGACCGCCTAGCGCGGCTGCGAGCGAGCGCCGGATCGCAGACGGGCAGCGGCGATCCGCTGGTTCTGGCGATGTTGCTGGAGACGGCGGGGCGCACCCACCTGCGCTGATCAGGTGGCGACGAGGTGCACGCGGACCACGCTCTCCTCGGCGGGGACGCCGAGGCGGAGCGGGAAGCCGTAGTGGCCGGTACCGCGGTGAACGTAGAGGCGATCGGGCCCGCGAGCCCAGAGTCCGTGATCGGGGATCTCGGTGAACAGCCGGATGATCGTCGACTGGATCCCGAAGCGGAGCAGCCCGAGCTGGCCGCCGTGGGTGTGGCCGGCGAGGACGAGATCGCCTTCCCCTACCGGCAAATGGCGAAACGCTCCCGGATCGTGGAGCAGCACGAGGCGGAGCGCGCCGGGCACCCGCGGGTGCTCGGCGCAGACCTTCTCCATCTTCTCTTTGCGGCCGCGGAAGTGGAAATCCATGCCGACGATCTGCACCGGGCCGGCCTCGGTCTCGACCAGCGTCGCGTCGTCGACGAGCAGCTTCACCCCGGTGCGCGCGAGCGCCGCGGCGACGAGCGCGGGCGCCTCGTGATCGTGGTTGCCATGGCACGCGAAGACCTTGCCCTGAAGCGCTTTCAGCGGCGCGAGCGCCTCGGCCAGGTGCTCCACCGTCTGCTGCGATTCCATGGTGAGGAAGTCGCCGGTGAGCAGCACCAGATCGGGCGCCTCGCGGACGGCGCGCTCGCAGATCGCCTTGAGCCGCGACACCGGCATGAACGGGCCCAGGTGCGGATCGGTGATCTGCACGAAGCGGAGCGGGCGACCCTCGCGCGGCGTGGCGCGCGGGTGGCGGACGAGGCCTTCGACGTGCGCGCGATCGACGACGAGATCGACCACCTCGGGGCGGAGGTAGAGCGACTCGACCAGGCCTGCGAAGCCGAGAACGTAGGGGATCCAGAGCCCGTACGGCGTGAGGCCGAAGGCCGCGGCGATGGCCCACGGGAACGCCAGGAACGTGGCCGCGGCGAAGAACGACGCGGGGAATGTGACCAGCACGCGGTACACGAACGGCCGCATCCGCGGCTGCGAGAGGAAGAAGTAATTGAGGTACACCGTGGCCTGCAGCGCCGCGAACACGGGAAATAAAGGCCCGACGTGACGCGCGACGCCGCACGAGACCAGCGTGTGAACGCCGACGAGCACGCCGACGAACATCGCGAAGAAGCGGTTGCGGCGGACGCCGGCGGCGAGCACGACGACGAGCCACGCGGCGGCGGAGGCGATCCAGAAAATGTGGAGGGGCGTCACGGGAGGTCGCGAAGGGTAGCGCCGCATCGCGTCGGCGCGGGCCGAGCCCTGCACTTCTTCAAAATAGCGCGGCGACCCCGATCCCGGTGGGCTGCGGAACAATCGTCCAGCGAGGTAAATTCGTGGCAGCTTTGGGTGCCTCGAATTTGCCGGACTCGTAGGCTCTCCACGCGCCGATCGCCGCGGTCGGCTGGGTGAAGATCTGGGCCTCGGTGAGCGCGATCCCGGTGAGGGAGTTGATGATCCCGGTGACCGGCCGCTTGTAGCCGAGCCCGAGCACCAGGCCCGCGCCGATCGAGACGCTGATGCCGAGCGCGTGGGTGAGCCACGATCGCCCGAGGGCTTCTGTCTCCGAGGATTTGCGGAGCAGGCTCTCGGCGACGAGCAGCTTGCGTCGGCGCTCCTCGCTGGTGCTCCCGGGCACGGTGCGCAGGCTCGCGGCCGCGGTGCGCGGCACGAACGGCAGGAAGCCGAGCGGGATCACGCCGAGCGAGCACGAGACCGCGCCGACCGCGCTATCGACGCGAAAGCCGCGATCGGGGGCGGCGAGCGCGAACACCACCTCGCCGACCGTGAGCGTCGTCCAGCCGATGTACCAGCCGTACCACCAGCGATCGGCGGCGACGGTGCCGGCCTCGAGCGAGCTGGAAATGAAGGCCAATCGTCGCGTGACCTCGGCGTCGCTCGGTCCCTCGGCGCGCGCCTCCGGGGCGAGCAACAGCAGCGCGAGCGCGAGCAGCGGCGGCGAGATCGATCGCGACATGAGAGGCTCCCCGGTGAAGAGCCCGACTCTACGCGACTCAGCGTCGCAGGGCGCGGCCGATGGTGTTGCGGCCGACGCCGAGGCTCTTGGCGGCCTCGGTCTTGTTGCCGTCGCAGTCCTTCACGGTGGCGTCGACGTAGCGGCGAACGGCCTCTTCGAGCGGCAAACCAAGGGGGATCGACACCGACTCGGGGCTCGCGGCGTCGCGCTCGGGCGCTCGCTCTGGAGCGCGCGAAGCGGCGTCGGCCACGCCCCGGACCTCGGCGACGATCGGGCGGAGCTCGGCGGTGGTGACGCCCTCGCGGCGGGCCGAGTCGACCCCGGGATCGGCCCCGCGCCGCGGCAAATGCGAGGCGGTGACCCGACCGTCGGGCGCCAGCGCGATCGCGCTCTCGATCCAGTGCTCGAGCTCGCGCACGTTGCCCGGCCACGCGTGGGCGCGGATCGCCACCAGCGCCGCGGGCTCGAAGCGCGGCGTGGGCCGGCCGTAGCGCGTGGCGTAGACGTCGGCGAAATGCCGCGCCAGCGACTCGATCTCCTCGGGCCCGCGAGCCCGGAGCGGGGGCAGCTCGATCTCCACGACGCGGGCGCGGTAGTAGAGATCTTCGCGGAAGCG
>JBDTXR010000397.1:0-8726 GCA_040006075.1 Byssovorax sp. | reverse complement strand
CTGCTCGCGCGCCTGGAGACGCGTGGCGAAGTCGGCCGCGCGTCGGACGTCGCGATCGTGAACGTCACGGCGCAGGATACGACACGTCGAACCCGGCAGCGACGCGCGCCAACGGCGTGAGCGAGGGTTGCCGCGCTGCCCTTGCCGGCACCGGAAGAACCCCGACCGGAGCGCGCCGACGCGGGATCGAAGATGTTTCGCGGCAGGAGTGCTAGCACTACTGCGGCAAATTTTGCCGCGGTAGTGCTAGACGGCGCGTAGCGCCGTGGGGTCCGGGGCTCGCCCCGGGGAGACAAAAGCTAGCGCTACTGCGGCCGCGAAGCGGTGCGCGAAGCGCAGCAAACGAAGTTTGCCGCAGTAGTGCTAGCCTCGCCGCCGAACCGGCGCCGATGAATGGCGCAGACTCACGATCACGAGGATCCCATGAACTACCGCTCTCTCGGCCACTCCGGCCTCAAGGTCTCCACCCTCTGCCTCGGCGCCATGACGTTTGGCGAGGCCGACTCGAGCTCGTTCATGCACCAGCTCGGGTGCGACGAGACGACGTCGTTCGCGATCATGCGCAAGGCGCTGGAGGCCGGGGTCAACTTCATCGACACCGCCAACGTCTACGGGCAAGACGGCCTGTCCGAGCGGGTGATTGGCCGCTGGTTCGCCGCCGAGCAGCGCCGCAACGACGTGGTGCTGGCGACCAAGTTTCGCTTCCGGATGGAGCCCGGACCGAACGGCACCGGGGGCTCGCGTCGGCACCTCGTCCGCGCCTGCGAAGAGAGCCTGAAGCGGCTCCAGACCGATCGCATCGATCTCTACCAGATCCACATGCAAGACCTCGACACGCCCGAGGAAGAGACGCTGCGCGCGCTCGACGATCTCGTGCGCGCCGGCAAGGTGCTCTACATCGGGTGCAGCAACTACGCGGCCTACCGCCTCGCCGACAGCCTCTGGACGAGCAAGACCGAAGGCCTCGCGCGCTTCGCCTCGTTCCAGGCGCAGTACAGCCTCGTGGTGCGCGATCTCGAGCGCGAGCACGCTCCCCTCTGCGTGACCCAGGGCGTGGGGATCCTGCCCTGGTCGCCGCTGGCGGGAGGGTTCCTGTCCGGGAAATACCGCCGCGATACGCCGGCGCCCGAGGGCACGCGCCTCGACAAGTGGAAAGACCGGATGGCGGGCTTCAGCAGCGACCGCAACTGGAAGATCCTCGACGCGGTCGACGCCGTGGCGAAAGAGCACTCGACCACGCCGGCCGCCGTCTCGCTAGCGTGGTTGCTCGCCAAGCCCGTGGTCACGTCGGTGATCTTCGGCGCCCGCACCCTCGAGCAGCTCGACGACAATTTGAAGGCCGACGGCCTCACGCTCACCGCCGAGCAGCAGAAGGCCCTCGACACCGCCAGCGCCTTCGAGATCGGCTACCCGTACGAGATGATCTCGCGCACCCAGGGGCGCTGGTAGGCGTCGGCGGCGCGATGCTCGGAACCGTCAAGGCGATCTATCTCGCCACCCGCAAGAAGCACGATCAGCTCTTCAACACCTACTTCATGCGGCCGCTCGCGGCCGGCGTGGTGGCGATCCTCGCGCCGACGCCGATCACGCCGAACCAGCTCACGCTGCTGAACCTCTTCATCTTCGTGGTCGCGGCGGTGCTCTTCGCGGCGATGCCGGGCTACCTCGGCGGCGTCGTCGGCGCTCTGGTGCTCGAGGTCAGCTACCTCTTCGATTGCACCGACGGGATGCTGGCGCGGCACAAGAAGATCGCCTCGAAAGAAGGGCATCTCTTCGATTTCTTCACCGACGAGGGCAAGGCGGTGATGCTCGCCGGGGCGCTCGGGATCCGGCTCTACCGCGGCGGCGGGCTCGGGCTGGATCTCACGCTCTGGCCCGCGGGACGGCCCGAGTTTCTCCACGCGGGGATCGCCGGGACCATCATCCTGGCCTCGGGGATCTCGCTCACGAACTTCGTGCGACGCCCGGAGATCAGCGGCAAAGAGGTCACCGTCGAGGCCTTCTACGAGACGCAGGCGCAAGGGCCGAAGCGCTCGCTCGTGGGTCGCGTCGCCGAGCTCGGGCTGATGTTCCTGCGCTTCCTCAACCACTACCCGAGCCACATCTGGATCTTCGCCGCGCTGGGCCGGCTCGACGCGTTCTTCTGGATCTACCTCGCCATCAACCTGCTCTACCTGGCGCGCGGGTGGCTCGGCCTCGTGGTGCGCTTCGGCCGCTTTCCGAAGGCTCCGAAGGCCGAGGGCTGATCGCCGAAAACTGGACGTCGCGGCGCGTTTCTGGGTAGCTGAGGGCGCGATGTCCCTCGTCCGCTGGACCCTCTCTCTCTTCGCGCTCCTGGTCTTGCCGGGGTGTCGTCGTCCCGCGGCACCGGCTCCGGGGCTCTCCGCCGAGGCGCCGACCGACAGCGCCGCGATCGCTGCGGGGTCGGCGTCGGGTGCCGCGCCCTCCATCGAAGGCGGCGCGGGCGAGCCGGATCCCACGCCGCCCCCCTCGCCCGTCGGACCGCCCGTCGTCGATCTACGCGGTAAATCCAGCCCTCCGCCGCCGATCCCCGAGGGCGCGCCGCGGCTCGCGTCGCTCGCCATGCTCACCGTGGTGCGCGCGCGCCCCGATCCCAACGCGACCAAGGTCGGCTACCTCCGCGCCGGCGCGGTGATCGAGATGGATCCCGACGAGCACGGCAAGGGCGGGTGCCCCGGCGGCTGGCGCAAGGTCAAGCCCTACGGCTTCGTCTGCCTCGGCCCCGAGGCCACGCGCGATCTCGAGAACCCGATCGTCCGCGCCTCGACGCGGCGGCCCGACACCACGCAGAAGCTCCCGTACATGTACGGGATCGCCACGCGCGGCGGCCCGGTCTACGCGCGGCTCCCGACCGCGAGCGATCTCAAAGAGTACGAGCCGCGCCTCAAGACCCACCTCGCGAAATGGGCGAAAGACAAGGAGAGCGGAGCGACCTACGGGCTCGACGTCTGGGAGAAATGGCGCGGCGAGGGCGCGCCGCTCGCGCTCGACGCGATGGAAAACAAAGTCACCGACAAGGATCTCCCGTGGTTCCTCGTCAACGGTGGCTCTGTGCCGAACCTCTCGGGGCTGATCAAGTCGGAGGGCGCGATCAAGATCGACGAGGTCCTTCACCACAACGGCGTGGCCTTCGTCGACTCGTTCCTGTGGGAGGGCCGTCGCTACAACGTCTCGACCGACCTCCGAGTGATCCCGGCCGATCGAATGCGGCCGATCCGCGGCTCGGATTTCCATGGCTTCACCATCGGAGAGGACGTGGAGTTCCCCTTCGCGCTGGTGCGCAAGAAGGGAGCGAAGCGCTACCGCGTCGACGGCAAGCGCCTCGTCGTCGCCGGCGATCTCGCCTGGCGCAGCGCGGTCAACCTCACCGGCAAGCAGCGGATGGAGAGCGGCAAGCTCTTCTACGAGACGAAGGAAGGCGACTGGATCGACGATCACAGCGCCGGCCGCGTCGACCCCGCGAAGAAGATGCCCGCGTGGGGAAAGAACGGCGAGAAATGGATCGACGTCAACATCACCAAGCAGGTGCTGGTGGCGTACGAGGGGACGAAGGCGGTGTACGCGACGCTGGTCTCCAGCGGCGAGGCCGGGCTCGGCGATCCGGAGACGAGCAAGAGCACCAAGCGCGGGATCTTCCGGATCCACACCAAGTACATCTCGATCACCATGGACTCGGACACCGTCGGTGAAGAGTTCGAGCTCCGCGACGTGCCCTACGTGCAGTACTTCGAGAACGGCTTCGCGCTCCACGGCTCGTACTGGCACGACGTCTTCGGTCAGCCGAAGAGCCACGGCTGCGTGAACCTCGCGCCCGAAGACGCGCGGCGGCTGTTCTGGTGGAGCGAGCCGCAGGTGCCGCCCGGCTGGCACGGCGTGGCGCGGTCGCTCACGGGCACGGTGGTGTTCATCCACCCGTGAGCCGCACCGCCCTCGTCGACGCCATGTACGAGGCCTTCGCGGGCTCGTTGCCGAACGATCTGCGCGACGAGGCGCGCGGGCTCTCGGTCACGCTCGGGCTCGCGCCGAACCGTGACGTGCTCTGGAGCGCGGTGTTCCGCCACGCGGTCACGCTCGGCGCGCCGCTGCTCGTCGCCGACGCCACGCCGCAGCTCGGCGGCGCGGTGGTCCACGACGCGGTCTCGGCCCACCTCCTGGCGATGATCGGCGCGGTCGCCGACGATCGGATCCTCGCGGGCGTGCTCGCGCCCTCGCGCTCGCTCGAGGCAGTGCTCGATCACGTGCGCGGGGCGCGCAACGACGCGATCGCGCGCGTCGCCGCGCCGGAAGCGCGCGCCTACGACGACGCCGATCAGGAGGCCCGCGAGGCGGTGGTGGAAGAGCGACGGATCCTGCTCTCGGGCTGCGCCATCGATCGCCAAAGGTACCTCGCGGTGGCGCTCGCGAAGCAGCGGCGCGGCGTGCCCGCGTCGATGGCGCTGGCGCGCGCGGCCGGGTGGGAGCCGCGGCGGCGGCAGGCGCTCGGCGAGCTGCTCGACGGCGTGTGGATGGGCCAGCAGCTCCACGACGACGTGGTCGACTGGGAGCCCGGCGCGGCGCGCGGCGGCTCGTGGGTGGTGGCGCTCGCGGGCGGCTCGGCCAACCTGCCGCGCGACCCCGACGGCGTCTCGATGCGCGGCGCGGTCCACGCGTCGGGCGTGCTCGGGCGCCTGCTCCAGGCCGCGGCGCGGCGCTACGCGGGGGCGCGGCGGCGCGCGCGGGCGCTCGGCGCGCGGAGGCTCGAGGTCTGGGCCCGCGAGCGCGAGGCCACCCTGCGCGAGCTTTCGCGACGCGAGGCCGAGAGCCCTGGATTCGCAGGCCGATCGCGCGCGCTCTCGGCCTGGGCGCGATCGGGATCCGCGTGAGCTGCCGGCGCTACTGCCGGCCGATGCCGGTGTAGAAGAAGCCCATCCCGCGCAGCTCTTCCGGGATCCACATGTTGCGGCCGTCGAAGAGCGAGGGGGTGCGCATCGCCAGCTTCATCCGCTGGAAATCCGGGGTCCGGAACTCGTGCCACTCGGTGACGAGCACCAGCGCGTCGGCGCCCTCGACCGCGCCGTACATCCCGTCGACGAAGTGCACGCGATCGCCGTAGATGGCCTTCACGTTGTCCATCGCCTGCGGATCGTGCGCCTGCACCCGGGCGCCGGCCGCGAGCAGATCGTCGATGAGCGTGAGCGCCGGGGACTCCCGGATGTCGTCGGTCTGCGGCTTGAACGAGAGGCCCCAGACCGCGACCGTCTTGCCGGCGAGCGAGCCGCCGAAGTGCGCAGCCACCTTCTGCCCGAGGATCTTCTTCTGCCGCGCGTTCACCACCTCGGTCGCGCGCACCATCTCGAGCTCGATCCCGACCTGGCGGCCGGTGAAGAGCAGCGCGGCGATGTCCTTCGGGAAGCACGATCCGCCGAATCCCGGCCCGGGAAAGAGGAATTTCGGTCCGATCCGCGGATCGGCGCCGACGCCCTTGCGGACCAGCTCGATGTCGGCGCCGAGCTTCTCGGCCAGGACCGCGAGGTCGTTCATGAAGGAGATCCGCGTCGCCAGCAGGGCGTTCGACGCGTATTTCGTCAGCTCGGCCGAGCGCGCGTCCATCACGTGGATGCGATCGGTGGCGCGCACGAAGGCCGAGTAGAGGTGCCGCAGCGCCTCGCGCGCCTTCGGGTGATCGGAGCCGATGACCACGCGATCCGGCTTCATGAAATCGTTGATCGCGGCGCCTTCCTTGAGGAACTCGGGGTTCGAGGCCACCGCGAAGTCGTGCTTGGTGTGCTGGGCGATGATCGCCTTGATCTTGTCGGCGGTACCGACGGGCACGGTGCTCTTGGTGACGATGACCTTGAAGCCTTCGAGGTTCTTGCCGATGGTCTCGGCGACCGCGAACACGTGCGAGAGATCGGCCGAGCCGTCGGCGGCGGAGGGCGTCCCGACGCAGATGAAGACCACCTCGGCCTCGCGGATCGCCTTGACCACGTCGGTCGAGAAGCGGAGGCGCCCGGCCTTGACGTTCGAGGCGATCAAGGCGTCGAGTCCGGGCTCGTAGATGGGCACTTCG
This sequence comes from Byssovorax sp., assembly GCA_040006075.1. Classification (GTDB taxonomy): domain Bacteria; phylum Myxococcota_A; class Polyangia; order Polyangiales; family Polyangiaceae; genus JANYGI01. The sequence continues at coordinate 2,656 of JBDTXR010000397.1, read as the reverse complement.
CCCCGATCCAGACAGGCGATCTTCTCCTCGTTGACGTCCGCGCAGACCACGTCGTTGCCAAAGTCCGCAAACCCAGCACCGGCCACCAGGCCGACGTACCCCGTACCCACCATCGCAAGTCGCATGGGCGCGACTCTAGCACGAGGCTCCGCTAGCATCGCAGCCCCACATGCACCTCGGAGGCGCAGAAAAATGACCTCGCAACCCCGGCCGTCGGGCCCGGCGATACCGCTCGATGCCTGGGCGAAGCGCGGTTCACGCCATCGCATCTTCGGCCGCGAGATCTTTGCGGTCGACACCGGCGCGAGGTCCGGGGAGCCCGCGCCGCTCCTGGTGCTCCACGGGTTCCCTTCCTCGTCGCTCGACTTTCGCCCGGCGCTCCCGGTCCTCGCGGCGGGGCGCCGGGTCATCGTCCACGATCACCTCGGGTTCGGCGCCTCGGACAAGCCCGAGCGCACCTCGTACTCGCTGATCGAGCAGGCCGAGGTGGCCGTGGCGCTGTGGCGTTCCCTCGGGTTGACGAGCGGACACATCGTTGCCCACGACTACGGCACCAGCGTGGCCACCGAGCTCCTCGCGCGGCGCGAGCGCGGCGGCCTGCCGATCGCCATCGAGAGCGTCACGCTCTGCAACGGGAGCGTGCACCTCGATCTCGCGCACCTCACGCCGTCGCAGCGCCTGCTCCGCACGCCGTACGTCGGCCCGTTCTTCGCGCGCCTCGCGAGCGAGCGGGTGTTCACCGCGCAGCTCCGCCGGATCCTCGGCAGCCCGGACTCCATCCCCGACGCCGATCTCCACGCGATGTGGGAGGGCCTGGTCGCGGGCGGCGGCCGAAAGCGCCTCGCGGCGATCGCCGGCTACATGAACGAGCGCGTCCGCTTCCGCGAGCGCTGGATCGGCGCGCTGACCCGGCTCGATGTCCCCGCCCACATTCTCTGGGGCCGCCGCGATCCGGTCGCGCTCCCCGCCGTCGCCAACGCTTTGGCGGCAGAGATCCCTGGCGCGAAAACCACGTGGCTCGACGAGCTCGGCCACTACCCGATGCTCGAGGCCCCCGAGCGCTGGGCCGCCGCGGCGATGGCCTTCGTCGACGGGCTCCCGCGATGAGCGCCGATCCTTCCCCCGGCGCGTCGTACCGCATCAACGTCGACTACCGCGGGGAGCACGTCCTCGCCGACGGCACCAAGATCACCCTGCGCTTGATCCGGCCCGAGGACGGCGAGCCGCTCCGCCAGGGCTTCAGCCGCCTCTCGCCGACGTCACGCTATCGCCGCTTTCTCACGGGGATGAGCGAGCTCTCCGACGACATGGTCCGCTACCTGACCGAGGTCGACGGCGTCGACCACGTGGCCGTGGTGGCCACCACCGACTCGCTCGATCTCAAGACCGAGATCGGCCTCGGCGTCGCGCGGGTGATCCGCCTCCACGACGAGCCCACCGTGGCCGAGGCCGCCGTCACGGTCAGCGACGACGCGCAACGCAAGGGCATCGGCCGCCTCCTCGTGCACACCGTCGCCGAGGCCGCCCTCGAGCGCGGCGTGCAGACGATCCGCGCCGAGGTCCTCGCCACCAACGCCCCGATGCGCCGCCTCCTCGACGACGTGGGCGCCGTCGTCCGCAGCGACGACGGCACCACGCTGGTCTTCGACATCCCGCTCGAGTGGCACCGCAAGGCGCTGAACGAGGGCGCGCCGAGCGACGACGATCACCCGCTCTGGCGCCTGTTCCGCGCGGTCGCGCAGTCGCTCGCGCAGATCACCGGCCCGTAGCGCGTTCGCCCTCGATGCGATATGAGCTGCGCGCGCGGGCCTCCCTCCCCTCTCGCAGCAAGGCATTTTCGTGATCCGACTCGACGGCATCGGCAAGCAGCACGGCAGACAGATCCTCTTCATGGAAGCCTCCGCGGCGATCAACCGCGGGGAAAAGGTCGGCCTCGTGGGCCCCAACGGCTCGGGAAAGACCACGATCTTCCGCCTGATCACCAAGGAAGAGCAGCCCGACGGCGGCCAGGTCTCGGTCGATCGCGGCGTGACCATCGGCTACTTCAGCCAGGACGTCGGCGAGATGACGGGCAAGAGCGTCGTCGCCGAGACCATGGACGGCGCCGGCCCGATCTCGGCCATCGCCAGCGAGCTGGCCGAGCTGGAGCATGCGCTCGCCGATCCCTTACGCCTCGACGAGATGGAGGCCCTGGTCGATCGCTTCGGCCATGTGCAAGCCCGCTACGAAGAGCTGGGCGGCTACGCGCTCGACGCCCGCGCCCGCGAGATCCTCGCCGGCCTCGGCTTCAGCCAGGAGGTCATGGACGGCGACACCGGCGCCCTCTCCGGCGGCTGGAAGATGCGCGTGGCCCTGGCGAAGATCCTGCTCATGCGCCCCGACGCGCTCCTGCTCGACGAGCCGACCAACCACCTCGACATCGAGTCGATCATCTGGCTGGAGAGCTACCTGAAGGGCTACGAGGGCGCCCTGGTGATAACCTCCCACGATCGCGAGTTCATGAACCGGATCGTCACCAAGATCTGCGAGATCGACGGCGGCGAGATCACCACGTACTCCGGGAACTACGAGTTCTACGAGAAGCAGCGCGCCCTCAACGATCTCCACGCCGAGGCCCAGTACGAGCGCCAGCAGGCGATGCTGGCCAAGGAAGAGG
>JBDTXR010000396.1:0-8737 GCA_040006075.1 Byssovorax sp. | reverse complement strand
ACCCACCAAGTCACCGGACAAATCTCCCACCCCTGCAACCCCGCCGACTCCCCCGACCCACGACCCCGCGTCCACCGCCGCCGCGCTCGACGACATCGGAACCCAGGCCGCCTACGACCTCTTCCTCCCCCTCGCGCAGAAGCTCGCTGCCGACAAAATCTCCGACTACCGCGCCGATCCCCAGCTCGCCTACCACAACGTCAAGCGCGGAGTCGGCAACGTCCTCGCCGAGCTCACCCGGATCAAGCACGAGCTACCCTTGGCCGACATCGAGGCCGTGCGGACGCTCCCCCAGCTCACCCAAGGATTGCTCTTCTCGGCCCTCCAGGTCAACCGCGAAGCCGGGGCCGGAGGCACGATTGAGAGTCTCCTCAGCAGGGCCCACCCAATCCGCCGCAAGCTCTTCAAGGCCGCCGAGGCGCTCGCGGAATCCGGGGTGATCCCCGACGCCGATCTCGCCCCCATCCGCCCCGGCCGCGGCAAGGTGGATATGGCCAATGACTGTGTTGCCCTCGTCGCGGTCTTCCGGAAGCACGAGAAGGCGATCATCGGCAAGACGGCAATCACCGCGGACGACCTCGCCGAGGCCGACGCGGTGGGCTCGAAGCTCCAGACTCTGCTCAAGCCGAAGGGGACGCCCGCCGACAACCGGCCTGCACCGGACCTCGCCACGGCGGTCGAGATCCGCAATCGCTTCTGGACTCTGGTGGAGCAACGCCACGAGCAGATGTGGCGTATCGGCGCCTGGCTGTGGGGCCACGCCGTGGACGAGCACGTCCCGCCGCTGCAATCGCGGACCGTGACGCGGGCGGCGGCCGCGCCGGATCCCGCCGCGGCAGCGACCCCGCCGGACGCCACGCCGAAGAAGTAAGCGACGCGCCAGCTACTCCAGCGGCTTTGACTCCCGAAGCCGTCGGGAGCTACAATTTCCCCCTGTGAACCGGGAAGAAATCAACGAGTACGATCTCGGCCTGCCGGTGCCGATCGCTTCGCTCGAAGAGCGGCGCCGCGGCATTCCCGCCGCGGTATGGGACCGCCTTCACAAGGCGAAAGCGAAGCTCGGGGAGCTCTTCGCTTCGAGGCTGCACGAGCTCCGGCTGTTCGGCTCGTACGCGCGCAATCAGTTCGACGACGAGTCCGACGTCGACGTACTCGTGCTGACCGATCCGATCACCGTCGAAGAGCACGACCGCGCGTTCTCGGCCTTGCTGGAGATCTCGGGTGGCGGGATCTACATGTCACCCTTGTTCCTCACCGTTGCAGAGCTCGACCGGCTGCGCGCCCGAGAGAAGATCCTCGCGCAGGACATCGATCGTGAAGGGATCACCGTATGACCGGAGAGAATCGCGACGCGAGCGTGGCGGAGGAGATCCGGCGCGCGGAGAACGCGCTCCTCGAAGCCCAGATGCTCGCGAAGATCGCGATGTAGGACGGCGCGACGAGCCGGGCTTACTACGTCGCGTTTCATGCTGCGGCGGCGTTGCTCGTTCATCTCGGGGAACAGGCGCGAACCCACCGCGGTGTCTACTCGCTTCTCGACAAGCGCCTGGTGGCTCCCGGGCATCTCGCAAGCGAGCACCTGGACAGCTCGCGCGCCTGCAAGAGCAGCGGAGCGTTGCGGACTACGGCGCGAGCCGGCATATCCAGCCCGAGCAAATGGATCGAATTCTCGCCGATGCGCGCGGCCTTCTCGCTGCAGCGCGGGCGTTCCTCGCCAAGGCGTCCTCCGAGTCCTGACTTCCCCGTCAGGCCAGAGCGCGCAGGTGCGCAGGGCGCCCGCGCTATCAGCCATTGCCGTGCTCGCGGGCCGCGCGCTCCGCGAGCGCTCGCACCTCGGGGAACGGGCTCGCCCATCCGCATGCGCCGGTACGTGTGCGAATCTCGACAGGGCCGTCGATGCCCTCCACCGGAGTGGGCGAATCGTGGCGCGCCCGCTCGCTGATTTCCGGATCAACTGCGAGGTGCGCTCGAGGCCGTGAAGCGCTTGGCTTCTTCGAGCAGCTCCGCAATCTCCCGAATATCGTCCTCGAGCCGCTCAGTGGCGAGCTGGAGAAATGCGGAGATCCGCTCAGCCGTGCTCATAGAGCCTTCTCGCGTTTCGCCAGGCCAAATGCCACGGGTTCGTCGGATCCTCCACGACCTCCTCCATCTCCGCGAGCCGACACGGCACCACGTCGCACCCAACGCCCGAGCCGCAAATGGGCGCGTAAACGGCCTCGTACGTGGTCGCGTCGTCCGGAGCCGAATCGTCGAGGACGAGCTTGTCGACGAGCGCGTGGAGGGCCGCGTCTTCATCGCGATAGGGCCCAATGTTCGGCCTGGGCGCCTGCTCGGCTACGTCGGTCGCCAGCATCGGCCGAGGCTAGCACGGGCCCCGGCCGGGAGTCGCGACTTCCATGACGTCCTACTTCGCGAGCGTCACCATGTACGAGTGCGGCATGCATGAACGGCGCCTCGTCCGGATCGAACGGGTGCGCCCGATCCGTGCTCCCGCCGTTCACTCCCACGATCAACAGCCCGGCCATCCCGCCGAGCCCGACCACGCTCCGCTCCACATGGCTATCGCCGTACACCCCTGCGATATCGATTCTCCCGTTCTCCGCGCCGCTTTTATCCACCTTGATCAGCGACCATCGAAAGATGGACGGAAGCTCCCAGTCGGCCAGGAACGTCAGCTCGGCGCCCGGCGGAGCGTCGGCGCAATCGACCCACAGGTAGGTCGCGCCCGTGGGATCGAGAGGCCGAGTGGGCGCCAGCCTCCGCGGGAGCGAGCCAAAGGGCACGGACCAGTCGAAGCGCACGCGGCCGAAGTCGCCGAAGCGCTCGACGCCCGTCAGGTGCATGCCGTCGCTGCGGGTGCCGACGAAGGCGCGGGTGATCGCGAAGTCGAGGAGCAGCGCGCCGCGGATCACGTCGTAAGCGAGACAGAAACGCCACACCAAAAAGTCGTCGATCCCGTCGCAATGAGGACTTGACATCGGGGCGCTCACTCGCGTTACCATGACTCATGGCACATCCCCTTCCGGTTGAACCGCCCGATCCCCCCATGCCGCCGATTCACCTCCCGCCCAAGGGTGGTGGTGGTGGCGGCGGCGGTGGTGGTGGATCTCCCCCTCCTGCCTTCCAGGCTGGAACCTACACCTTTCGCCTCGTCTCGTACGATATCGCCAACACGCGATCTCGTCACGAGGACACCAACTTCGTGAGCCTGGGTCTGGTGCTGAACGGGGGCACTCCCCAGACGCAGCAACAGTCGATGGGCGACGAGAACAACGGCACTTTCCAGGTCACCGCGCATCTCGCCCCGATCCTGGTCGACAAGCCCGACGCCAAGGTTGTCTTCAACTACACGATCGTCAACGCGGGCCACGCCACGCCCTCGGACGTGGTGAAGACTCTGCAGTCCACCACCACCACGTTGCTGAACCAGGGAGCTGCCTGGGCGGGCACGACCGTCGGCTCCGTGCTCGGAACCGCGCTGGCCGGCCCCATCGGAACCGCGATCGGCGCGCTCGTAGCGTGGTTGGGGGGCAAGGCGCTGGGGTTCCTCTTCGCCGATTGCGACGGGCCCGTCGCGGCCGAGCAGGTCGCCTTCACGGGTCAAGATCTCTGGCACTTGACCAGCGCCAGCGCCACCCACGTCTTCGCCAAGACGACGCACCACCCGGGGACGGACTCGGCCTCTGGTTGCGGCAGCAACTCCGACTATACCACGCACTGGACCGTCACCCGCTCCTGAAGGTCTGCGCCTACCCTGGTGCTCTCCTTCGGGGCTGAAGAGCCGATGACCCGCGACCAGGACCGGTGCGGGGAGGACGAGCGCGACGTCGCCGAGGATGACGCCTTTCTGGCGGCATTCGAGGCGACGACGCTCCCCGAAAAGGCGTTCGATCACGGCGCCCACCTCCGGGTCGCCTGGCTCTACCTTCTTCGTGATCGCGACCTCGCCCCCGACCGCATCGTCTCGGGGATCCGTCGCTTCGCGGTCGCCAATGGTCTGCTGCGGAAGTATCACGAGACCTTGACCCGCTTCTGGATCGCGGCAGTCGACCTCCGCATGCGCGCGACCTCCGCAGGCGCCGTACCCGGGACCTTCGCCGGCTTTCTCGCGCGCTCTCCCGATCTGTTTGATCGGGGGCTCGTGTTCCAGCACTACACCCGCGAACGTCTCTTTTCCCACGAGGCGCGGGAAGGCTTCCTCTCTCCTGATCTCCTCCCGCTGGAGCTCCTGGCTCGGATCGACCCGCCCGCGAAGAAGCCGTAGCAGGGGCGATGCACGAGCCGTGAGGGAAGCCAGAGTCGCGCCGCAGGACCCGAGAGTCGGCCCGCGGGACGCCGGAGTCCGCCGCGGGACGCCGAAGGCGCTTCGCCTGCTGCGGGATCAACGCAGGGACCGCGGGAGCAGTCGAGTGATCCGCATGCGCGGCGCGGCCTCGGCCCGGATCGCTGCGCCGGAGTGACGGCAAAGGTGATACGCAGACTCGGTGTGCCTTTGCTCGCTCGGTCCGATCGCCCTCGTGCTCGTCATCACGGCGACGAGGCCCAGGATCTCGTCGCCGCCCGAGCCGCCTACGGGGCCTTCGGCGGTCCACTGCTTCTTCTCGGCGCGGGCCGATTGCAACGAAGAGACCTCATGACCCTCACCCAGCAGCTCCAGAGCTTGTTTGCCCCCCGACCCGGGGAATCGATTCACATCCTCGCGAGCGCCGCCGGCCAGGGCGGCACCTACGTGCTCGCGATGACGTCCGACGCCCGGAGCGCCGCGCAGTTTCTCGTGTTCGTGCCGCCGGCCGGCCCCTCCACCGTGCTCACGGCGGATCCGGTGATGGACGAGCTCACGAGCCTCGGGGTGCCCCAGGAGACCGCCGACGCGTTGCGCGCGCAGGTCGCCGAGCCCGTCCACGCCGCGGAGCCGAGCGCCGCGCCGACGCGCCCCGCACCCACGACGCAGGACCAGGAGAACCAGGCCATCACCGACGTTGCCTCACGCAACGCTGGAGTCCTCCAGACGAGCAGGGCACCAGGCACCAGCGGAGGGCTCCTGGCGTGTGCCTGGGCGGTCAACAAGGTGGTGCGCGACGCGACCGGGCGCTCGGTCGATTCCGACGGCGGCGTGTCGACCCTCCGGATGCTCGACGCGCTCCGCAATGGGCGCGGGACGCTCGTGCTCGCGGACCAGCCTGTGCCCGCCGGCGCGATCGTCATCTCTCCCACCCAGGGGACGGCCCACGGACACGTGGGCATCGTGGGCCATGGAGGGCTCATCTACTCCAACTCATCCACGCTGAAGAGGTGGGAGCAGAATTTCACGATCACGTCGTGGAGGCAGGAGTACGGGGGCAAGCAGCTCGAGGTGCTGTTCTTCACGGTCAACCCGTGAGCTCGGCATTGTTCTCGCCGACGCACGGGCACTTCTCGATGCAGCCCGCGCGTTCCTCGCCAACGCGCCCCCCGAGCCCTCGGACTGACTGGCGAAGCCTACTTCGCGAGCGTCACGGTGTACGAATGCGGCATGTACGGCGCCTCGTCCGGATCGAAGGGATGCGCCCGATCCGTGCTCCCTCCGTTCACTCCCACGATCAACAACCCGGCCATCCCGCCGAGGCCAACCACGCTTCGCTCCACGTGGCTATCGCCATACACCCCGGCGATATCGATCCTTCCATTCTCCGCGCCGCTCTTATCCACCTTGATCAGGGACCATCGAAAGATCGAAGGCAGCTCCCAGTCGGCCAGGAACGTCAGCTCGGCGCCCGGCGGAGCGTCGGCGCAATCGATCCACAGGTACGTCGCGCCCGTGGGATCGAGGGGCCGAGTCGGGGCCAGTCGCCGCGGGAGCGAGCCAAAGGGGACGGCCCAGTCGAAGCGGACGCGGCCGAAGTCGCCGAAGCGCTCGACGCCGGTGAGGTGCATGCCGTCGCTGCGGCTGCCGACGAAGGCGCGGTGGATGGCGAAGTCGAGGAGCAAGGCGTCGAGGCTCGACTCGCGGGCCTTCATGTTGATCCGGAGCGTGTCGAAGAGATCGGGCTCGTTGCTCCACTCCCACGCGCCGGGTTTGGTGTGCTGCGCGGCGACCGAGATCAGCGTCGTCACCACGCGGGCCGGGGTGCTCTGGCCGTACACGTCGTCGAGAAACCAGGGAAATAGAAGCGATCCGGAGGGCGCGTCGGGGCTTCCGATCGTCAGCGCGCGCTCGGGGCGGCGCTGAAAATCGTCGACGGCGGCGAGGTCGGCGAGCGAGCACTCGGAGGCGAGGGAGGCGAGGTAGGTCGAGGCCATCGCCGAGGTGCCGTCCTCGATCGCCGCGTCGAAGCGGAAGAGAATGGCGCGGGCGATCCCCTGCGCGACGGCGTTCGGCGCGAAGCAACTCGTGTACGGCGCGGCCGGCGGCGGGAGGATCGTGAACGCGCTCTGGCTGTCGAAGCCGTGGCCGCGGGCGATCAGATCCGACGTCGTCGAGGGGCCGTCTTCGCCGGCGACGAGGTAGATGTCGAAGCCGCGCGTGCCGCCGAGCCCCGCGTCGTCGAGCGGCGCGGGGAGGCCGAGCCCGCGGTAGGTTCGGAGCGCCTGCTCGGCCCAGCGCAGCGTCCAGAGGATGGCCGCGGGCGCCGTCGCCGCCTCGGCGTGGACGCAGAGCGCGTCGCGAAACGAGCAGGCGACGAGGGGCACCTTCGCGGGATCGGGTCGCTCGCGCGTCGGCGCGATTTCCCGGCCCGTGGAGCGAATTTCGTCGTACGGCGCGGGGCCGAGCGCGAGGGGCGGGGGCTCGTCCGCGAGGGCCGGCCACGCGCTGAAAATCGACGCCGCGAGGCCGGCCGCGAGGAAGAACGCCGGACCCGCTTTTCTGTTGTGCATTTGACACGCCCGCGCGCAGGACTCTAAAACCATCAACCAACCTTCCGGCGACGGCGTATCGTGTCTCGTTGCTGCCGCCCAGCGCCTCTTCGAGAGAGCGAGGTCCGACGAATGAACCACGTTCCCTTCGATCCGTCGAAAGCTGTCACGTTCGACCTCGCCCGCGGGCTCGTTCAGCAAGAGGGAGCCCCGTCCGGGCTAATCGTTCCCGCCGAGTCGCTCGCGGCCCTGGCGCGCGCCGCGGGCCCCGAGGCGTCGCGCGCCTTCGGGCGCGGCGTCGGTGAGGCCATCGGGCGACGGGTGGCCGGGCACCTGGCCGAAGCCGACGGCGTGCGCGCGGCCGGCGCGGCTGCGGTGATCGAGCACCTCGGCGGCGAGCTGGCCATGACCGGCTTCGGCTCGCTCAGCCTCGAGCGCTGGGGGCGCGCGCTGGTGCTGGTGATCGATCAATCGCCGCTCGGCGCCGGAGGCGACGCGCTCCTCGAGACGGTGCTCGCGGCGGCGCTCGAGGCCGCGATGGGCGAGCCCGCGGCGGTGATCGCGCTCGGGCGCGACGGCGTGCGCGTGCGGCTCCTCGTCACCGGCGCGACGGGCGCAGAGAAGGTGCGGGCGTGGCTGAACGAGGGGATTTCGTGGGGCGATGCGCTGGTGCGTCTTCACGATCCCGGCGTGGCGAATCCGTCTCGAGGTGACGCTTGAACAACGCGGAGAGGATCAGCGCCCTCGAGGGGCTGCTCGCGCGGATCCAGAAGAACGCTGCGCTCCCGCGGCCCGCGCGCGGGGACGCCGCTGCGGTCGCGCCGATCGCCAGGGCCGCGCCCGTCGCGCAAATCGCGTCGAGGCCGGTCGTCGCCGTCGAGCCGCGCATCGTCGCGACCGTGGCGCCCGCCGTCGCGATCATGACCCCCGCGGTCACGGCGCCCGCTCGCATCGCGCCGATCACGCCGGCGATCGTGGCCGATCCGCCGCGCACCGCGGCGACCGCAGCCGCCGTCGCGGCGCCGTCGGTGGTCTCGCGCGAGCCGATCCGCGCGCCCGCAGCCGCAGGCGTGCTTCCTCCCGGCGCCGGCCGCTACGCGGAGGCCGCGCCCCGCGCCGAGCCGGCCCAGCGCGTAGCGATCAAGACTGCACCCGGTGGCACCCTCGCGGCCCCCAAGCTCACGCTCGAGATGGACGATCCGCTCGGGTTCGACATGGACGACGAGCCGACGCTCGCCGCCCCGCCGGCGAAGCCGACGCCGGTGCTGAAGGCGCCCACGATCACGCCGCCGCTGAAGGCGCCGACGCTCGCGCCGCCGCCGCAAAAGGCGCCCGCGCTGGCCGAGCCGGCGAGGCGGCAGGTGCCCGCGGCGGCCGTTTCGGAGCCGACATTCTTGATCCTCGACGACGACATCGACGTCACGTTCGAGGACGAAGACACGCACCAGGGCCCCGCCGTCGCCGCCGCGAAGGCCGAGGCCGCGCGCCTGGCCGCCGAGACCGCCGAGGCCGAGCGGCGCGCCGAAGAGTGGCGCTTGCTCGAGGAAGAAGCGCTGCACCTCGAAGCCGAGGCGCTCGCGCGCGCCAGATCCGAGGCGCTCGAGCGCGAGGCCGCCGAGCTGGCCGAGGCCGCGCGCGTCGCCGCGGCGACGGCCGAGAAGGCCGAAGCCGATCGCCTGAAGCAGGAGGCCGCAGAGGCCACACGTCGCGCCGAAGCCGCCGCCGCGGAGGCCGAGATCGAGCGGGCGCGCGCCGAGCGTGTCGCCGCCGAAGCCGAGGCGAAGGCCGAAGCGGATCGCCTCGCGAAAGAGGCCGCCGCGAAGATCGAAGCGGAGCGTGTCGCCGCGGAGATCGCCGCGAAGGCCGAAGCCGATCGCCTCGCGAAAGAGGCCGAAGCGGAGCG
>JBDTXR010000395.1:0-8737 GCA_040006075.1 Byssovorax sp. | reverse complement strand
AGCGCGACGCGATCCCCATGCTGGTGCAGCTCTCCGAGGCCTCGGCCGACAAGGAAATCCTGGACGACGCGACCTTCCTGCTCGCCGAGTGCCTGATCGACATCCAGGCCTGGAACGACGCCAAGACCACGCTGCGCTCGTTCATCCGCCGCTTCCCCGACAGCTCGTTCCTGAACGACGCGCGCATGGCGCTGGCCGACATCTCGCTCAAGCATTGAGGTAGGAGAGCTTCACGATGATCTGCCCGAGCTGCCGACAAGACGCGCCCACCATCGTGCGGGGCGTGCGCGCGTACTGCACGTCCTGTGGCGCCCCGCGCCCGCTGCTCGGCAGCTCCGCCGTCAACGTCGCGGGCAAGCCCATGAAGGTCGGCGGTACGGCCGCGAGCGTCTTCGGCTGGATCGTCCTCTTCCTCGGCTCGATGTTCTCGATCGCCATGGGCGCGTTCTTCAACATGCTCTGGTCGCTGGGGAGCCCTGCCGCTGCGAGCACGGTCGGACTCTTCGTCGGCGGCTTCTTCGGCGTGATCACGCTGGTCGTCTCGCTCTCGCTCCTCCTCGGCGGACGCAAGATGCAGAAGACCGGCGTGGACGATCGCCGCAAGGTCCTGGAGCAAGGCATCTTCGCGCTGGCCGGCAAACAGAGGGGATCCGTCACCCCGCGCGACGTGGCCCGTCAGCTCGCCATCACCGACGAAGAGGCCGACGCCCTCCTCACCGACCTCGCCAAGAAGCCCGACGGCCGCGTCTCCCTCGACGTCGACGACGACGGAACCCTTCGCTACACGGTCCCGGAGCTCCTCCCCCCGGTGCGAATCGACCCGAGCGCCGGGAAGTCGCCGAAGGTCCGCGTCGACCCGAACGCGGCGATCCCGGATGCGGAGTTCGAAGAAGAGGCCGAGTCGGTCGAGAAGGATCGGAAGCGTCGTTGAAGGGTGCTGAGGGCGGTCGCGGGTCGATCACCTCAGCCGATCAGGGATTGGCCTTCACGATCGAATACGTGAGCTTGTGCCAGAACGCGCCCGCGGGGATGTTGGGATACGACCCCACCGCCACCAGCACGTAGCCGCCGCCGTTCTGGATCTGGAGCGACGACACCGTCCCGTTGAAGAAGGCTTCGCCCAGCGGGGTATCCGAGGTCACGAACATCGTCCCCTGGCCGGGGAGATACGTTTTGAGAGACACCGTATCGAGGGGGCCGTACTCGTTGAGCGTGTACTTGATGAAGGGTGGTTTGGGCTCGATCCCCCCGGTCGGCAGCGCGGTGGCGAGAGGCACGCTCATCGACTGCTGGATCGACGAGGTGATCCCGATGTCGGTCGGCTGGAGCGCGACCGCGGCGTTCACGATCTGGAGCGCGACGTGGTTGGGCTCGGTCTTGCGGGACATCCCGAGCGCGATCAAATCGACCGTCGGCGTGGTCGGGCTGTAGCTGAAGCCGCAGGCCAGCGCGGCGCTCGGGCCCTCGTGGCCGGGGCCGCCCATGCAGCCGATCGGCGCGAGGAGCAGGCTCTTTCCGCTGGTGAACACCTGCGCTGGGAGCACCGCCAGCGCGGCCCGGACGATCGGCGGCGGCGGGCCCGCGTCGCTGCCGCTGTCGACGGCGAGGGCGTCGGCTTCAGCGCAGGTCTTGCCCGCGATCTGGGTGAGATCGCCGGCGAAGATCACCGGCTGCACGTCGGTGCCGGAGGGGATGTCGACCGCAAGATCGAGCACCGCGCCGTGCGCGAACGGGAGCCCCGGCGCCGCCGCAGGCCAGATCTTGGTCGCGCCGCCGGCCGGGTAGGGGACGAAGCAAACGCGGATGGCGTCGTAGTCGTTGACACCGTTGACGAGGGTGACCCGCGTGGGACCGACCGGCTCCGCGCCGCCCGAGCCCGCGCCGGTCGTCGACGACTCGCCCGAGCTGCTCGATCCGGTCGCGGACGTTGCTCCGGTGGCGCCCGTCACCGTCGCGCTCTCCCCTCCGCTGCCCCCGGCGCCCGAGCTCGTGGAGATGCCGAGGTCGTGCTGCCGGGCGCACGCGCCCAGCGTCGCCGCGAGGAAGAGAAAGGGCGCAGCGCGGTCGGGGAGGCTTCGATTCACGCCCGCAGCTTATCGCGCGCGGCGGTGGCCGGCTCCTCTGAACTCGTTATCCTTCGCCGATGATCGTCCTCGAGACGGAGAGGCTCGCGCTGCGCCGCATGGTCGCCGCGGACGCGGCCTTCATCCTCGCGCTGCTGAACGAGCCGGGCTTCCTCCAGAACATCGGCGACCGCGGCGTGAGGTCGCTCGACGACGCCGTCGGGTACATCGCGAACGGGCCGGTGAAGAGCTACGCCGAGCGCGGCTTCGGCCTCTACGTCGTCGAGCTTCGGGCCACGCGCGCGCCGATCGGGATCTGCGGCCTGATCAAGCGCGAGTCGCTCGACGACGTCGACATCGGCTTCGCGTTCCTCGAGCGCTACTGGCAGCAAGGCTACGGCCACGAGTCCGCGGCCGCCGTCATGGACGAGGGCCGGCGCATGCACGGGCTCCGCCGGATCGTGGCCATCACCGCGCCGCACAACCAGGGCTCGATCCGGATCCTCGAGAAGGTCGGCCACCGCTTCGAGCGGACGATCCGCATGCCCGGCGAGGACCACGACATCCTGTTCATGGCGTGGGACGCGGAGCCTTCTTCGGCTTGAGATCAAGCGGATTTCCGCGCCCGGGCCCGCCGTGCTAGGCACCGCGCATGCCGATTCAACTCGCTCGCCTCGCCGCGCACGCGGTGCGCCGGGGGCACCCGTGGGTGTACCGCGAAGGCATCGTGCGCCCGCCGCAGGGGCTCGCCGCGGGGACGGTGGTCGACGTCGTTGACGAAGAGGGACGCCCGCTCGGCCAGGGCCTCTGGGACCCCGCCTCGCCGATCACCGTGCGGGTCTTCGTCGGCGCCGAGCCGCTCGACGCGGCGGGCCTCGCCGCGCGGATCACGACGGCGTTCGCCCGGCGCGACGGCTGGTTCGACGAGGCCACCACCAGCGCGTACCGCCTCTGCAACGGCGAGGGCGACCGCGTCCCGGGCCTGGTGATCGATCGCTACGACTCTGTCGCCGTGGCCAAGCTCGACACCGAGGCCTGGCGCCCGCACCTCGCCGGCGTGGCGCGCGGCCTCGGGCGCGCGCTGGCCTCGCGCGGGGTGAAGACCCTGGCGATCCGCCTCGACACGCCCGGCGCCGATGGCCGTAAAATCGAGACGATCTACGGCGCTCCGCCCCCCGATCGCCTCTTCGTCCGCGAGCACGGGATGGCGATGGAGGTCGATCTCGCGCACGGCCAGAAGACCGGCGCGTTCCTCGATCAACGCGAGAACCGCGCGCGGGTCCGCGCCCTGGCGAAGGGCCGCGCCCGCGCCCTCAACCTCTTCAGCTACGCGGGCGGCTTCTCGATCGCGGCGGCCCTCGGCGGCGCCGGCCACGTGACCTCGGTCGACATCGCCTCGGGCGCCCACGCCTCGGCCCAGAAGAGCTTCCGCGAGAACGGCCTCGACCCCTCCAGGCACACCTTCGCCACCGCGGATGCGTTTGCGTTCCTGGAGCAGGCGAAGAAGCGCGGCGACAAGTTCGATCTCGTCGTCTCCGATCCCCCGAGCTTCGCCCCGAGCGAGAAGGCCCGCCCCAAGGCCGAGAGCGCTTACCGCAAGCTCCACGGCGCGATCGCCGGGGTCCTGGCCGAGGGCGCGATCTTCTGCGCGTCGTCGTGCTCCAGCCACATCAAGATGGACGATTTCGTGGCATTACTCGATGACGCGACCCTAGGCCGCAGCGATCTCTGCGTCCGCGAATTGCACGGGCAGCCGGCGGATCACCCCACCTCGCCGGCCTGGTGGGAGGGGCGGTATCTCAAGATGGTGGTCCTGAGCTGACGGGCGCCGACAAAAAATCTCCGACCGACGATTTCGATCGCGCATCGTGAGACAACCGCCACCCGTTCGGGTCTTCCAGACGACAGCGCGCCGATCCGGCGCCCTGAACTTCGAGGACGATCATGAAGCGAACGCTTGGTATTCTTGTCGGCTTGTCGGCTCTCGGCGCCGCCGCTTGTGGGCCCGCCGGGACCGGGACGACCACCACGACCACCGGGAGCGGCGGAGGCGGTGCGTCGTCCTCGTCCTCCTCGGCGTCGAGCGGCACGACGGGATCGGGCGGATCGGGGGGATCGAGCGGCACCGGCGGGATGGGCCCTGTCGCCGTCACCGTGGCGCCGGGCCCGTCGAAGATGCTCACCTGCGGGACGCTGGACCTGACTGCCACCGTGACGGGGACCAGCGATCATGCGGTGACCTGGTCCGTGACGCCGGGCGCGATTGGCTCCATCGACGCGATGGGGAAATACACCGCGCCGATCCAGGTGCCGACGCCCGACTCGGTCGAGATCACGGCCAGGAGCGCCGCCGATCCCACCGTCACGGGCAGCTCGACGGTCACTCTCTCCACCACGAGGCCCGGCGCGGCCGTCGCGGTGAGCAACAAGATGATCCAGGAGCCCGGCGTCCGCGAGCACGTCGTGGCCGCAAAGGGGGCGCACGTGTATGGCGTGTTCACCTCCAACGATCCCACCGGATCCTTCGTTTACCTCGCCGCCAGCACCGACTCCGGGGTCACCTGGGGCGCTCCGGTGCGGGTCAACGACAACATCGGTGACGTCGAGGCGGAGAACGCGGTGGTCGCGGTGGACGCGGCGGATCCCAAGGTGGTGTACGTGGCCTACAAGCTCGCGGCGGGAGGCGGCTTCACCAAGAGCAAGGACGTCAATGGCAGCTCGTCGGGCGGCACCATCGTCGAGGCCACCAGCACCGACGGCGGCGCGACGTTCACCAGCTACGTGCTCTTCTCGGGCGGAAACGGCTACGGAAACTCGATCGACATCGTGTCTTCGGGGCCCGATCAGGTCGTCGTCTCCATGCCCGACTTCTACACGATGAGGATCTACGTCGACACCGCCAAGGGAGCTGGCTTCGCGGCGGGTGCGGGCAACGGAGCCTGGGAGACGCTGGGCGTCGCCTCCGACTTCACGACCGCGCACGATCCTGCCACCACCGACACCTTCAGCTACATCCAGCAGAACGGAGGCTCGGACACCAGCCCGGGATCCGGGCCGCGCCTCGCCAGCGACGGCGCCGGCCGCGTCTGCGTCGTGTACGAGGGCGGCTATTACTCCACCACCGACTTCCCGAACGGGAGCGATCTGCCCTATGTCCAGTGCAGCTCCGACCTGGGGAAGACCTTCGCGCCGGCGCTGGCGATGGACACCGATCGGGCGGCGACTCACGCCCTCCCGACCGCGGCGTTCGGGCCGAACAAGGTCGTCACCGCGGTGTGGGAGCAGATCGACGCTCAGGCCGTGGAGCACACCTATCTCGCCCAGAGCACCGACGGCGGCAAGACGTTCGCCCCCTCGTTCGAGCACGCGCCGTACATCCTGCCCACGGCCATCCCTTCCGCGCCGCGCCTCAACTCCGTGCACTACGAGGGCAACACCCTGTGGCTCCTGTACCTGGCCTATGCCGGCGGCCAGAACGCTCGCCTCATCGCCGACAAGAGCTGCGACGGCGGCAAGACCTGGAGCCGCGCCGAGCTCACCAACGGCACCGAAGGCAACATCGACGACACCTCGTATCCGGGCTTCACCGCCACCGACAAGGGCATGATCGTCTTCGGGGGCCGCGACGCGACCACGCTCCTCTCGGTTTATCCGATCGAGTAACTTTTCACGTTCACGTTTGGCTACCGGGACAACGCGAGTGGTCTCCAGCGCGACATGACCCTCGACGGCGTGGAGTTCTTGCGCCGCTTTCTGCTGCACGTCCTGCCGCAGGGCTTCGTGCGGATCCGGTACTTCGGCCTGTTTGCCAACCGCGTTCGGGCGCTCAGCGTGACGCGGTGCCGAGAGCTGCTCGCGGCGACGGCGCCCGGCGATGGCGACTCCACGTGCCCCGCGCCCATCCCGGCATCGAAGCTGGAGGACGCAGACGACCGCCGGCATCGATGCCCAGACTGTGGGACTGGCACGCTTCTCTGGATCGCCACCGTCGCTGCCGTTCCTGCGCACGAGGTCGTCACCCACGCACCTGTACCGCTGGACACGTCATGACCTTCCCCGACCCGGCGACAACCCCTCCTCCGAGGTGGCTCCATGAGCCGTCGTGGGGACCTCTGCCCGCCGCGCGAATTGGCTGCATTTTTCGCGGCCGAGAGCCCTGCGCGGCCTGGGCTCACGCGCGCCGACCGCGCGTTCCGGCGGCGCGCGGCGCGGATCTGCCCCGGGGGGCGCGACGCGCTCACGGGCAGAGAGAACACGGCGCGCGCGGCGCAAGGATTCAAATCCCTTAGCGGACGTCGTGCCAGCTGTCGCCCCCTGACCGCGGTTTCGTCCAACGGCCTCCTTTCACGCCCGGCTGCCCCGCTTTGTGATAGCGTCGTCGTCGTCATGGCCGGCCGGCAGCGGGTGCGTCGCCGGGCGCGAAAGAAGGCTTCCATTGGGCGCCCGGAGAGTTCTCGCATCGGTGAATTGCGGACGCTCCCGCAGCAACAATCGGGCGAGATAGCGGCTGGCATGGAGGATTCAGGTGAGCAAATCAACCACCATCACACTAGAGATCGGGAACCTTCGGTTCCACTGCAAAGGCGACGCAAAGTGGACCGCGAAGCAATTTGACAGGTTGCTTGATCACCTGGCGCGCAACGGTCCTGAGGAAACAACTGTTCGCGCGGCTCCTGCAGCACCGGAAATTGTCGTGATCACGGCGGACGTTGCTGAGTACGGATGCGACGTTCTGGTGCTGAAGTACGCTCAAGGGTTTCATGGCGCGGACCATGCTGTGGCTCGGCGACTGGCTCAACCCACAGCCGAGACCGGATTTGATCGCGACGGCTTCAGCCTTCAGCCCTGGACCCACCAAGCCGTTTCCAGTCGGGGGACCGTTAGCGCTCGTAGTGTACTTTTTGTAGGAGTCCCATCGCTGGGCAGCTTCGGCTATGATCAAATTCAAGAGTTTGCAGCACATGCGCTTCGTGCGGTTGTCGAGTCAACGGCGCCGGTTGATTCGATTGCGATGACTATTCATGGAGTGGGCTATGGCTTGCAGGAGCAGGAGGCGTTCCAAGCGCAGTTGGCAGGGATCCGCATTGCATTCGGAACGCCGGACGTGAAGAACAGGATTCGGAGAGTCGCGATCGTCGAACGCGATCCCGAAAGAGCCCACCGTCTTCGAGAGCAGCTCAGGAGGGACAATGGTCTTGGTTGACCAGAAACCGTTGTGCCAGCGCGCCAGCTACTTTGCCGGGTCGGCGCCGAACAAGCGCCTGCACCCGCGGGGCGCGGAGCCTCGCTCCGCTCGGCATCGCGCCCCGCGGGTGAGGTGCCAGCCGTTGGGTGGACTGAAGAGCGAACTCTGCCAAGCGGCAGCCGAATCTGCAGCCGACGGGGACGCGATGCTCAATCTGAATCATCCTAAGACGCCTCACATCTTCAGGGCTTCCGCTCACCTCGATCGCGTGCTCGAGTTCTGCAAGGACCTGACGCTCATCCCCGGGCCGGCGCGTC
This sequence comes from Byssovorax sp., assembly GCA_040006075.1. GTDB lineage: Bacteria > Myxococcota_A > Polyangia > Polyangiales > Polyangiaceae > JANYGI01. The sequence continues at coordinate 1,172 of JBDTXR010000395.1, read as the reverse complement.
TCGGTCGAGTCACCGCAGTCGCTGACGAGCTCCGAGCGCTCCATGAGCTCAATCGCGCGCACTTCGGCGCCTCACCGGAGATCGAGGTCAACATCGACCGATTCAAGGACGCCGTGGAGCGAATTGCGGCACTCCCGATGTGTGAGGTCGTCGGACAGAGCGGAGTCTGTCCTGTCTGTGGCAAGTCGTTGACGATCACGCGAAAGCGCGCGCTCCCGCGTAGTCAAGTTGTTGAGCCCCGCATCGAAGGGCCTGCGGCCGTAGTGCGTCCCGGAATCCCCGCCAATCCTCCCGTTCTCACGGATTCAGTCGAGCAGGCTCGGTACTGCTCGCCCTGCCTGGATATTCTGATGCCGTCATTCGAGAGTCTCAGTCGGGACGAAGGGGGCTTCGGCACCTGGGCAATTTGAGCGAGCGAGCACCCTGACGATGGCAGGCACGACGCCGCCACCGTTCACCGCGCCGTGCGCGGGAGTGCCCTGCTTCGGGGCGCCCTAGCGGCCCGAAGCAGGGCACTCCGTTGCCAGGCGGCCGTTGGAAGTCATGGGCAGGCGCGGAGCCACGCGGTAGACTGGGCCCCGTGAACCTCCCCGATCTGGAAGCCGAAGCGCTGAAGCTGCCCGTTGCCGAGCGCGCGCACCTCGCGGAGAGGCTGATCGCCAGCCTGGATCTTCTCTCCGAGGAGGAGCACCAGCGCCTCTGGACCGACGAGGCAGCGCGACGCGATGCAGAGCTCGATGCCGATCCGTCCCGGGGACGGCCGGCGGCCGACGTCTTCCGTGACGCTCGGGCACGGCTCCGGTGACGCTTCCGGTCATTTTCCATGAACTCGCCGAGAGCGAGCTGAACGAAGCCTCCGCCTACTATGCTCGCGCACGCCCCGGCCTCGGCGACGCGTTCGTCACCGAGGTTCAACATGCGGTTGACGCACTCGCGATATCACCCTTGGCGGGAACGGCCGTCGAGCAGGACGTTCGCTGGTGGCTCTTGAGACGGTTTCCGTACAGTGTGTTGTACCGAGTGCGCGGCGACCATATTCGTATCCTTGCGATAGCACATCAGAAACGACGACCATTTTACTGGCTGACGCGCCAGTGATGGGACACGCCACCCAACAAAGGAATGGAGACTGACGGCCGCCTTCGGCGCCCGCAGCTCATTCCCAGTGCGTT
>JBDTXR010000394.1:0-8743 GCA_040006075.1 Byssovorax sp. | reverse complement strand
CGCAGGTCGGATCGTGCGGTGCGGCCTCGGCGTCGCAGGTCGGATCGTGCGGTGCAGTCTCGGCGTCGCAGGTCGGATCGTGCGACGGAGGCTCCGCGCGTATCGCTCCGTTGACGTTGTTGTGGTGCGGCTCCCGATCGGCGACCGCGTTGTCCAGTGGAGAACAACGTAGTCGTGGATTGGTCAGCGTTGTCCACGCGCTCGAGCGAAGCACGCGCCACCAGAGCGTGGGGCAAACCCCGGAGCGCGGGCGCGCGCGACGCGCTCAGGGGCGTACGTTGACGAAGGTGCCTTCGCTCGCGGCGCTCTCGTAGACGGCGCTCCAGCCTTCGGGCAGCGGGGGATCGGACCACGCCCAGATCCGGTGCGCGTCGATCGGGGTCATCGCCACGTCGTGGAAGGTCTGGGCCTCGCCCACGCCGTCGCCCCAGTACATGCCGTGGAGGGCGTAGCCCGGTTCGAACTCCATCACCCACGGGGCGTCGGCCACGTCGAAGCTGCCCTGCACTTCGCGAGGATCGAGCGTCCGGGTGATGTGCTTGCTCTTCACCTTGAAGACGCCGCGAGCCGTCGCGGCGCTCGTGGCCGGGTCTTTCATCTGATCGCGTCCCGACGAGATCAGCGTCGCGTACACCGGCTTCGTGCCTTCGTAGGCCGTGAGCGTCTGGTTGGCGATGCTCACGTCGAGCCATTTCTGCGCGCCCTTGGCGAAATCCGGGAGCTTGTGCCGCTTCACGATCACCACGAGATCCTGGGCGCGGAGCCAGTCGCCGTCGCGCGACTCCTCGTATCTCACGCCTTCCACGGTTCGAAACTTCCCCGTGAGCGGGACGGCCGCGCGGCGCTCGAGCTCGTCGTCGTGCTTCACCGCCTTGCCGCGCGCGAGCGAGTAGCCATGCACGCCGAGCTTGTGAACGAAGGCGATCGGCAGGCCGAGCTTCTCCAGATCGAGGCCGTGCCAGGCGGATCCCAGCGCGGCCTTGAGGCGATCGATCGGCACCACGCGCCCGTCGGCGGTGACCGCGAAGCGTCGCTTCTCGCCGTTGGCTCCGCCGTCGGCGAGGTAGCTGCCCGCGAACGCGACGCCGCTGCCCTTGCGGAGCGCGCCGGCCTTGATGTCCCCCGCGGCCTCGGGCGGCCGCGCTTCGCTGGAGAATCCGAAGAACGAGGTGCCGGTGCGTCGTCCCTCGACGATGCCCTCCCCGCCCGCGAGCAGCACCGGCGGCCCGGTCGGGACGAAGCGATCGTCGAGCGGCACGTCGTTGGGCCCGGTGCCGAGCGGATCGAGATCAGGCCCTTTTTTCAGCACTTTCGCGAGCTCGGGCTCGGCCGCGAGCTGCTCGGCCGGGCTCGGCGTCCGCGCGTAGAGCGGGATGTTCTCGCTCCGCGCCCGCGCGTAGCGGTACGGGAGCGCCTTGCTCAGATCCGGCGGGGCCGGCTGCCCGCGGACCTTGGTCACGTCGATCACCGCGGAGCCGCCCGCGCAGATGAAGCCGCGCGGACGCACCGCGTACCAGCCGCCCTCGCAGCCCGACGTCGAGACCGGCTCCTTCGATCGCGCCACGGACGATCCCGCGCCCAGCTCGCCGACGGGCTTCGCGGTCTCGCTCGGCCGCTCGAGGATCGGCGTGCCGGCCTTCACGGCCCAGAGCTTCGGGCCGTCCGCGGGAGGCACCGGCACGCTCGCGAACGCGTCGTCGCTGGGCTCGGCGTGGGCCAGCGCGCCCGCACCGTCCTTCGATTTGCATCCCGTCCCGGCGATCAGCAGCCCGCCGAGGAGCGCCGCGCCGCGGCCGAGCAGAGAGCGCAAGAATGCACGCGTTCCGGGGTTCATCGATCGACGCATGCCCGAGCCGCGCGCGCGGGGCCAACTCTGCGGCAGAAAGTCTCGACGCGCCCGATCCTTGGGACCCCACTTCCAGGACGGCTATTTCGACGCGTCGGCAGTTGCTACGCAGCGCGATCCCTCATCCGGAAGGCGCGAGACGCCCGCTCCGCCGGCAAGCCCCGCGGAGCGTCCCATGGAGCCGCTCAGCGCGGTCGGTGCCAAGGCGTGCCCGCTACCGCGACGGTGTAATTGCGGACGAGGCCGTCCTCGGTCGCGAGGACAAGATCATGGTGCATCGCTTGACAGATCAGCATCCGATCGAAGGGATCGCGATGGATAGCAGGGAGGCGAGCGAGTTGAGCCACGCACGCTTCATCCAGGGGAAGGCTGTCGATCCGATGCCGCATCCGCTGCTCCGGGAGGTAGCTTTCCGGCGTGGCGGGTAAGGGCAGCTTACCGAGCTGATGCTTCACGATCACCTCCCAGACGGACACGGCGCTCAGGTACGCTTGATTGGCCGGGTCCTGAATCCCCTCTCGCATGGCCACGGACAGGCGGGCGTCCGCGCTGACGAACCAGAGAAAGATGTGCGTATCCAGGAGGATTTTCACTGGCCCTCGAACGCGTCGAGGACGTCGTCAGGAAGGGGAGCGTCGAAGTCGTCGGGTGTGACGAACTCGCCCGCGCACAGGCCATAAGGGCGTGGCTCCTGGCTCGACAGGGCGATCGGTTTGATCTCCGCCACCGGCCTGTTGGCTTCGAGCACGACGAGCGTCTCCCCGGCCGCGACGCGGTGGAGGAAGCCCAGGACGTCCCGCTGGATCTCTTCGATGCTGATGGTGATCATGGGTGGTCGGCTACCTTTCCAGGCTGAAATGTGGCATCCCCGGGGACGGAGCGGTGGAGACCATCTCTAGCATGTCCTTCGGTCAGTCGGGAGCCGTCCCGCGCAACGCCGTCTGGCGGCCTCGAGAGGCCATCAACGCCCGAGCGTCTCTTTGTGCTCGAGGATGCGCCGGGCGCGCTCTACGGGGCCCCTGTGACGAGCGCAGTCGGGGTCTCGGGGAACATGTCGCTCCAGAGGCGCCCCGTCTTTTCCTCGAAGATCGATCGGACCATACCGGCGAACTCCCGATCGATTGCGCCCATATCACGGAGATCGCGTTTGGCTGTCTCGCGCGCCTCGCCGCGTGACCTGGCCAGCTCGTGAACGAGATAGTGTGCTCTTTTTGCGTGTCCCTGTCGCCAGCCGCGCAAGCTCTCGCGATCGAGAAAGCACGTGCGGATTGTCTCCCAGCCACACTCGCTGTCTTCCCGATGCCGAATAAACCCTGAGTTGTCGTAACAGAGGTGCTTTGTCGGGTCACGCGTTTCATCGAACGGATTCAAGAGCAATGGCGTCTCGCTCTTCTCCGTTTCATGGGAGCTGACCGACCGTCGATTTGCCCTGTCCAGGTCCCCCGACGAGCGCGATCCCTTTCGACGGACGTTCACGTCGTCGTCGGCTGGGCCCCGGAACCTGTCCGACGTCCATCGTCTCCGTGTTCCCGGCCAACGCCTGCGGTTCGAGGCCGAGCGCCTGATGGAGGAAGCCATGCTCGGGCGAGAACGGCTGGTTCGCTTCGTCCGTGGGGCCGGGGAACGCCGCCAGATCGATGAACACCGGAGCAAGGGGGATCGCGTCCTCCACGCTGTGCCCGGCTTGCTCCAGCCTCGCGTACTGATCTTCCTTCAGCTCCCGGTCGAGCCATCGCACGATCGCGCGATCGACCGCGGGCGAGAGCTGCGCACGCCCGACCCACGCGGCAAGCAAATCCTCGGGCTCCGCGGCGGCGGCGGTCGTGACGGGGAGAGCATCGGGGGTCTCGGCGGGGATCATCGTTGCCAGCGACCCTACCGTGAGCCGGTTCGGGGGGATAGACGCCAGCGAGCTGGTCTCCTTCGTCGCCGGCGCGTGCAGGTCCCGCTTCGAGCAGCGACCGTGCCGCGCCGAGCGATAAGCCTCTGCGGGCTTCGCGCATTGGCGTTTCCACCGGGATTTCGTGATCGAGCGATTGCTCGACCAGCCTTCGGCACGTCTCCGACACCTGCCCGAGCCTGCTCGACGAGCCTCGGAGCAGCTCCGAGACCTGCCCGAGCCTGCTCGACCAGCCTTCGGCACGTCTCCGAGACCTGCCCGAGCCTGCTCGACCAGCCTTCGGCACGTCTCCGAGACCTGCCCGAGCCTGCTCGGCGAGGCCCACGCGCGCCACGTTTGCGTTGCGTCTACCCACCTCGATCGGGACGGCGCCGCGAGCGAGCCCTCGACGGCGCGCGCGTTCAGGTTCGTGTCCGGACCCTGCCGGACACGCACGGATCGAGGGTCGGCGGCAAGCTCCGCGAGGCTCCGGAGCGTTTCGCGCTGGCGCTGCGGCCCGAAACCGTGGACAACGAGAGAAGACCAGATGGGTATCGTCGTCTTCCTCGTCGCCGTCCTGCTCATCCCGGCTCTGGTGTACTGCGCTCACGACACCTCGCGCCTGATCTGGGGCAGGCTCCAGGACGACGCGCCGCGCGGCCGGATCACCGCTTACCGCACCCACCCCGACGATCGCGACGGGCCGACCCGCCGCTGGATCGAGGGCAACCCGCCGTGGATCATCCGGATCGCGGCGTTCACCAGCTTCTGCCTCGGCCAGATGATCATCCCCGCGGTCCCCGGGGCGATTTTCTTCATCGTGCTCAGCATCTCCCGCACGCTCGAAGGACCGGTCGATCCGGGCTTGATCGGGATCGGCCTCTCCATGCCTTCGGCGATCATGGTCGCGCTCCGGGTCCTGGGCGCCGGGATTGGCCTGCTCCAGCGCGGGCCTCACGCGGCGTCGCAGGCGCGCGGCGCGGCGCGATGGGAGCTTTGCCACAACCTCGGGCTCTGCGTGTTCCTGCTCGGCTACGAGATCCTCGGGCGACCCTCCGGTGACGAGGAGTCCGGCGCGTTCTTCCTGTTCGTCGTCGCCCTCGTGGCGATGCTCCATTCCGGGTTGCTCTTCGCCGCTGCAAACGCCCTCGACGCCTATGATGTCTCGGCCGAAGCGGGTGACCGAGGCGCGGTAACGACCTGAGCTCGGCCCCTACGGGGTTCGCGCCGGCGGCACCGCCATCCGCTGCCGGCGCGGGATCTTCGCCGTGAGCGCGTCCTTGGCGGCGGCCCCTCCGCCCTTCGCGTCGCCGCAGCAGCGAAAGCCCACCTGGTAGAAGCTGAACCAGGCGTTGTGGGACGAGGTCATGGGCCGACACCGCGCCCGGATTGGCCCCCAGTATCCCCCCTTGAGCGCCGAGCGAAAAGGCTTCTCGGTCTCTTTACCGCTGCTGTTCTCCACCCACTCGTCCACGTTGCCGGTCATGTCGCGCACGCCGAAGGGGCTGACGCAGCGGTCGAAGGTGCCTGAGGGGACGCGCTGATCGAGGCGCTCGACCTCGCCCGAGATCTTCCACGGATCCGAGAACGCGGGCAGATCCGGCATGGTCACCTTCTTGTCGATGTTGCACGCCAGAGCGTCGCGATCGATGCCATAGGGATAAGGCCACATCTCGGTGCCCTCGCAGGCAAACTCCCACTCTTCGGTGGTGCAGAGTCGCTTGCCTTCCACCGCGCAAGCACGCCTGGCGTCGTCGTAATCCACCATCACCGCGGGGACGACGCCCGCGAGGTTCGGGTACTCGAACACGTCGACGCAGTAGCGCCGGTGCTGGAGGCGGCCCTCGCAGAGCACCTCGGGCGCGTAGCGATCGCACACGTCCCGCGTCTCGTTGGCGAAGCTCACGCAGGTGTGGCCGACGAACGGACAGTACACGCCGTCGACCAGCACCATGCCCTCGCCGCACGCCGTGGCGCTCTCGGGATCGACGTGAACGTACGGCGGTGTCTTCGAGGGCGAGGCCGACGAGGCCAGCGAGGCCGACGACGGGATCGCCGCGATCGGAGCGGGCGGCGCGGTGTCGACGACCTCGTCGGGATCGCGCGGCGGATCGGTGAAGCGCGAGCCGCGCGGGAACACCAGGATGCCCGCGACGGCGGCGGCCGCGGCGAGAATGGCGAGGTAGAGGAAGCGATCGCGCATCGGGGGTGAAGCCGCTCTTTTACCCTGGAGGGTCGGGCTTGCGCTCGATCCATGGGCGCGGAGGCGCGACGACCACGCCGTCCACGGGATCGGCGCAGCAGCGAAAGCCGACCTGGTAGAACTTGAACGTGGGTCCGTGCGACGTGGTCGTGAGCCGGCAGGTGTCGCGCACCGGGCCCCAGTAGCCGCCGTTCAGCGTCGACGGGTGCTGCGTGCCGGGGTTATCGGCGAGATCGTCGGTCCACTCGTCGACGTTGCCCGCCAGATCGTAGGCTCCGAACGCGCTGACGCAGTCGGGGTGGCTGCCGATGCGATCGGCCTGCCACAGCCGCGAGAGCTCGCCCTCGCGCGTCGAGGCGTCGATCATCGCCTCGACGTCGAAGGGGATCGAGGCGCGATCGATGTTGCACGGGCTCGGCTGGCGGACGAAGCCCCACGGGAACGGGAGCCGCTTCGGCCCTTCGCACGCGAGGATCCACTCGGAGCGCCGGCAGAGCCTCTTGCCGGCCTCGCTGCAGAGCGCCTTCGCTTCGAACCAATCGACGTAGACGGCCGGGTTCTCGCCGATCCGATCCGGCCACTCGTGCTGATCGATGCAGTAGCGACGGTGGTCCGGCTCGGCGAGGCAGCGGGACCCGCGGGCGTACTCGGCGCAGCCGACAGCGCCGGTGGGACGGACGCATTCGTAGGGCAAATCAGGGCAAAACTCGCCGTCGACGAGCGCCATGCGCGGCGGGCACGCACCGCTGCGCGCGGAATCAGCATCGAACCGGGCAGACCGCGGCGTCGGGAAAGCCCGGGCCGTTGGGGCGGAGGACGACGCAAGGGGGACAGGGTTTGAAGAAGGCGGCGCCGCGACCGCGGCCGTGCAGGTGGCGACGGGAGCGGCCGGTGCGCCGCTGCTCCACGCCGGCGAATAGCGCGACGCGAGCGCGACTCCGCCGAGCAGCGAGCCTGCCCCGATCGCCTGCACTACGCTCTTCGTCCTCGCCCGCACGACGGCATCCGAACTCGCTCGCCGGGCTTGTCCCACAGCGGCGGCGTCGAGGGAAGATCTCCGCGGCCCCCGGGCGCGCGCCGCGTGGAACGTTGAGGGCGACCGGACATTGTGGACCCGATTCGCTTTCGCGCGTGCTAGCTCTGCCCGGCCATGGATCGTCTGGTTGTCCGGGGAGCTCGTCAGCACAACCTCAAGAACATCAGCGTGACCCTGCCGAGGGACCGCCTGGTGGTGATCACCGGGCCGAGCGGCTCGGGCAAATCCTCGCTCGCGTTCGACACCATCTACGCCGAGGGCCAGCGCCGCTACGTCGAGTCGCTCTCGGCCTACGCGCGGCAGTTCCTGGAGCAGCTCGCCAAGCCCGACGTCGACTCGATTGAAGGGCTCTCGCCGGCGATCGCCATCGAGCAGCGCGCCCTGGCGAAGAGCCCGCGCTCCACCGTCGGTACGGTGACCGAAATCGCCGACTATCTGCGCCTTTTGTTCGCGCGCGTCGGCACGCCGCACTGCCCGAATTGCGGCAAGCGGATCGAGGCCCAGACGGTGCAGCAGATCGTCGATCGGATCCTCGCCTACGACGACGGCACGCGCGCGGCGATCCTCGCGCCGATCGCCCGGGCCCGCCGCGGCGAGCTCAAGCTGGAGATCGAGCGGCTCCGCCGCGAAGGGTTTGTACGTGCGCGAATTGATGGGGAAGTCATCGACCTCGGCGACGAGATCGTCCTCGACCGCGCCAAGGTCCACGATCTCGACGTGGTGATCGATCGCATCGTGGTGAAAGAGGGCGTGAAGGGCCGCCTCACCGACTCGGTCGAGCTCGCGCTCAAGCTCGGCGAAGGCCGCCTGCTCGTGGACTTCTCGAGCGAGAGCGAGCGCCGCGAGCCGCTGTGGATGAGCGAGCGCTTCGCCTGCATCGACTGCGGGATCTCGCTCCCGCCGATCGAGCCGCGGATGTTCTCGTTCAACGGTCCGCACGGCGCCTGCCCGGCCTGCGACGGCATCGGCACGCGCTCGCGCATCGATCCCGAGCGCGTCGTCCCCGACCCGCGGAAGACGCTGCGCGAGGGCGCGATCATCGCCTGGGGCCGCCGCGGATCGCTCTCGCTCGCGACCGAGACGGAGCGCGCCGTCAAGGCGCTCGGCGTCGATCCCGACGTGCCCTTCGTCAAGCTGCCCAAGGCCGCGCAGCAGACGCTCCTCCACGGCTCCGAGCCGGAAGGCGGCGCCTCGGCCACGGCCACGGCCTCGGCCTCGGTCGCGACGGCGGCGCCGAAGCGCGGGAAGAAGAAGGCCTCGTCGAGCTACGACGGGATCATCTCGCGCCTCGAGCGCCTGCTGACCACGGGCGAGCCCGTCGCCGACGCCGAGGAAGAGGGCGACCTCGACGACGACTCGGTCGGCGAGGGCGAGATCGGCCGCTTCGTCGTCACGCGCGTCTGCGACAGCTGCCAGGGGCGCCGCCTCCGCCCCGAAGCCCTGGCGATCCGCCTCGGGGACAGGAGCATCGCCGAGGCCGGGAACCTCCCGCTCCGCGCCGTCCGCACCTTCCTCGAATCGCTCGTCGCCGAGGCGCCGGGGCCGCGCCCGGTGACGCGGCCCGGCTCGGGCTCGGTCCCACCCGCGCCCGACGGGCAGCTCGCGCCGCGCGAGCGCGCCATCGCCGAGCCGCTCCTCCGCGCGGTGATCGCGCGCCTCGGCTTCCTCATCGATGTCGGCCTCGATTACCTCACGCTCGACCGCTCGGCGCAGACGCTCTCCGGCGGCGAAGGACAGCGCATCCGCCTCGCCACGCAGATCGGCGCGGCGCTCGTCGGC
>JBDTXR010000393.1:0-8747 GCA_040006075.1 Byssovorax sp. | reverse complement strand
GTCCCACATGATCTGGGTGCTGTCCCCCGGGGTGTGGATCGCGTCGAGCAAGACATGGCCACACTCGTGCGCGAGCGCGAAGCAGTCGCCGTCCGTGGCGTTCATGCACTCGCGCGCGATGTACACCGAGTGAGTGACCTTGGGTGAGGACCGCATTCCGGCCGGCAGATAGCTACCCTCGATCATCGCCTGTCCGAGGGCGTCCACGACGCCTGCGCCATTGACCAGGTTGATCGCCACCACGATGTCGATGCGATCCCTCCCCGTGTCGTAGTTCTGGAGCAGACACCGCTGCGCGATCGATCCGGCGACCCAGTACGTGTAGCCGCCGAAGCCGCGGAGGTTGGTCGGGTTCACCTGCGCGACGGTGACTGTCTGCGTCGCGTCCGTCGCCGCGAGGGCGCTGATCGTCACGTGCGCTCCGCCGGGGCCGGTGATGATCAGGTCGGCGGCGCCTCCGGCCGTCGCCGCGCCGCCGGGCGCGGCCGCGGGCACGAGGAAATAGTTGTTCTGCACGGTCCGCGCGACCAGCGGCGTGTGCGCGCGGATCAGCGCTGCAAGGTGGTTGGCGGTGACCATCGGAGTGTCGCCCGCGAGGGGGACGTGCGGCCCGATCGCGTAGACGCGGCGGTGCTTCCCGGCCCCCGTTCGGAGCGTGAACGAGATCGAGCTCGCGCCGGTGGCGTTGGTGCCCGTGTCGTCGCTGATCGAGATCAGGTTCTCCACGGGATCGATGTCGCGCGTGAGCATGATCTTCGGGGCGAGGCTGAGCTGGGCGTAGTTGCGACGCATCCACTTCTGCACGCGGTGCTGCGTGGCCACGAGCGGGACCACGCCGGCCCCGCCCACCGTGGCGCGGAGGATGTGGAGCGCGACCCGGATGTGCATCCGGTGAGCGTTCCCGACCGTGGCCTCCCACTTCACCTTGCCGCATTTGGCGGACGAGTACGTCGCGCGGATCACCTGCGCGAGGATCTCTTCGGTGGGCTTGGCGCGATCCCAGTCGGTGAGCAGGAGCTGATCGGCCGCGATGCCGGCGGCGGCGTGATCGGCGTCGTCGACGACCAGGCGAATGTATTTGGACCGGAACACGTGGGTTGTGCCCACGCGGCGGAGCTCGACCTGGATCTTGCGTTTGGGCGAGAACGAAGCCTTTTTGTGGGTCATCGCCTCGAGCTCGACGCTGGCCGCGGCGATCACGTTGCCGACGACGGTGGAGTCGATCACCTCGATCTTGAAGTTGTCGCGGTCGATCGAGGCGTCGGGGAAGCCGGGCGGGAGGTCGACGGTGGTGACCCGGTTCGACACCTCGAGCGTCGATTTGACGGTGGCCGAGTTGGTGGCCGGGACGCCGCCGTCGTCGACGAGGTGAATCACCGGCGTCGCGCCGGGGCAGGGCTTCGCGGTTCCCCCGACACGGCTCTTGCCGAACCGCGACATCATCCCCGCGACCAGCTCGCGCAAGCTCATGAGGCCTCCTGGGCGTGGAGGCCGCGCGCCTCGTCGAGGTGATCGAACGCCGCCTCGAAGAGCGCGTCGGCGCGCAGGAGCGGCCCGTTGATCGTGCGATCGACGAGGATCGCGCGGGCCCACGGCAAGGCCGGATCGGCCTCGAAATCGCGGCCGAACGCGAACATCACGTCGAGGTACACGCACACGCCGCGCTCGGTGACGACGCCGTGGCGGGCCGCGCGCTCGACGCCGAGCTCGATCAACCGCCGCACCGCCGGCTCGCCCAGCGGCTCGCAGTAGGCTGGAAACAGCGCGCCGAGGTGGTCAATCATCCGGTCCTGGAAGCCCTCGAGCTCGCGCCGGGCAAAGGCCTGCTTCTGCTCCTTGCGGATCTTCAACATCGCCGTTCACTCCGCCGCCGGGAGCGCCTCCGCGAGCGCGGGTCGCTCGAACGCCAGCACCTCGCCGGCCTCGCCTTCCGCGTAGAAACGACCAAATTCGCCGAAGAACGACGCCGTCTGGCGCGGCGTGCACGTGGGCAGGAAGAGGCGGAGCGTGGCCGGATCGTAGAAGCGAAAATAGACGCGCTCGGCCGTCTCTTCGTCCTCGACCAGCAGGAAGCGGCGGAGATGCCGGCGGACCTTCTCGAAGGGGAGATCGCTGGTGAGGTAAATGCCCCAGCGCTGGGTCCACCCCTCGCGCACCAGGAGCTCCAGCAGGCGGGAGACGCGCGGGAGCTCGATTAAATAGGGCGCGGCCTCGGCGAGGGCGTCGGCCTGCGGGCCGTCGTAGAGCGAGCGACAGCGCTCCTCCGAGCCGCCCATCAGCTCGCGGATCCGGTCGCTGCGGGCCGCGTCGAAGACGCCGAAGAGCGGCTGTCGCTCGTCGTCGAGGCGCTCGAGGGCGGCGGCCCGGACTGGCACCATCCGGCCTTCGCCCGGGCGGGCGGCCACGGCGGCCTCGTGGACCATGAAGTCGGTGCCGCCGGCGTGGATCCAGTCGCCGTGCTTCAACCCGGCTTCGGTGATGGCCACGCTGTTGAGCTCGGTCCCGCCCGCCGGGTCGAGGTTCTTGATCCGGGGCTCGGCGCCCGACCAGTCGACCGCGAAATGCACGCCGGACAGCCGCGGATCGCCGCCCAGGACCAGATCGGCGCGCTCGGTGCGGCCGACGCGCACCACCTGCCCGGGCCGCAGCGCGGCCTTGCGCGAGGCATCCGGGCCGCGGCAAATCTCCAGGAGGAAGAGCGGATCGCGCGCCACGGATCAGGCGCCTCCGTCGTTGCGCTTGTTGCCGGCGCACTGGGCGCAAAAGGGCTTGTCGGTGCGCAGGGCCTCGGCCTGGGGCGAAGAGCCGATGATCACCGTCATGCACCCTCCGACGATGATCCCGCCGTGCCCGGTGCTGTCGCCGAGCCGCGCCGCGACCTTGTTGCCGATCAGCACCGACGCCTCGCCCTGCGAGATGGAGTCGGGCGGGCCGACGCACACCGCGTGATCGCTGACGCGCGCCGCCGGCAGATAGCCAATCAGCACCGTGGGCTCCCCCAGGGGCAAGATCGGCCCGCCGACGTGCGGGACCGGGCCGGGCTCGACCTTGGGGCAGGTGTGGAGATCGGTGATTCGCGCTGCAGGGGGCATGATCAGGACCTCTCGCTGCGGGAGCTCACTGGGCGAGCCCCGTCTTGCCGACGTCGTCGGGGATGGGCTGGAGCGGATCGTCGATCTTGGCCTCGCGCGGCAGCTCGGGCTCGACCGTGGTGGCGCCGGTGCCGGAGCCCGCCGCGCCGCCGCTGTTGATCCGCACCAGGGTGCCCTGGATGGTGACGCCCCCGGCGTCGATGCGGATGAACCCGCCCGGGCCCTTGAGCGTGATGTCCTGCGCGGCCTCCAGCACCAGCGAGGCGCCCGCCTTGAAGTGGATCTCCTTCCCGGCCTCGATCGCCACGTTGTTGCCCACCCGCTCTTGCCGGTCCTGGCCGACGATCAGCGACTGGGTGTTGTCGACCTCTTCGTTGCGGAAGCCCTTGACTCGAAGGTGGCTGTTGCCCTCGACCAGCTCGCGCTTGGTCTCCTTGATCATCAGGTGCTGATCGCGGCCGATGAGGAGGGTGTAGCTGCCGTCGGTGCGCTCGACCTCCTGCTCCTTGACCAGCTTCTGCATCGTCATGCCGATGACCGTGGTGCGGTTGCCGACGGTGACCTCGGTGCGGTTGCCGACCGTGACCTCGGTGCGGTTCTGGAGCGTGGTCTCGGTCTCGTTGGCCTTGACCAGCTTTTGCCGGTTGTTGCCGACGGTGATCGTCTCGTCGTTCTTGACGAGCTTGCGGAGGTTCTTCTGGGCTTGCACATAGACCAGCTCGGAGCCCTTGAGATCCTCGAACATGATCTCGTTGAAGCCGTTCGAGCCGAGCGAAGAGTCGCTCTTCCAGGTGCTCCGCGTCTTGTGCTCGGGCAGCTTGTAGGGGACAGGGTTCTTGTTGTTGAACACCCGCCCGACGATGATCGGATCGTCGGGATCGCCGCCGAGGAAGCCCACCAGGACCTCTTGCCCGAGGCGAGGGGTCATGATCATCCCGAAGCCGGTGCCCGACCAGCCCTGGCTCACCCGGATCCAGCACGAGGAGCCGTCGTCGTTCTTGCCCTCGCGATCCCAGGGAAACTGCACGCGCACCCGGCCAAACTCGTCGGTGTGGATCTCCTGGCCGGCCGGCCCGACCACCGTCGCGCTCTGGACCCCGCTGATCACCGGGCGGGGCGTGACCAGCGGCGGGCGATAGGGCGTCTCGGCGAAGACGGCGTGCCCGGTCATGGTCCACTCTTCGCCCGGGGTCCCCTCGACCTCGAACGACGTCATCAGGAGCCGGGCGCTCTCCGAGAGCTCGGTGTGAGGGTGGTTGGCGACGTTGAAGATCACCCCCGGGCCGAGCCCGATCACGTTGGTGGTGAAGAGGACCGAGCGCTTGCCCATCCGCTCGCCCAGGAGCGCGCGCTCGGCCCGGCCGTCGCCGAACTTCTGTTCGTTGCGGGCCACGCCCTTGTCGTCGGCCACGGGCGTGTCGCCGCCCTTGCCGCCCTCGACCAGGAACGCGCCGGCCCGGTACTCGTACTGCTCGTAGCGATCTTCGGGGGGAGGGGCCTTGGGCGCCTGGCCGAAGAGGGGGAATCCCGGGCGGCGAAAGTCGTAGTCGCGGAGGGTGTGCGCGCCGGGGCGGACCTCGTGGGAAATCCGGACCTCGGTCACGAACTCTTTCTCGGCGGACTGGCTGGGATTGTCGACGAAATGGACCGGCGGCGCGGCCCGCAGCTCGGCGGTGTGGAGCTTGTCGCCGAGGGTGAGGCGCGAGCCGTCGCCCGCGTCGTCGGGGAAGGTGAAGGCGATGCCGGCCTCTTCCCAGAGGCGGGCGAGGAAGGCATGGTCGCTCTCGCCATATTGCACCTTGTATTCGAGCTTGGGATACGCGCCGCGATCGATCTTCCAGGTCGGCGCGATGCCCCACTCGCCCAGGAGCTTGTCGGTGATGTCGGGGATGGAAAGGTGCTGGTAGATGCGGTTGCCGCGGCGTTGCGTCAGCAACCAGAGCTCGGGGACGATGCGGAGCGCGTAGGTGGAGAGGCCCGTGGGCTCGGCCTGGACCTGCTCGATGTGGCTGCACACGCCGGTCCACCGCCGCGTGCCGCCGAGCGCAGCGTGCTTCCACCCGCCGATGACGTGGAGCGACGCCGTCTTGCCGACGATGGCCTCCAGATCGAGATCCTGATTGGGCGAGCGCGCCCAGACGTTGACCGCGAACAGGCCCGATATCGCCTCTTGCGCGGTGAACCTTCGCACCGAGAGGGACGTCTCGCCGGAGGCGAACGAGAGCTCGAGCAGCGGCATCGGCGATCTCCTTGGGCCCCGATCATAGACGAGGCCCGAGAAGCCCGTACGAGAAAAAACGCTCTACGGCGCGGGCGGGCTCTTCGTGCTCTGGGGGTCTGCGGGGTGGGAGATGCTGAAGTCGATGGCGTTGTTCTGGCTATCGGCGCAACCGTCCTGGTTGCGGGCGATGCTGGTGTCGAGGTCGCTCATCCCCGCGAGCGTGTCGTCGTGAGGGGCGTTTGACGCCGGGGTACCTTCACACTCGAAGGTCGCCACCATGGCGGGCTTTTGGCCGCCGAACGCGAAGCACACCGCGTCGACCGTGGAGCCGACGTTGACGAGCAGGACGCTCGCGGAATCCGAGGTGATGGAGCTGGCCAGGGCGACGTCGGGAGCGGGGCCCTGCGCGTAGCTGGGGCCGGCGATGAGGAAGTGACCATGAGGCGGGATACTGATGCTGTTGGTCGAGGGGCCTTGCCAGCGCGTGGAGTAGCTCATGGAGGAGGAGCCGCGGACCATGATCGACCAGGCGTCGTCCATGGGGATCGGCGCCGCCGTGGGGTTGTAGATCTCGATGAACTCGTCGTTTCCACCGTTGATGCCGCGGGAGCGGATTTCGCTGATCACCGGGTGAGTCAGCGGGCAGCCGAGCGCTCCGCCGGTGCCCGCGGCGGTGGTGGCGGTGGACGTGGTCGAGCCGCTTTGCGCGCTGGATCCGGTGGCCCCGCCCTCGCCGCCGGAGCTCGCCGAGCTGCTCTGCGCCGCCGACGAGGACGCGGCGCCCCGCCCGCCGGTGCCGCCGGAATCGAGCTGGAAGGTCGGGTAGCCGCAGCTCACGCCCCCCAGGATCGCGACGACGACGGCGGCGGTGGCACCACGGGGCGGCATTTCCCCGGAGGATACCCCGGATCGGCGCGCGGAGGGCGCGAACTTCGTGGAGACCGTCAGCGCCCCCCGAGCAGGTAATAGAGCTTGGTGGCCAGCGGGCCATCGAGCTTGCAGAGCACGCCGTACTCGACGTTGGCCTCGGCGCGGCGCCCCAGGCCCAGATAGCAGACCGCGAGCGCATACCGCGTCTCGGCGTCGTTGGGATCGATGCCACAGGCTCCCTGGAGCCATTGAATCGACTCGGCCGATCGGCCCATGGCCGTCATGACCCCGGCGATGAGGCGAATGGCCGGGACGCTGCGCTGGTCGAGGCGATAGGCCTCTTGAAAGGCCCGGAGGGCGAGCTCGGGCTTCTTGGCCTGGTCGTGGAGCTTGCCGAGGTGGAGCAGCGCGGCGGTGTCGCGGCGGCCGGCGTCGATGACGCGCTGGTAGGCCGCTGCAGCCTCGTCGAAGCGACCAGCGGCCTGCTGGGCGGCCGAGAGGCGCTCTTGGAGGGCGCCGTCTCGTGGCTTGTCGCGGGCGGCGACCGCGAGCAGCGGGGCGGCCTCTTCGTAGCGGCCGAGGGCCTCGTGGCTGGCGGCGAGGGCCAGCGCGACGTCCATGTCGTCGGGCATGGAGCGGCGCGCGCTCGAGAGCGCCGTGGCCGCTTCTTCGTGCTTCCCTTGCTTGGCGAGCAGGAGGCCGAGCCGCTGGCTGGCGACCGCGTCGTCGGGCTCGGCGGTGTGCACCGCCTTCCAGACCGGGATGGCCTCTTCGCCTTTGCCCGCCGTCTCGAGCGCGCGCGCCAGGATCCGCTTGGCGAGGAGGTGCTTGGGATCGATCTCCACGGCGCGTCGCAGGGCGGTCGCCGCGTCGGCCGCGCGGCCGAGGATCACCCGTGATTTGCCGAGCTCGAACGCGAGATCGAAGGACTCCGGGCTCGATCGCGCGGCGTACTCGTAGACCTGCGCGGCCTCGGCGTGCTTGCTGTTCTTGGCGTAGAGATCGCCGAGCGTGAGCGCGGCCTCGAGCGAGGTCGGGGCGGCGACGAGCGCGCCGTGCGCCGCAGCCATGGCCTCGTCCGGCCGCTTGAGCTCGACGAGGGCGCGCGCGAGGGCGAGGCGCGGCTTCTCGGGCCGCGGATCGGCGGCGATCGAGCGCTGGAGGCGATCGACGGCGACGGGGTGCTGGGCGTCGCGCGCGGCGCGCTCGCCCGCGGCGAAATAGAGCGCGCCGAGCCGCTCGCCCGTGCCCGGAGGGGCGTCGGGCTGGGCGCGGGCGCGCTCGTAGGCCGCCGCCGCGTCGTCGAAGCGCGCGACGTCGGCGAGGCCGTCGCCGAGCCGGGTGAGCCAGCCGGCCTCGTTCGGCGAGAGCGCCGAGCGCGCCGCGAGCGCCTCGACCGCCTCGAGCTTGCGGCCGAGCTGAACGAGGCTGTTCGCGAGCTGCTCGAGCGTGGCCTTCGAGGTGGGATCGGCGCGGCGCACGAGGGTGAGCGCGCGGACCGCGTCGTCGTGGCGGCCGAGGGCCGCGTAGCAGGCGCCGAGGCGGGTGCTGGCCGCGACGTGCGCGGGATCGACGGCGGTGATCCGCTCGAGCATCGAGGCGGCGTCGGCGACGCGACCCGCGGTCTGGTACGCGCCGGCGAGATCGAGGAGCACGTCGAGGTCGGCGGAGCCGCTCTCGACCGCCTGCTCGAGCGACGCGACCGCGCGCGCGGAGTCGCCCGTGGCCGCGTAGAGCTGGCCGAGCGCGCGGTGCTCCTTCGGCGTGAGGGCGCGCGCGCCGGCGACGAGCTGGAGCGCGGCGATGGCCTCGGCGGTGCGCCCGAGCGAGGCGAGGAGCTCGGCGCGCGCGGCGTGGACGCGGCTGCTCTCGATGGGATCGCCGGCCTTGAGCGCCGCGGCGTGGTGGAGCGCCTCCTCGGCCTCGCGCGCGCGGTTGAGCTTCATGCACGCGAGCCCGAGGCCGAGCTGCGCGGCAAATACGCTGCGATCGAAGCGGATCGCCGAGGCGAACGCGGTGGCGGCGGGCTCGGGCATGCCGAGCTCGGCCTGGACCTCGCCGAGGAAGACCCAGGCGGCGACGTGATCTTCGCGGCGCGCGAGCGCGCTCTTCACGGCGTCGATCGCGTCTTTCGGGCGCGCGAGCCTGGCGAGAGCGCGGGCCAGGGCGAAGCTCGGCTCGGGATCGCTCGCGAGGAGCTGCGCGGCGCGCTCGAGATCGCGCACCGCGAGGGCGAGATCGCCGGCCTCGGCGAGGCGCTTGCCGCGATCGAAGCGGAGCTTGCCGAGCGGATCGGCCACGCCGGGGAGAGAAGGGTTGAGCGCGAGGGCGCGCTCGAAGGCGCCGATCGCGCTCTCGAGATCGAGCGCGGCGACGTAGGCCGCGCCGAGCTGCTGCTGCGCCGAGGCGTCTTGTGGCGCCGCGCGGACGAGCTGCTCGGCCGCGGCGACGCTCTCGGCGCCGAGGCCGAGCTTGGCGCGGACCCGCGAGAGCTCGAAGAGGACGTCGGCGTCGCCCGGGCGGAGCGCGAGCGCGCGCTCGAGGGCGGCGCGCGCGTCTTCGTG
>JBDTXR010000392.1:0-8751 GCA_040006075.1 Byssovorax sp. | reverse complement strand
GGCGTCTACGGCCGCCTCGACGGCGACCTCGAGCTCCGCGCCGAGGCGGAGGCGGGCTTCGCGTCGGGCGGCCCGTCGCTCGCGGCTGGCGTGTCGGCGCTCTACCTCGGCACCGCCGGGATCTACGCCCATTACACCGACGCGCTCGGCGCGCCCGGCGCCGACGTGACGCGATCGATCGCGGCCGGGCTCCACCTGGAGCCGCTCTTCCTCGCGCGCTACGCCTCGGACTACGAGCACGGGCCGGCGCGGCTCGATCTGCTCGTCGACTCGTTCGGCCTCGAGGTCGGCTCGTTCTGGGCCGCGCCGCGCGGCTACGGGCTCCGCAGAGAGCCGGGGCTCGAGCTCGCGGCGACGCTCGCCGTCCCGCTGGGCGCGCGCGTCTTCGGGCCGTTCCTCGGCCTCCGCGGTGCGCTGCGGCTGCGCCAGGACGACGCCGCCGCGGCCCTCGATCGCGCCGGCCTCTTCTCGCTGACGCTGAGCTTCCGCACCAACGTCTCCCTCCACCTCGTCGACGCGGGCGACGCGCTCGCGCGATGAGCGCGCCGCTCGTCGACACGCTCGCGCGCGTCTTCCGCGCCGCGCTGGCGTCGCTCGATCCGGCGCGCCTCGTCCACGACGCGCTCCCGCCGCTCCCGCCGCGGCGCGCGCGCGTGGTGGTGATCGCCGCGGGCAAGGCCGCGGCGGCGATGGCCCAGGGCGCGCTCGCGCGCTGGCCGGATCGCGTCGATCGGGTGCTCGTGGTCGGCCCGGATCCGATCTCTACCTGGGCCGATCCGCGCGTGCGCGCGCTCGCGGCGGCGCACCCGATCCCGGACGAGCGCAGCGTCGTCGCGGCCGAGGCGGCGCTCGCGCTCGCGGGCGAGCTCGGCGCGGGGGATCTCCTCGTGGCCCTGATCTCCGGCGGCGCGTCGGCGCTCCTCGCTTCGCCTGCGGCGGGCGTGTCGCTCGCGGAGAAGCAGCGCCTCGTCGCCACGCTCCTCGACGGCGGCGCGCCGATCCGCGAGGTCAACCTCGTGCGCCGGCACCTCTCGCGCGTGAAGGGTGGCCGCCTCGCGCTCGCCGCGATCCCCGCGCGCGTGCTCTCGTTGATCCTCAGCGACGTGATCGGCGGCGAGCTCCACGACATCGGCTCCGGGCCCACCGTCCCCGATCCGACGACGATCGACGACGCGCGCGCTGTGCTGCGGCGCCGGGCGCCCGACCTCGCCGACGCGGTGATCCTCGACGAGTCGCTCAAGGCCGACACGCCGGTGGCGATCCTCGAAGCGGCGGCCGAGGTCCCGGCGGCGGCTCGCCTCCGCGCGCGCATCTTGCTCGATCCGGCGAGCCTGGCGGCGGCCACGCGCGAGCGCCTCACGCTGGCGGGCTTCCAGGCGACGATCGAAGGCCCCGACGAAGGCGACGCCGCGGCCGTCGTCGAGCGCCGCCTCCGCCGCGCTGCCGCGCTCGCGCCGGGCGAGGCCGTGGTCATCGCCTGCGAGCCCACGCTGCACCTCCCGGCGCAGCGCGGTCAGGGCGGCCGCGCCGGCTGGATCGCGCTCGCGGCGATGCGGCGCCTGCCCGACGACGTTGCCCTGCTCTGCGCGGCCTCCGACGGCGTCGACGGGAGCTCGGGCGCGGGGGGCGCCGGAGTCGCCCGCGCCTCGGCGGCCGGCGTCACCGACGCGGACATCGACGCGGCGCTCGTCGGCTTCGACGACGCGCGCGTCCACCGCGCGCTCGGCACCCACCTCGCGGGCGGGCCCACCGGCCACAACCTCGCCGACCTCCACGTCCTCGCCCGCGCGCGCTGAGGCGCAGGCGCTCCGCGCGATTCGTTGGAGCAGCAACCGATTCGTTGGTGCTCCAACGAACCGGCGCGGCGCTCAAGGGGCGGGGACGGAGCCGGCGTTGGTGTCGCCCATGGCGTTGCGCACGTCGAGCGCCAGGGCGCAGCTGTTGGCCTGGCGCTGCCGCGCGGCGAGCACGTCGGCGTCGACCGACGGGGTGGCGCCGAGGAGCTGCCCGCCCGCCTCGCGCCGGAGCCGCAGGATCTGCTTCCCGTCGCTGAGCCGCCACACGCCGACGCGCGCGAAGTGCGGGACAGCCTGGATCGCCTCCGTGGCGGCCGAGGCGCCCGCGTCGGAGCCGGGGAGCACCAGGCCCGGCACGTCTTCGTCGAGGACCAGGAGGAAGTACTGCGCCTTCTGGAGCACCTCCACCGCGAGGGGGATGTCGTCGCGGACGGTGTCCTCGAAGCCGACGACGAGCGCGCGCACGCGGAGGTCGCTCGTCGTCTCCTGCGCGTCGTGGATCCAGTCGTCGGTGAGGACGTGGAGCGTGCGGTAGGCGACGCGGAGGTTGAAGGGCTGCGACGGCTTGGAGCAATGATCCTGCTCGTTGCAGAACTCCCCCGTGGCGCAATCGCGGGTGCGCCGGCAGGCGATCCCCGCGGTCGCGTCGGGGTTGGCCACGCGCATCAGGCAGGCGGTGAAGGCGTCGCGGAGCGAGTTGCGAGCCCCGCCGCGGATGGCCTCCGGCGTCTTCGCCTCCTGGACGCGGAGGCGGAGGAAGATCCCGGACTTGTCGCGAAAATCCCAGCTCTTGAGCGCGTCGAGGTCGACGACCTCGGCGCCCGGCTCGCCCGCGAGCTCCGTCGTCCAGCGCTCGATCTTGTCGCGGAGCGGGAACCAGCGGGGCCCGAGCTCGGCGGCGACGGCGCGCTGCCGCGCCATCAACGTCTGGCGCGAGCTCTCGACCTCGCCGCTCGACCACTTCCACTGGAGGACAGCTCCGACCACGAGGATCAAGGCGCTGTAGCCCCAGAACTTCACCGAGGGGTAGCGGATCTTCCCGCTGGCGCGGGCGTCACGGGCGGCGTGGACTGCGGGCAGCCCCCGCTGCCGCGGCGCTTGCTCCTCGGGAGACGACATGGGGGGCTCGCGAAAGGAGGGAGGTGAAGGAGAGTTACTGCGCCGCCGAGGGGATCTTGCCGACCATGAAGCTGACGTTCGGGTAGCCCGCGAACGCCGCCGTCTGGAAGACCGACTTCACGACGAGGGCCGAGACGTTCTGATCGACCTGGAGGATGCAGACGCCGGGGAACGGCTTGTTCGGCTGAACCTGCTTCCAGAGCTCGCGCTTGTTCTTGAGGAGCGCGAAGAGCTCGTCGATCTTCTGGAGGCGACCGAGCTCTTCGATCGAGCGGGTCGAGCCGGCCTGAACACCATCGACGAGGATCTGGTTACCGTTCACGGCCACCATCGGCGCGTCGATGATGTCTTCCACGTTCTCGGCTTTGGGGAGCTTCACGTTCTTGTCGACCGCGACCTCGCCCGAGGCCGAGAACGACATGAGGAGGAAGCTCACGATCACCGTGAGGAAGTCGATGAAGCTCACCAGGTTGAGGGCGGCGTTCGGGCTCCGGTGGCCGTGGCCGCTGACCTTGTTCCAGACGTAGCGGAGCTTGATCCCCCGCATCAGTCGGGGGCCCGGCGCATGGATGACGTGCGCGTGCGGGTTGTGGTGGCGCTTGGACTCGTACCTATCCATCGTGGGTCTTGCTCCGAAAGTCCTGGCGGTTGCTCAGCGCACCGAGAAAGTCATGTTGAAGACGGGGATCTTCTTCGTCTCCGCGCCGAGCTTCATGTCCCGCTTCGGGGTGTAGAGGGCGTCGAGAACGGCGACGAGCTCTTTGAAGGGCGTGCGGTTGTCGCTGAAGAGGATGCACTGGTCGAGCTTCTTGTCGCTCGGATCGCGGTGCCCGCCCTGCTGCTTCCACTCTTCTTCGATCTTCTTCGCCAGGTCGGGGTAACGGAGGATCTTGGCCTCTCCGTCGCCGAGCTCCACCGGCGTCTTCGGGACCTTGACCTCGCTCACCACGGTCGCGCCCTGCTTCCAGACGAGGCCGAAGTCGTTCTCGCCGATGTGCAGGTTCAGCACCTTCTCCGGCGTCTGCGGCGTCAGCTCCTTGTTCGGATCGGGCGGCCCGGGCACCTGCGCGTCGGCGTTGATGCGCGAGTTGGTGACCCAAACTGCGGTGATCAGGAGGAAGGCCACCGTGACGAACAACAGGTCGATGAAGGGGACCATGTTGATGTCGCTGTTGGTCGACCGTTTTTTCCCACCGGTATCGACGTCTACACCACCCACGGGAAACCTCCGCTCACTCTGGGGGCGCCCGTACAAAGTGGACGCCGCTCATGCTGCTCGAACTGCTTTTGCGGACCTCCGAGGCGGGGAGCGCAGCGCGCGCGGCGCAGCGCTCCCCTTGGACCTTGAAGGAGGTGGGCGACCACGTGGTCACCCACCGTTTACGGACCTACGCCGCCTGACCGACCGCCGCGACGTTCACCTTCTGGCGATTGGCGACGACGAGGTTCAGGATCTGTACGGACGCCTCGTTGATGTCGTCTTCGATGCCCTGCGTCTTGCCGTTGAGAATGGCGAAGCCGATGAGGCCGACGATGGCGACGCCGAGGCCGAACGCGGTGCAGTTCATGGCCTCCGAGATGCCGTTCGCGAGGATGGTCGCCTTCTGGCTGGGGTCGATCGAGCCGCCGGCGACGGCGCCGAAGGACTTGATGAGACCCGTCACCGTACCGAGCAGACCCGAGAGCATCGCCAGGTTGGCGAGGAGGGCGAGATACGCGGTCCGCGCGCTCACCTTGGGAAGCTCGCGAAGAGCGGCCTCGTCCATCGCGGCCTGAACTTCTTCGTCGGGGCGGTTCACCTTGACGAGGCCCGCCTGCACGATGCGCGCGAGCGGCGCGTTGGCCGCCGAGCACATCTTGACGGCCTTGCCGACGTCCCCCGCGAGGATGCACTTCTGCATCGTGGCGAGGAAGACATCCTTGTTGATCGACGAGCCGAACAGGAAGAGGGCGCGCTCAACAATGATGCCGATCGTGACAATGGACCAGAACAGGATGGGCCACATGCCCCATCCACCCTCTTTGAAATGTTCGTATGCTCCGTGCATCTTCGTTGTCCTCCAATTCGCCGAGCGCCCTCCGTTGAGAGGCCGCGCGTCACCGTTCGATGATGTGTGGCCTCAAACCGGAAAATGTAGACTGGTGCCAGAGCCCCGCAGAGTGCGCTTGGACCTTCGGATCACGCGTTCGGTTCCTCGAAAATCGAGCATCGATTGCATCTTTGATCCGCATTCCGCCTTCACAGTCTCTTTGTGCTCCTGCCGTCTTTGCCGCGGGATCCATCGTGTCGAGCGATGTGAGCCCGCGCTGACGCGGGTTGGACGCTAGCCGACCGGTGCTCCGATCTGCAAGCGTTCGTCGTCGTCTCCATCGTCGAAATCGACGGACGCGCCGTTCGTCGCCGCGCCCACCGAGTTCGTCACCGACACGCGACACTCGAAGCCCGCTCCAACCTTCGCACCTCTCGGCCACCGCGAGGAACGTGGGAAGCGCGGGATCGCGAGCCGCCAGCCGCGCATCTTCGCGAGTCGGACCCGCACCCGTCAAGAGAGATTTGGCCTGCGATCTCGTTAGCGTACGAGCGAAACCTTACGCTGCGGCCACACTCCATCGGGCGACCTCCCGGCTCGGCGCCTCGACCCGCGTCAGCGCGCTCCTTTTTTTCGGAGCGACCACGGGGCCCACGGTCGGGGTCGCTCCGGAGCGATCCGCGGCTCGGCTTCCGGGCGCGCGTGGGCGCACGACGGGTCTGGATCGCCCGCGCTGTGGTCCGCGCTGTGGGAGGAGAGCCCACGTCGTTGCGGGTCGACCCTTCGGGGAAGCTTGCGTCCAGGATCAACCGGCGGCTATAGTCGCCGCGAGGCGCGAAAAGTCGCGTTTTGTTCGTCGCAAGAACGTGAGAGCGTATCGACTTGGCGACGCAGAGAAAGGGACTTCGAGGATGCGTCATCTGCTGATGTTGGCGGCCGAGGGTGGTGGGACCGAGGGCGGGGCGCTTGCCGCCATCAAGGACAATCCCACGTTCCTCATGTTCAATCTGGTCGTCTCGGCGATCGTCCTGACCATCATCGTGGAAAGGGCCGCGTTCCAGCTCGGTCGCTACCGGGTGAACTCGAAGGAGTTCTTCGCGCAGATCAAGAAGCTCGTCGCGGCCGGAAATATCGACCGGGCGATCAAGCTCTGCGACGCGAGCGACTACCCGATTTTGCAGCTCGTGAAGGCGGGGCTCACGCACGCCAACAAAGGCGCCGACGAGATCGACGCCGCGCTCTCGGAGAAGCTGTCCGAGCTCAAGCCCGCGGTGGAGAAGCGGATCGGGACCCTGTGGTCGCTCGCGAACATCGCGACGCTCATCGGCCTCATCGGCACCGTCGCCGGTCTGATCCGCACCTTCGCCTCGATCGCGGCGCAGGGCCTCTCGGCGTCGGACAAGCAGCGCATGCTGTCGAACGGCATCGCCGAGGCCATGTACAACACGGCGTTCGGCCTCAGCATCGCCGTCGTCTGCATGATCGCGCACGTCTTCCTCCACACCCGGTCGAAGAACATCCAGCACGATCTCGAGTCGACGACCGAGCGCGTGTTCAACCTGCTCACCGTCAGCGGGAAGACGGGCTACTAGCCCGATCGGCGCCTCCCCATGGCCGACACCACAGACCCTCCGCTCAGCGCCGCCCAGCGGTCCCGGATCCGTCGGCTCTCGCAGCCGCACGAGCCGGCGCCCGGCGACGAGGCGGGTGAGCTCAACATCATCCCGTACCTCGACATCATCACGAACATCATGATGTTCGTGCTGGCGAGCATCTCGGTGTCGTTCGTCGCGTCGATCGACACCACGCCGCCCGCGATCGGCGGCGGCAAGGTGCGCGTCGATCCGTCGACCAAGTCGCTCAACCTCACGGCGATCATCGCGTCGCAGGGGGTGTCCTTGAAGACGTCGAGCGGCAACATCGCGACGGGCTGCAACGACGTCGGTAGCGGCATCGCGGTGCCGAAGGTCGGCGACGACTACGACTACAAGAGCCTCACGGCCTGCGCGAAGCGTCTCAAGAACGCCAACGCCGCGTTCAAGGAAGAGACCCAGGTGACGATCACCGCGAGCTCGAACATCGACTACAAGACGGTGATCGACGTCATGGACGCGCTCCGCAACGACAACGAGGAAGAGCTCTTCCCCGAGGTCCACTTCGGAGCGGCGCGATGAGCGGCTCGGTCCGTCCCCCCTCGGGATCGGGAGGCCCGGCCTCGAACCGACCTCCGCCGCCGGCGTCCAAGAACGGCAGCATCGTCCGCTTCAAGGCGGCGCTGCGAAAGGCCAAGCGTCGCAATTTCAAGGAGCCGGAGATCGACTTCTTGAACATCACCGCGATGCTCGATCTGATGACGATCATCCTGGTCTTCATGCTGAAGACCGTGGCGGCGTCGTCGGCCTCGACGCCGCAGTCGAAGGACCTCTCGCTCCCCGCCTCGGTGATGCGCACCGAGGCCGCGCAAGAGGGCGTCGTAGTCGTGATCTCCAAGTCGCAGATCCTCGTCGGCGACGATCCGAACCCGGTGGTGCTGTTGCCGTCGCGCGAGCAGGTTGCGCAGTCGGGCGTCGACGCGAAGTACAAGCGCAGCGGCCCGAACGACATGTTCATCGTGCCGCTCGCCAACGCGCTCCAGCACGCGCGCGAGACCGACAAGGCCATCCGCGCGGCCAAGGGGCAGGATCCGTCGTCCTCGGAGGCGATCATCGTCGCCGACACGACGACGCCGTACCGCCTGCTGATCGAGGTGCTGTTCACGCTCGGGCAGAGCGAGTTCGGCAAGTATCACCTGATGGTGATCAGCGGGAAGAACAAGAAATAGCCTTGATTTGAAGGCAAAAAAAAGAAGCCCCCTAGGCTGTGATGGCCGAGGGGGCTTTCTCGTTTGTGGCTGAGAGGTGGGAGCGGTCGTCAGCGTCAGCGTTCACGACTACGTTCACGTCCACGTCCACGTCCACGTCGTCGTTTACGTGGACGTAGACGTGGACGTAGACGTTTACGTGGACGCTGACGGTGACGCTGACGACCAGCGATCACGCATCAGCACCGACCGCCTCAATCCACGGCGAAGAGCTCTTCGAGATCGGTCTTCGTGAGCTTCTTCGCTCCGCCCGCGTCCTCGCTCAGGACCGAGGCCACCAGCTCGCGCTTCTTCGCTTTCAAGAGCAGGATCTTCTCCTCGATCGTCCCCGCCGCCACGAGGCGGTAGGCGGTGACGACCTTGGTCTGGCCGATGCGGTGCGCGCGGTCGGTGGCCTGCTGCTCGACCGCCGGGTTCCACCACGGATCGAAGTGGATCACGGTGTCGGCCGCGGTGAGGTTCAGGCCGGTTCCGCCGGCCTTGAGGCTGATCAAGAACACCGGGACCGCGGGGTTGTTCTGGAAGTTGTCGACGCGCGCCTGGCGGTCCTTGGTCGAGCCGTCGAGGTACTCGTAGGGCACCGAGTCTTCCTTCATGGCCTTCTCGATGATCTTGAGCATCATCACGAACTGGCTGAAGACGAGGACCTTGTGGCCGCCTTCCACCGCGTTGGAGACCAGCTCGCGCAGGGCCACGAGCTTGCCCGAGTCCTCGTCGCTGTAGTCGCGCGGGAGGCCGAGCAAGCGCGGATCGCAGGCCGCCTGGCGCAGCCGGGTGAGGCCCGCGAGGATCTGGATCTGGCTCTTCGCCAGGCCGACGCGCTCGACCTCGCCCAGGACCTGGGCGCGGACCTCGCGGGCGACCGCGAGGTAGACGTTGCGCTGCTCGCCCGTGAGATCGCAGATCTGATCGGTCTCGATCTTCTCGGGGAGATCCTTGGCGACCT
>JBDTXR010000391.1:0-8799 GCA_040006075.1 Byssovorax sp. | reverse complement strand
CGCGCGCGGGGGCGTTGCCCGGCGACGCGCTGCGGGCGGCCGGCGAGCTCGGCCTCGCCGCGGCGGGGCTGGCGCTCCTGCTCGCGGGGCGCGCCCCGATGAGCCCTGCAGCGCACGCGGCGGTGCGGATCTGGCGGCGCCCCGAGGCGCAGATCGCCGCGGGGATCGCCGCGCGCGGCTGGGCCCACGCGGCGATCGACGTCTCCGACGGCCTCGCTCAGGACGCGGGACACCTCGCGCGCGCGAGCGGCGTCGACGTGATCCTCGACGCGGACGCGATCGTCTCGCCGGCGCTGCGCGAGGCCGCCGCGGAGCTCGGCGGCGATGCGCTCGAGCTCGTGCTCCACGGCGGCGAGGACTACGCGCTCCTGGTCGCGGCGCCCGAGGGCCCTGGTCTCCCGGGCTTCACGCGGATTGGATCGATCGTGAGCGGCAGCGGCGCGGTGCAGCTACGCCGCGGAGATGGGGCGACTCTCGCCCTCGTCGCCCGCGGCTTCGATCACTTCGCCTGATCGTTCAGTGGCACTCGGCGGGGATGTCGACGCCGATCATCTGCGATCGCACGTTCGTCAAGACCGCGGCGCGCGAGATCTTGCCCGCCTTCACGAGCGCGGCCTGCCCGGCGCAAATCTTCGCTGCCACGGCCGCCTTGCTCTTGGCGTCGGCGCCGCGGCCCGACTTGCTGACGGCGGCGAGCGCGGAGCAGCACGCGTCGACGGGCTGGGTGTTGACGGGGGCGACGACGACCGGCGGCGTGACGGCGACCGGCGCAGCGGTGGTCGCCGCGGTCGCGGGCGGGGGGTCGTTGGGGACCGGCACCGCCGTGGCCGCGCCCGACGGCAGCGGGACCGGCGTCGGATCTTCGGTCTTCTTGCAGGCGGCGAAGAGAAGGCTACCGGCGACCAGGAGCATCAGGGCGGAGGACGAACGCTTCATTGGAGCGTTGTACCGGGGTTCCTCGCGGCAGTCCATCTAGCGACAAAGAGCCCTACCGGGACAGGCTCCAAGAGGGCCCCGCGGCCCCATGACGCAATCGTGACCCGTTGGAAGAGGGGGCCTGACCGAGCTCAGCGATCCTGCGGGAGTCAACGTGAGCACCCCCCTTCGCCTCCCCAGAAGCCCGTCCCGGCCCAGCCCCGGCCAGTACTTCAACCTCGCGGGGATCATCGCGATCCACGGAGGCGCGATCTACGCGCTTTACCGCGGGCCAACGCTCAAGCTCGTGCTCTTCGCGGTGGCGTCGTACTTCATCCGGATGTTCGCGATAACCGCGGTGTACCACCGGTATTTCGCTCACCGCGCCTACAAGACCAGCCGCCCGTTCCAGCTCTTTCTGGCGCTGCTCGGGACGACGGCCACGCAGAAGGGGCCGCTCTGGTGGGCCTCGGTGCACCGGATCCACCACAAGCACTCCGACACCGAGCGTGACGTGCACAGCCCGGTGCGCCGCGGCTTCTGGTGGTCGCACATGGGCTGGTGGCTGAGCCGCGAGCACGAGCACGGGGATCTCTCGCTGATCCCGGATTTCGCCGGGTATCCCGAGCTCCGGCTCGTCGAGAAGTGGAACGTCCTCGGCCCTCTCGCGATGATCGCCGCGCTGCTGGCCTTCGGCGGACTCGACGTCTTCCTCTGGGCCTACGTGGTGAGCACCTGCGCGCTGATGCACGGCACCTTCACCATCAACTCGCTCTCTCACGTGTTCGGGTCGCGGCGCTACGCCACCACCGACACCAGCCGCAACAACCTCCTGCTCGCGCTGATAACGCTGGGGGAAGGCTGGCACAACAACCACCATCACTACATGAGCAGCGCCAATCAGGGCTTCTTCTGGTGGGAGATCGACGTCAGCTTCTACATCCTGAAGGGGCTCGAGAAGGTGGGCCTGGTCTGGGATCTGCGCGGCGTTCCGGAGCACATGAAGAAGCGGAACCTGCTCCGCGTGGTGGGGGAGCGGGCGCCGCTGCTGATCAAGAACGACGAGACGCGCGCGGAGATGCCGTCGGTGGTCGGGGCGCCGGCGCCCGATCTGGGCTGATACCCATGCTGGCCGACTCTCGACCTCCGGTCAGCGTGCCTCGCCCACGTAGACTGCCGTCGGCGAGGCGGTGCGGGTTACCTCGAGGAGGCGCATCCCGTGGGCTTCGAGCAGCGCGGCGTACTGGGCGCGCGTCCTCTCGCGGCCGCCGCTCCCGATGAGCATCTGCAGGTCGAGGAACGAGGGGTGCGCTCCGCGGGCGCCCGGCTCGGGCACCAGCGTCTCCAGGATAATAATCTTCGCCCCGGGTCGCATCGCCGCGCGCACGTTGCGCAGCACCAGAGCGAGCTCCCGATCGGCCTGGCCGTGGAGGATTTGCCGCAGCAAGTAAGCGTCGTGCCCCACAGGGACCGAGGTGTAAAAGCTGCCCGCCACGATCTCCGCGCGCTCCTCCACGCCTGCCTCGCGCAGCGTTGCCGCTGCCTCGCCGAGCGAGGCTTCGAGATCGTAGACCACGCCGCGCAAGCGCGGGTAGGCCGCGAGCACGCCGGCGAGGAGCTGCGCACCGCCGCCTCCCACGTCGACCAGGCTGGCGTAGGCGCCGAAATCGTGAGCGGCCACCACCAGCGGCACGTCGAGGCGGGTGAGCTATCCGGGGCGATCGGTGTCCACAAATGTGACCCACGGCGCGACGCTCTCTCTCGGCCTCCTTGATCCAAGGCTCGCCTGTCCAGCGCCTTGGGCTTCAGCGGTGGGGACGCGCGTGAAGCGCGCGGCGCCGTCCGCGGCAAGCCTTTGTTCGGCGGAAGAAGCCTGAATTTCAAGCCGAACCACCAAATTCCTCCAGCTCGATCGTCACTCCATGGAAGCGGATTTCTTCCAATACCTCGTCGAACAGGCACCTCGAACCCTCGAGCCCATTGCGCTCAGCCTCCAGCCACCATTGCTTACCCTCATCGTCGAGAAAGTCGCCCGAGACGAGGGCTCGACGTGCCCGGTCCGCAAGCGCCGGGCCATCGAGCGCCTCCCGACACGCGTCGGCGTTAACGATCCGAAGAACGAAGGGGAGCGTGACGCCAAAGGCGCCAAACAAGCAATCTTGAAGCGACGACGAGCTCAGCCCTCCGAAGTAACCGCCCGGACCATTGATTGCTTCGCCGAGGGCGCAGAGGAAAGCCGGGTAGTCCTTGGTCGCTGCGCCATCAATCGCGAACACTGCACCGGCGTCCGCGTCCTTCCAGCCGCCGCGACGCCTCATCCGTTTGAAGTGCCGGTTGCATGCCGCAATGAGCCACTGTTCGCGCTGGAGCCGCGATAGCGGCCGCCACGTCCCGGTCACGTGGGGTGGGAACTGGAAGTCGGTCATCGCTCTGGACTGTTTCACTTGTCTGATCACCTGGCTCCAACGCCTTCCGCACAATGCACCGCGCGGCAAGTTTGCCTACTCCCCCGGCCCATAGTAGCTAATGAGACCGCTCGCGTTGCGCTGGAACCGCACCCCGACCCCGGTTTCGTAGGCTCGCCCGCAGTCCTGGCAGCAGAACCAGCCGAATTTCGGGACCGGCACGGCCCCTTCGCGCAGCAGCTCTTCGGGCGGCGGCGTGTGCTTGTCCGCCGCCGGATCGAGGACCGAGAGCTGCTTGCCGCAGTGTGCGCAGACGATTCCAGATTGGGAGAGGTTCTCCCGGCCAGTGAGGACGAAGGGCCCGATCTGCTCACGCCCACGCTTCATCTGCTGGAAACCTCCGGCCGCCGAACATCCATTCGATAGCGACGCGTTCAACCTGGGTGATCTGTCGAGCACGCCCCATTCCATCTTCGCCCGATCGGTTGATCCCAGCCGCTCCCGAGCGGCCTATTCCGCTCATGAGATGCCCGAGGATCTTCGATTCCCGGCGGATCCGCCAGCAAGAACCGTCGCCGGAACTTTTCGCCCGGATCTGTCCATCACGCCGGCCCAGGCGGCCGCTCCACGGTCCGCGCTGGCGTGCCCGGTTCCGCCGATCCAACGGGGCGCGCCGCGGCCGGAGGGCCTCTCCACTCCAGCTACCGGCGCCCGATCCAGGCTGATCGGCGACGCGCGCGGGCATCTGCGCCCGGGGAAATTCAGCGGGAAGACTGGAACGCTAGGCACCCCGGCGCGCGCCTGCTGCTCTGGTCTCGACGAGCGAGGAGATCGCCTGGGCGATCTCCAGGAACGCGCTGTCCGCGTCCGGCCATTGGCTGACGGGAACACCGTTGTAGGGGAGCGCCTTGCGTGTGGCAAAAGGCGACATTCTCAGATCGGCCGGGCGCGCAAGGATGGGAATGACGGTCTTTCCCACCTGGAGCGCCTGCTCGACCTCGTGGTAGGTCTCTTCTCGAGCGAGGTAATCCGTGGAGACAATCGCCAGCACGATGTCCGCGCCGTCGAGCGCCCGCGCGATCTCGTCCGTGCGGAGGCTGCCGGGGAGGAGCAGGCCGCGATGCCAGAGGGTGATCAGCCGAGCTCTCCGTAGGGCGAACAAGTGCATTTCCAGCCGGCCGACGAAGCCCTGATCCGCGTCGCACGCCGAGATGAAGATCTGGACCGCCGGATCCTTCCGCGTCGTCTCCGGTGGCTGGGTGGTCGGGCGCGGCGGCGGAAGCTCGGCCACGCGAGGCTGCTTCAATATCCCCAGAGCCTTCTCGAACACGGCTCCTTCCGATCGTGATGGGGTGAGCGCGGCGGCGTTCGTGAGCCAGATCTGGAGAGGGACAGTGCCGTCGATCAGGGCGCCCACGCGATTGAGCGCGCGCAGGTCCAGGAGGATCTGCGCCGCCCTGGTGTCGGCGTGCTGGAGGCTCGCGGTGAACGCCGGGGGCACGCCCGCGAGCAGCGCTTTGCGGTCGAGGTCGGTCCAGATCGCCGCGGAGTGGAGCTCGCGAACGAGGTCTTCAGGAAAGCGATCGGTCATGATGGACCCAGGGTTCGCAGGGCGTCTTCGAGCGTTGCTCTCGAGCTCGTGACCGAGCTTCACGTCGCTCGTGGAGGCGTTGTAAAGATACTAGACACTGGGGCGCGCCATGGCGGCTACTCGACCCAGGGCCGCTCTTGCTTGAGCTGCACGCTCCCGTCGGCCAGGATCTTCGTCTCGCACTCATCGACGTAGGTTGACCGGGCCCGGCCCTCGAACGTCGCGCGCGCGGCAATCACGTGGATGATGTCTTCGTTGATGCTCATGGTCGCTCCCCTCCGCTACTCCCTCGCCAGCGCCGTCACCGGATCGAGCTTGGCCGCCCGCCGCGCCGGAAAGAACCCGAACACGAGCCCGATCACCGAGCTCACCACCAGGGCCACGACGAGCGACCCTTGATCGAGCGTCATCGACCACCCGAGCGCCGCCGACAGCCCCAGGATGGCGGCATAGCCGAACGCCGTCCCCACCAGCCCTCCGGCCAGCGCCAGCGCGATGGCCTCGGAGAGAAACTGGATCATGATGTCGGCCTCGCGCGCCCCGATGGCCATGCGAATGCCAATCTCGCGCGTCCGCTCGGTCACGCTCACCAGCATGATGTTCATGACCCCGATGCCGCCGACGAGGAGCGATATCCCCGCGATGGCCACGAGCAGCAGCGAGAGCGCGCCGAAGATGCCCTGTTGCAAGCTCTGGAGCTCGGC
Source organism: Byssovorax sp. (assembly GCA_040006075.1). GTDB lineage: Bacteria > Myxococcota_A > Polyangia > Polyangiales > Polyangiaceae > JANYGI01. The sequence goes on along the minus strand of JBDTXR010000391.1, from coordinate 3,184 downwards.
CTGGGTGCGCACCACGAAGTCGTCCTCGTCGCCTTCGGGGATGTGGTGCCGCTGGCGGAGGATCTCGGTGGCCTGCTTGAGCGCGCGGCCCGTCGTCTCCTCCGAGGTGGCGCTGAGCATGATCCCGTGCACGTCGGTCGGGCGCGCCGAGGCCAGGACGTGGGTGCGGAGCGTGGTGATCGGCATCAACACGATCTGATCCTGATCCTCGCCAAAGGGCGAGTTGCCCTTCTCCTCGAGCAGGCCAATCACCTGATACGGGTACTTGCCCACGCGGATGGTGTGACCGATCGGATCGCCGGTGCCGAAGAGATCGTGCGCGGTGGTCGCGCCGATGAGGACGACCTTCTCGCCGACGGACTCGGACGCTGTGGTCCATTTTTCGCCCTTGACCACCTTGAGGTTTCGCACCTCGAAGTAGGTGAGGCGACTGCCAATCACGCTGGTCTTGGTGTTCTGCCCCTCGTACACCGCTTGAGCGCCCGCGCGCATGAACGGCGCGGCGAGGCGGATGCTGGTCGACTCGCGCACCAGCGCCTCGCCGTCGAGCTCGGAGAGCCGCGCGCCCAAAGCGCTCTTGGCGCCGGACGAGCGCCCCGACTGGGGGAAGACGATGAGCATGTTCGAGCCGAGGCTCGACACCGACGCCGAGACCGAGGAGCGCGCGCCCTTGCCCAGCGCCGTCATCGTCACCACCGCGGCGATCCCGATGGTGATGCCAATGACGGTGAGCCCGGCGCGGAGCTTGTTGCGCTGGACCATCCGCAGCGCGATCCAGATCGAGGCGAAGATGCGGTAGAGCACGGCTACTCGTTCCGCAGGGCGTTGATCGGATCCATGAGCGCGGCTCGACGCGCCGGGAGGAACCCGAAGATCACGCCGATCGCCGCGCTGGTGCCCACCGCCGCGACGATGGCCGGGATCGGGACTGCCATCGTCAGGTCGGCCGCGGCGTTGATTATACGAATGAAGCCGACGCCGAGGAGCGTGCCGGCCATGCCGCCGAACATGCAGAGCGTCACCGCCTCGACCAGGAACTGCACGAGGATATCGGCCGCCGTGGCGCCGATGGCCATCCGAATGCCAATCTCGCGCGTCCGCTCGGTCACGCTCACCAGCATGATGTTCATCACGCCGACGCCGCCGACGAGGAGCGACACCCCCGCGATGGCCGAGAGGAGCAGCGTGAGCGTGTTGGCCGTGGTCTCGACGATGCGCCGGAGCTCGAGCGGGTTGCGGACGGCAAAGTCGCTCTCGTCCTCGGGCTGAATGTGGTGTCGCTGGCGTAAAATGTCGGTGATCTGCGTGACGGCGCGATCGGCGGTGAGCTCGCTCGAGGCCGAGGCCATCAGGGTCATCACCCGGCCAGGCGGCATGGGCAGCACCCGGGCGCGGAAGCTGCCAATCGGCATGAGCAGGCGATCGTCCTGGTCTTCCCCGAAGGGCGAATTGCCCTTCTTCGCGAGCACGCCGATGACGCGGTAAGGGTAACGGCCAATCCGCACGTATTGCCCCATGGCGTCGCCGGTGTCGCCGAAGAGGGCCTGGCGCACCGCCTCGCCAATGACACACACCTTGGTCTTGAGCTGCTCGTCGCTCTCGGACCAGCTCTCGCCCTTGGCGAAGGTGAAGCCGCGAACGGCCCAGTAGCCGCGGGTGGTGCCCATGATCTGGGTCGGCCAGTTCTTGTCGGCGAAGACCACCTGTCCCCCGGCGACGTTCCACGGCACGACCGAGGCGACGCTCTGCGCCTCTTTGGCGATGGCCTCGCCGTCGGCCTCGGTCATGCGCCCGCCGCCCGACTGCTTGGCCCCGGACGACTGCGTCGACTGCGGGAAGATGAAGATGATGTTGGCGCCGAGCGTGGCGAACTTCCCGGTGATCAGATCGCGCGTCCCGGTGCCGAGGGCGACGACGATCACCACGGCGGCGACGCCGATGAGGATGCCGAGCACGGTGAGCGCGGCGCGGAGCTTCGATCGCGCGATGGCCCGGAACGCGAGGAATATGGCGTTGAAATACGACTTCATCGCGCGCGCCCCCGGCCCGCTACTCTTCCACCGGCGGGAGATCCGCGAGCGCCTTGAGCGCGTCGACCGGCTCCTTGTTGTAGGTGTCGTCGCGCACGCGGCCGTCGCGCATGTTGATGACGCGGCTGGCGCAAGCCGCGATGTCGGGCTCGTGGGTCACGAGGACGATGGTGATGTTGTGGTTGCGGTTCAGCTCCTGGAGCAGCCCGAGGACCTCGTAGCTGGTGCGCGTGTCGAGGTTGCCGGTGGGCTCGTCGGCGAGGAGGAGCGGCGGCTCGGTCACGAGCGCGCGGGCGATGGCGACGCGCTGCTGCTGGCCGCCGGAGAGCTGGTTCGGCGTGTGGTGCAGGCGATCGGCGAGCCCGACGGACTGGAGCGCCTTGAGCGCCCGCTTGGCCCGGTCGCCGGACGAGACGCCGCGGTACACCAGCGGGAGCTCCACGTTCTCGAGCGCGGTGGTGCGCGGCAAGAGGTTGAACCCCTGGAAGACGAAGCCGATCAGCCGGTTGCGGACCACGGCGCGGGCGTCGTTGCTGCGGTGGGTGACGTCGATCCCGTCGAGCAAATAGCGGCCCTGCGTGGGCCGATCGAGGCACCCGATGATGTTCATCATCGTGCTCTTGCCCGACCCGCTCTGGCCGACCATGGCCACGAACTCGCCGCGCTTGATCGTGAGATCGACGCGCCGGAGCGCGTGCACCGTGACGGCCTCGGTGACGTAGTCCTTGGTGATCCCGTCGAGGAACATGATGTCGTCGGGGGACGCGACGAGGGGCGGGCCCTCGCGGCGCGAGGAGGGTGCTGCTGCGGCAGACATGCTCAGAACGGCCCCTTTTTCTTGTTCGGATCGTCGGTCTCGTCGACCACGATCTTCAGCCCGGTGAGATCGGTCTTGAGGTCGGTGGTGATCCCGTCGGTGATACCGACGTCGATCTCCTTCATGACCACCTTCTCGGCGCCCGGGGTCTCGTCGCTGAGCACGTAAATGCGGCCTTTGTGCGCGGCGAGCGGCGGCAGCGGATCTTGCGGGATCTTCTTCCCGTCCTTGTCGACCGGCGGCGTGGGCTTGAAGCGGAGCGCGGCGTTGGGGAGCCGCGTGGTGTCCTTCACCTCGGCGGTGCGGATCGACACCGTGGCCGTCATCCCGGGGCGGA
>JBDTXR010000390.1:0-8799 GCA_040006075.1 Byssovorax sp. | reverse complement strand
TCGCTGTCACGGATGGTGAGCGACTCCCGGGATCGACCCTCGGAGGGAGCGGGGGATACGGCGACGCAACCCACGATCAAGGCCGATCGGTGGAGAGCGTACTGGGTCGAGAAGGGGGCTTCGTATCGGCTCACGGCCCGGTATCGGAGGGGCTCGCCCTACACTCCCACGGTATCGCTCTGGGAGCTGGATGCCTGGCCGGTCACCCCGGTGGAGCGGCGCTGGCTGCAACGGGAGCTGGTGGTCCGGACCGGGCAGCTCGTGCGCTTCGATCCGCATGATTTCGTGGCGATTCAGGAGCTGGCGCTGCAAGCCTGGGCGCCTGTCGCGCAGCGGATGAGCGGCAGTCCGGGGGCCTGGGCGCGCCCGATGCGGCGGTGAATTTGCTGGGTGAGCTGGGCGAACGCTTGCGCGAGCGCGGCGCGGGACCGGGACGCGTGCCGAGCCATGCGGCAGGCGGCGCGAGCAAGGTCCGCGCAGGGGCCCGCAGCGTAGCAGGAGGGTCGCCTGGATTTTCGGCATGGCCCCAGCAACGGTGCGGCGCTCCCTAGCCGATGCCGGATGAGGCGGCGGAAACGGCGACGTTAGGCCGCGCGAGGGGCGGACGAGTGAGCCGCTGCGGCGCCGGGCAAGCGCCAGGACGCGCGCGGCATCGAAGCAACGTCGAGGGAACGTCAGCCCGTCGGATCGACGCCTTCGGTGGCGGCGGTCGACGTCACGGCGCTGGGCTCGTCGGCGGGCGTGTCTTGCCCTGCGGAGCTCACGTCGTCGAAGAAGAGATCCTGCATCTTGCGTTCGCGGGGATACTCCGCCTTCACGCGGGCGCCGATCTCCGCATACACGCTGAGGAAGTCTTCCTTCGTGAGGTCTCGCGCCGTGCGCGCATTGCTCGCGTTCTGGAGGGCATCGCGCCGAGCGTTGAGCGCGTCTTCATCGACCTTACGCGCAGCGACGACCTTCGACTTCTCGACCGCGGCGTCGGGCCAGATGGCGAGGACGACGTCATACCAGCCTTCGAGATCGTGCATCTCCTGGACCTGGGTTGCGCCGATTGGCTTGATGATCGGGGTGATGCCGCTGGGAAACAGCTTGGAGGCGATCGGGCCTCCGACCTTACCGTCCGCCATCTCGGCTGCTCGCATGGCCACGCGAACGACGTTGTCCGCGGACCAGTCGGCGAACTTCACATCGACGCGAGCGCGGATGATGCTTTTGACCGCGGTGATGTACTTGGTCTGGACGTCGTCGAGGACGGCTCCGGCGGTGTCCATCTTGATGGCGAGCTGGGCCAAGGTGGGGTTCTGGGGGAACTTGGAGAGCATCTGGCCGCAGTAGAGGGCGAGCTGGACGCAGCGGGCTACCGGGGTCTTCGAGGCCGGGACTTACAAGGTGAGATCCTCCTTACGGGGAGAGTCTGAGAGGTCAGGAAGAAGTGCAAGAACAAAGTGATCCGACCGCGGCGATGGGGACGGAGAGGTGCTCGTAGCCCTTGGCCAGCGGCACCTCTGCTGGCGCGGTTCGAGAGGGCGCCGCGATCACCCGGGCCAGCCGCCTGGCTACCGAAGGGGCGAGCCTGGCCGCCGCGACGAAATGCCCGGTCATCCAACGCAGCCGAGGGTGACGAAGAACCACGGGAGCGTGGTACCGTCGCGCCCGATGGAGACCCCTGCGACGCCGAACCTTGAGCAAGTGCCGCACGAGCTCGTCGAGGCCGGAGCAAGTGGGCGCCTGGTGGTGGTGGTGGGCCCAGGCGCGAACCTCGGGACCGGGTTACCGAGCTGGAAGGGCCTGCTCGACCTCCTCCTGGATCACGCGCGCACGATCCTTCCGCTCACCCGGCACGACGAGCTGGATGAAGCAGCCGAGTGGTTCCGAACGGACGGCGAGGAGCTGCTGAAGGCGTCGCTGCTCCGCCAGCTGCTAGGGGAGGAGGGTCTCGCGGCCGGGATCGCCGGCGTCTTGCGCCGCTCGGTGGCATCGCCCGGGCCGATCCATCGGGCTCTGGCGGAGCTACCCGGCGCGACATTCCTCACCACGAACTACGACGCCCTTCTGGAAGCGGCGTTCGCAGAGCGGATGAACACGCCGCCGGCCGTCGTCGTGCTCTCCGACATCGATGGGCTCCGCCGTCTCACGGTCGGGCAAGTGCTCAAGCTGCACGGTGACATCGACCACAAGCACCCAAAGTCTATCGTACTATCGAGCGAGGATTACCTCCGCACCAGGAACACGGCCGCGCGTGCGTGGAAGGAGCGGCTACGGACGCTGGTGCAGGCGCCCAGTCAATTTCTCTTCGTGGGATATGGCTACGGCGATAGCGACGTGGGGCCGGTGCTGGACGAGCTACGAGCTGCTCTTGGAGCGGTGCTACCTACGCCGTTCTGGATCGATATCGACGGGCTTCGTCAGCGAGCGAAGGCTGGCGCGGCAGGGCTCCGAGGGGTGTTGCTTGCGTCGTCCGATTGCATCGAGCCATGGCTACGCGCGCTGGAACGCGCAATCCGCCATAGCCCGCCTGCGCGTAAGGGAGGCGACGCGAATGTCAGCTACTTGAGGAATCCGAACTGGAAACCGGGGCAAGGATCTGGCGAGATCCATCTCGCCGCGACTGACAAGCCGACGAACCTGCTCCTCAACTTTCACCCCCTGAACAACGCAGGCGCGCTCGAGGCCTATCGGAATGGCCAGCTCGCCTTCGAGACGCTCTGCGGCCTGACGGACCGACATGCCGCTACGTGGGTCACCAGTTTCTGCGACGACACAGCAGGACCGGGCTCTTTCTCACCGCCGATACCGATCCCCTCATATCAGTCGTCACGCCTTGATTTGCCCGGCAAGCGGTTTCTCGTCGGCGAGTTGGAGCTTTTGCTCCTGCAAAAATTGGGGTTGCTCTCCGAACTTCTCAAAGTCCTTGGTGGCGGAGGGCGGCTGCTCGTGTTCAGCGACGTCTGGTGGAGGATCGTGGAGTCCGCCGTCGAACTTCAACGTGGTGAGGATCCGCAGCCGCAGGCGGATGCCCAGCTCGCTGCCGATCTAGAACGAAGCATAAAGGCCGGTATTGCCAACGGACTCGTGGATCTCATCGAGCGACCGCAGATTCCCGATCTGCCCCTGCCGCGCGACACGGATCCCGATCTCGCTGGCATCACACATAAGCGGACCCACCTCGCTCGCACGCTGGCTTATCGCGAAGCCATCGCCGAAAGCTCCACTCGGTGGCTGCTCGTCGCAGACTATCGCGTGACATCAAAACTCGGGGACGAGCCCCAATTTCTGCTGCGGCTCGCGTTCCGGGACGGGGAACACTTCACATCGCTGTGCGAGAGACTCGACCAAGCCTCCGACCGCGTGGTTCACTTACCACGGCTGGTGCGATCCTTACTCTCAGAGTCCAAGCACCGCAACGAGCTTCTCTATCAGCTCGCAACGCTTGGGTTTCCCGATGCGCTGGTAGCCGCCGAGCTGGTCGACTTTGCCGGCGATTTTATCAGGGACGAAGCGCTCCCGAACCGCGGAAGCGATATGTCACTCCATAGCCTTCCGCACGCGCTCGATGGCCTGGAGCGCGTTGCGCGCGAACCGGCGCACCTCGGGGCGGCGCTCGCCCGCGTCTGCATCGCCGACACGTTCGCAAGAGCCACGTGGGAAGCCTTTCGCGATGACAGTGCGGAACGAGAGGCGATTGCGAGTCTTCTCCTCCATCGTGCCGAGAAGGTTGACAGCCTTACTTCCGGCGGCTTGCTTGAGCTTGTGATCCAATTCGCCGGTGGATTCGCGCTCACCAAGGCGAATTTTTCGTTCGAGCCAACAACTACCGACAATCAGGTCGTCGAGCTCTCCGATGCCTCGCCGGTAGGGAAATTCTGGGCTTGCGTTGCCGGTTGGGTAGGACCGGATGGGACACGGCGCGCGGCTTACGGTCGGGCCGTGCGATGGATCTGGATGAAGATGGTGGAGTTCTCCGACCTGGAGGGCCCGCCACGCCACGCTGCGGCACCAATGATTCTGCCAATACGGGCGCGCCGCACAACCCTCATGGAACCGGAGCTCCAGGCCCCCGCAACGCTTTCAGCTGACTGGGTCCATAAACCTCTCGCGCGCGTATGGCCGGGTGGCGCGGGTGAAGAGCGCAGCGTCGAGCGCATCCTCGAGCACGGGGCGGCATTGGTCAGCGCGGATCCAGACAAGGTTGGATTCAACGAGGCGCACATAAGCTATCCTTCCTTCGACGGAGAGGTCGTGGTGGTTCCGGTGGAAGCTGTTTTTCTACGGGTCAGTCGTGACGCGGCCGTGACTTTCGCCCGGGATCTCGCGTGGCATCAGGGGCCTCACGACGGCCGCGCCTACGGCTTACTCCAAGAACTCGCTACGCGCCCGGAGGATAAGTTGCTGCGTCGCGACTATGCGCGCATGACCACGACAGCACCGTGGCGTCTCGTACGAGAGGATCCGACGGTTATCAGCTCATGGGTCCATCGACGACAACTTGGCGAGTTTCCCGGCACGACTGAGCATCTACGCAAAATGCTTTCAGAGCCACCGGGAGCCTTGTCCGCCGAGGCGTCATTATTCGACATCCTGAGTGCGCGGTTCGAAGATGGCGGAGCATGGCACGATCGAGCGGACAAATGGGAGCTGTGCGACCAGGCGTGCGGCGTCCCGGGAGTCCTGCCGGCTATCATGCTCGGCTTGCGCCTTAGCCTCGACGCGTCTCAATATGGAGAAGAGGTCACGGGTGCGCTCCAACGCCTAGATCAACCGCATGCAGAGCCGGTTACGCGTCTCATTGGCGACATCTATTTCCTGCGCGTGGCCGCCGTCCGCCGACCTTATGTGGTTCTTCCCGAGGGCGAGATCGACCTGCGTGAGCGGCTCCCCGAGCGGCTCGTGACCGTGCTCGGTGCGGTCACATCCGCTCCCGCACTTGAAACCTTTGAAACCTTCGCCCAGTCCGAGGCAGGTCTTCTGCGTCTCTGCGGACGCGTCGTATCCGACCTATCGTTGTCGCAAGTCCTGTCGTTCAAGGATAGGCTCTGGCTTACTTACCGTCTTTTCCAATGGCTCGTTGCTCAGCTCGACGCCATGCCGCCCGACGCACGCCATGCCGGATTGGCGGCACTGCGCAGGATTTCACCGCCGCCGGCCCCGTTCTCAGAAGATACGAGCGATCTGCTCAACCCCTTCCAGTTCGACGATGGTCGACTGAATCACCGCCTCGCTGCTGTCCTGTACGCTTATAGCGTCATGGATGAGCTGCGCACGCAGCTCCCTGACGGACCCAACGATGCCAAAGAAACCCCTCGCGCAGTCACCTCGTCGGCGCTGGAAGCCGTCCTCGCCGAACTGGCCACTCGCCCGCTCACCGACGACGAGCGCGCTCTTCGCGCTCGCGGTGACGCCCCTTCCTGTCTCGATTGGCATGGATCAGGGGCCGTTCCCGATCTGGCCCTCAAGGCTTTGTTGCAACTCCACAGCGAGGCGTTCTTCGGCATGCCAGCGGAAGTCCGCCTCCGATGGCTGCAAGATATGCCTCGAAATAAGGCCGTCGGGGAACGGGTGAGCTGGTCGCTGGCGAGCGATCTCGTCGCGGTCGCCACGAATCATGCGAAGAACCTATCGTCGCAGGAAAAGGTTGCGTTTGAGGACTATCTCCGTTCGCTGGATATGAAGGATAAGCTCGCTCCGCAGGCGGACAAATGGATATGGCTCGGATTTACTGAGCTCTATGGCGCGGGCGCGCTTCATCTGGAAAGAGAGGTTAAAGACCTCCTCTTCGACAACCTCGCCAACGCGGCTGCCCCCGCGGCGTTCGGCAGCTACCTTGCCGCCCTCTCCTTCGTCGCCGCGGACCGCCTAGAAGCAGAAGCGGATCGAGTCCTCGCGGTGGTGGAGGCGATCCCCAAAGAGCACGACGGCATCGATCCCGTGGCGTTTGCTTCAGGCCTCGCACGGGTCATCATTACGGGCAATCCGGCGAGCATCCCCGTCGCACAGGGCATCCTGCGACGACTTGCGCTGCGCCCGCCCTACGAAGGCGAAGAACGTATGCTCCGGCTTCTCACCCTGCTCCGACTGTCGTAGGCTCGGAAATATGAGCGGTCGCACCATCACCCTGCGCGTCTTCTGTTCGGCCAAGGGAGGCGTCGGCAAATCAACCCTCGCGGTGGCGACCGCCCGCTTGCTCGCCAACGAGGGCCGCACGTGCGTCCTTCTCGACGCCGATCTGACGGGCACCTCGCTCGCGGACGGGCTGCGGCTATGCGCGCCCGAGGTTGCACGCCTGCCCGATGGGAACCTGGACTTCGACGCCGCGCCGACCGGGCGACACCTGACGCGAGCGGAGACCATCAAGCAGCGGAACGCGCGCAAGGATATGCAATGGGAAGGACAGCCGCCCGCGCCGCCCTTCCTCAACGACATCCTCATCTACGAGAAGAGCGACAACTCCGAATGCCAGGTGGAAGCTCTGCTCTGGAGACATGAAGATCGGGACGACAAGGTCTGGTACCTCCCCTCTTCGCCCTGCGAGAGAGAGATCGCAATCGCGCTCGGCTGGCTCTACCGGGAGCAACCGTTCACCTGGCTCTCCCGCCTGATGTGGCTCCTCGATGGGATGAGCGAGCAGATGAAGACGCTCACCGATGTCGTGATTGATCTTCCTCCGGGCCTGTTCGGCTTCGCTCACGAGGCGCTCGTGCTCTTGTCGAGCTTGAAAAACGACACCCCGTTCCCCTCCGGATTCCCGACGTGGAACCAAGGCGGCGTCACCTGGAAGGGCAAGCCGTTGCTGGTATCCACGCCGGATCGCAACGACCTTGTTCTCGCGCTCGAGTATCTGATCGGCCACAAGCCCGAGTTGCCACACCTCGACATCGTGTTGAACCGCTACGCGTCGAGCCGAGAATCGGAGCTGCGCGAAGTTATCCGCGAGCACTTCGGTGAGGCACTCGGGGTTGAAGGCTTGCTGCCCAAGAACCGGATCGACGAGCTCGGTCCGCTGCGGGAAGTTTTCACCCAGGGCCGCCTGCGCCTCAACGATGACGTGCGGAAGCTGCGCAGGCAGCTCGGGCTGGAAGGAGCAGAGTAATGCTCATCCCCGACAAGAGGCGCTTCCAGGCGCCTGCGGCAGTGCCTCTCAAGTGGCGGCCCATCTCGAGGCCCCACCCGGCGCGCCGGGGGCTCTCCCAACGGCGACGCCCGGAGACGTTCAAGCCCGGAAAACCAGCGGAAGAGGTGGGAAAGCGGCTTGTTCCGGTTCCCAGCCCAGAGAAGTGGCTCGAAGATCTGTATCGACTGTGCACTGCCGGGAAGCGCGGGCCCGCGGTGGACCTGGTGCTTTACACATTCGATGAGCTGTTGTTCCTGCGCGACGTACCGACGTGCAACGACCTCCTGAGACGAGTCGATGTCGAGCTGTTGTTTACCGAGGTTGCGCTCGCATTCCTGATGGAGACGTTCCGCGCGAGATCCGCGCTGGAAGAGCGTGACGGGTTTTACCGTAGACTCGAGAACAAGTTGCAGCGCGAGAGCCCTGATAGGGTTGTCGCGCTGCTGGGCCGCCTGAGGTGAAGACTGTATGGATGCCGCGCTTGCCCGCCTGAACGATCCCGCCGCTGTTCCATTCGAAACAATCCAGAGCGTCGCGCTTGCGATCAAAGCAGTGAGCGCAGAGCAACGGCACATTGGAATCGTCTACAACAACCCAGACGATCCCGAATCCGGCACAAATCTCCTCGATCTTGCGTGGCACTACGTTCTGTCGTCAGCGCCTGTAGAATCGGGCTATCTATGGGTCACGCCGCCAATTGAACCTGAGTTAGGCTATGTTCTCGCTGGCCTTTGCAAGAAAGTCGCAGACAGATATGCGTCGCCTGAGCGCGGCATTGCCTACGCACTTCGCTATGACGGCGATGGCTTCGATATCAATACCGGCGAATTCATGGACGAGACTGGCCACGGACTGACCTGCGCGACGTTCGTTCTGGCGATGTTCGCCTCGTATGGGATACCACTGCTCCAGTTAATGGAATGGCCTGAACGCGAGAAAGATCGAGAGTGGCAAGAATACATTGTAGGGGTGCTTCGCAAGAAAGGGGTCGACGAGAAGCACGTCGAGGCTGTGAATGAGCAAGTCAAGCGCGGCTGTGCCCGCTACCGCCCGGAAGAGGTCGCCGCCGCCGGAGCAGCTCCAAGCCTGCCGATCGGCTTCGCGTATGCAGAAGAACTGGGCGAGCGGATCGTGGAAAGACTGGGGAACGTACATTGAAACCAGCTCGTTCACGGATAGGCAAATACTGACAAGCAAGTCGACACGCGCGTCATGGCGCCATCTCGGGCTCAGTCACCTGCAAGCAGGCAACGCGCGCTGATCAAGAGCCGCTCCACGGCCTCGCTGGCCGCCGGCAGATCAAGAGATCCGTGCGCCACCGCATTCCTCAGCTCGATCGCATCACGCACCGGAACAAAGTCATCCTGCTCGACCTGCCCTTCGGACACGAGCCGTTCCACGAGCGTACTCGTAGGGGATGCCCCATCGCAGCGTACTCGCTGGCGAGCTTCTCGACGGCCTGATCGTGCGCTTCGCGTGCATTCACTGGGTAACTCTGCCGCCATCCACGCATCGCACAGAAACGGCGAGCGTGCAATGTGTTATGCGCCCGTTCCAGAACATTGAATTGAGGGGTCGCAATGTAGCCGTATGGGGCGGCTGGATCGTCACTCGACGGCGATTGTCGAAGGTTCCCCTGATCCTCCCCCGTTTCGGTGGACAGTCTCACTATGCAGCAATTGCCGCCGTCT